>JAIXPT010000112.1 GCA_027486095.1 Planctomycetaceae bacterium | reverse complement strand
CGGCCTTGCCGGAGCGGCTGAGCAGCTGCCCGAGCCAGAGCAATTCGCCCGCGTTCTTCGAGTCGGACGACACGCTCTTCTGGGCGAGGGCCACCGCCTCGTCGATGTTGCCCGAGCGCAGTTCCATCTCGGCGGTGATCCGCTCGAAGCCGCCGATCCCTTCCGGTCCGAGCCGGGCGATCGCCTGCTCGGCCTCGTCGAAGCGGTTCGACGCGTAGAGCAGGCCCACGAGCTGCCGGATGATCGCCGGATTGGGCGGGCCCATGCGGCTGGCGCGCTGGAGGTGGTCGATGGCCGCCGGCAGGTCACCCCGCAGCCCGGCGATGTCGGCGAAGAGCTGTTGCACCTGGGCCCAGCCGGGGCGATCGTTTTCCGCCTCGATCAGCAGGTTGCGGGCCTCGTCGATCGCCTGCCTGTCGGCCGCGGAGAGCTCGAGAATGGTCTGGTCTTTGACCAGCTTTTTTTTCTGGGCCTCACGCACGGCTTGAATCAGCGTGCTGGCCTTGGCGACGCGGGCTTGCGGGCTCGTGGGGCCGGTGGACTTGGCGATGTCGGCCGAGAGGCTCCGCATCGCTTCGAGGTCGCTGCGCTCGCGGGCCAGTTCGAACAGCGTCCAACGCAGCCGCGGGTCGTCGGGGGCTTTCTCGAGGGCCTGCTTCCAGAGCCGCTCCGCCGCGTCGGGCTGGCCGAGCCCCAGCCGCACGGAGGCGAGGGCCGAGAGGACGCGGCCGGCTTGGTCCGCCGGCAGAGCCGCAGCCCGAACCTCGATCGCGTCGAGCTGCCGGGCCGCGTCGTCGGCCTGTGCACGGGCGGCGAGCTGGGCCTCCATGAGCAGCAGGCTGGCCGTGTCGGCGATTTCCTTGGGCGCCGTGGCGAGCGCCTTCCGGGCCTTGTCGGGGTCGTTGTCGCGCAGCGCGAGCGTGGCGAGGGCGGCCACGAGCTGAGGGTCCTGCGGGTTGGCTTCACTGGCGGTCGCGAGCAGCTGGGCGGCGGCGGCGGCTTCTCCCTTGCGCACGAGCACGTCGGCCCGGAGCATGGCGATCTGGGCGTCGGAGATGTCGGCCGATTCCTGGAGCGCGTCGAGCAAGTCGTCGATGCCCGACCAGTCGCGGTCGGCCGGCGGCCGCTTCATCTGGGCCGCCACGCGCAGCTGCAGAAGCGGATTCCAAACCTGCGGGATCGCCGGCAGCCGCTCGCGCGGGATCGCGTTGGCCACGATCTCGAATTCCTGGAGCGCGTCGTCGGGCTTGCCGCCCGCGATCAGCGCCGAGGCCGCGCCGACGCGGGCGGCGAGCGACGTCGGATCGTCGCTGAGCACCCGGCGGTTGGCCTCCAGTTGCTCGTCGAATTCGCCGAGCTGCTCGTGGCACTGCCCGAGATAGAGATCCACCTGCCGGGTGAGCTCGGTCGAGCCGGCCACCAGCGGCCGCACCCGGTCGAGCTTCTGCCGGGCCTGCAGCCAGCGCTGTTCGGTGATCAAGACGCGGGCTTCGAGCAGGCCCACGGCCGGGCTCGCCGCACCGAGCACTTCCTTGAGCGTGCCGATCGTCTGCGAGACGCGGGGAATCTGGTTGGTCTGCAGGAGCGCGTCGGCGAGCATGAGCAACAGCGAGGTGTTGCGCGGCATCGCGTCGAGGCCGGCATCGAGCACTTTCACCGCCTCCTCGGGCTGCTGCCTTTGCAGGGCGAGCACGGCGGCGGCGCGGATGATCCGCTCGTCGTTTGCGGCCAGCGCCGTGCCCCGGTCGATGAGCTTCTGGGCGGCGGCGAAATCCTTTTCGGCGAGGGCGATTTCGAAGCCGGCGAGCACCGTCTCGAGGTTGTCGGCGTCGAGCTGGCTGGCCTGCGCCACGTCCTGCTTGGCGGCGGCGAGATTGCCGCGCTGCCGGTGCCAGCGGGCGAGCGCAAGCCAGGCTTTCGGATCGCGCGCGTTCGCCTTCACCAACTCCGCGAGCACTTTGTCGGCAGTGCCCGGGTCCTCGAACTTCTCTTGCAGGATCGCCGCCAAAAGGACGAATGCGTCGGTGCTGTCGGCGGCCGGTTTGCGGTCGGAATCGAACTGCTTCGTTTGGAGATCGAAGCCGATCAGGTCGCTCGCGAGCGTCGCGGCTTCCTCGAACTCGCCCGTCCCGGCCCATGACCGCGCGAGCAGAAGGTCGAGCTGGGTCTGGTCGAGCGGCTTGTCATCGGTGGCTTGATCTCCGTCTGCGGCAGACTCGGGGTCGCGGGTGAGCGGGGCGGCCTCCTGGCCGGCGGCCTTCGCACGGAGCACCTGCAGATGCTCGCGGGCGTCGCCAAACCGGCCGATCCGCATCTGGAAGGTGGCCAGCCGCTGACGCAGGCTGTCGTCATCGGGATTGCGGCGCACGGCCGTCTCGAGCACCCCGTAGGCGCGGGCCACGTCGTTCCGCGTGGCCCCCGGCGCTTCGGCGCGGTCGAGCACGAGGCCCGCGAACTCCGCATAGGCCTCTTTGTCGTCCGGGCGGTAGGCCACGTAGCGGCTGAACAGCGTCAGGGCTTCGCCATTCTTCCCTTCGGAGAGCTTCGCGCGGGCCAGTTTCGCCAGGCTGCCGGCGTTGCGCGTCACCTGGAAGCGGTGCAGAAAATAGACGCCCACGATGCCGCCGACGAGCACGCCGACGAGGATCAGCACGAACCGCAGATTGACCTTTTTCATGGAT
This sequence comes from Planctomycetaceae bacterium, assembly GCA_027486095.1. Taxonomy (GTDB): domain Bacteria; phylum Planctomycetota; class Planctomycetia; order Pirellulales; family UBA1268; genus RGVT01. Next base: position 11,093 of record JAIXPT010000112.1, on the reverse strand, counting down.
AAGCCCCTGCCGGCGACGGTCCATTGCTCATGGTACCCGAAAGCCCCAGCCTGCCGGCTCGAGGCCCGAAACCTGCGGCGGAAAATTCCACCAAAGATCGCCCGCCTGCCCTGTCGATACCACTCCGCGACGGAAATGCCGATTGTGCCGACTTTGACGGCCCGCATCGTCCCAGACAGCCCGCCAATCATGACGCTTCATCGCCGCGCCACATCGAGCCCGTCGCCCGCCCTGCTCGGGGCCGTGGTGTGTTCATTGATCGGGTTTGCCGCCGGGCCGGTCGGCCGGGCCCCGGCGAGCGAAGTGATTTCCGCGATTCCCGGCCAGGCCAAGCCGCCGATCTCCCCCGCGATGGTGGTCGAGACGATCGAGGCCGGCACCCGCGGCCCCATGCCGGCCCCGGCACGCCAGGGCTGCGTTGACGAGTGCCGCGGCGCCACCTGCCCGCACGGCCACTGCAAGCATGCTGGCTGTCGTCACGGGGCCTGCGGTGTTCCCGGCTGCCCAGCCCACTGCCCGGTGCGGCCGGCGAGTTTCGGTTTTTACGGCACGCAGTGGCGCAGCTGGCCGGGCCACGACGTGGTGCAGGCCGCGCACGCCGAACCCGCCGCGCCGGTCATGCCACCGAAATCAGAAGTGCCGAGTGCCGACGAGGAGTCGCCGGTGCCGGGATTCGAGCTCCCGGCCCCGGAGCCAGACGCGGCCCCGGAGACAGAGCCTGAGGCAGCGCCGGAGACAGAGCCAGCGGCAGCGCCGGAAAAAAATCCTGCGGCAGCGCCAGCCCCTGAGCCCGCGCCGTCGGAACAGCAGCCCACTGCGAGGGCCCCGTTGGAGCCGGCGCCCCTGCCTGTGCCCGACGACCGACCCAAGGCCGCGCCGCCAGTCGCGCCGAACGACGACAATCTCTTCGACGAAGCTGCGTCGCGCCGGCGCGGCCAGGAGCGGCTCGCGATGCTCAGGCAGGCGGCCCTGCACCAGGAGCGGCTCCGGCACGAGGCGCTGCGGCAGCTCGCGCCGCGGGTGGCTCGGCCCTACCGTCCACTGCAGCGGGCCGTGTATGCCGAACCCGCGCCCGGGGAGCCTGGCGACGCCTCCGAGCAGGCGGCTCCTCTCAATCCGCTCCGGTAGATTGCATCTGGAAGTGTCGGCCACGCCGGTCTGCGGCCTCGCGCCGATCGTGTGCGAGAGGCGGGAGTCGAACCCGCACGCCTTGCGGCACTGGAACCTAAATCCAGCGCGTCTGCCAATTTCGCCACTCTCGCGGGCGAGCCCCGTGGCTCACCCGCCAGTGTGCCACGCTTCGTCGCACGCGACAATCACCGCGCGGTGTGCTCGCGCAGCCAACGGTCGAGGTTTCCCCCGCCTGAGTCGTCGCGCGCCGGCCAGGTGGCGAGCAGCAGCTCGTGGCGGGTTTCCGGGGCGGGAAACGCACCGAGCCGGACGGCCCGGATCTCGAGCGCGATGAGGCCGTCTGCCGCGCCGTGCCGGCCGTTCCAGTCGTGGGCGATGGCTGCCGCGATGCTCGGCGCGAACACCCGGCGGTCGGGTTTCGGCAGCTCCCACAAGAGCTTGTGCCAGCGGTGATGCGGCAGCGACGTGAAGCCTCCCGCCGGCAGCGTGTCGGCGACCGGTCGGCCGCCGCGAAGGACGTCGATCTCACGGCCGTCGGCCAGGATGCCCCGGCTGTAGACCCACTGCCTCTGCCGGGGCACATCGCCGAACACCGCCCAGCTCTGCCCGAGGCCCGTGGCCTGCACCGCACCGCGGAGCCACGCCGGTGCCGGCCGTGTGCGCCAGGGTGTCGTGTCGTGCAAGAACGAGAGGGCGGCGATGCCGACCGCGGTCGCCACGACGCCGCGTTCCCAGCGGGGCGGCGCCGGCTGCGGCACCACGCGCGTGTCGAGCGGCGGAGCGCCGCCGGTGCGAACACGCGGCGTGAACGAGGCCCACGCGGCGGAGGGCACGATCGCGAGCCAGGCCGCGAGGCCGACAAAGGCGAAGAGCCCGAGCGACATGAGCGCGGCCGTGGCGGCATGAAAGAAGCAAAACACGACCACGAGCGCGAATCGCACGCCCGGGCGGCCCGTCGCCACGAGCAGCACGGGGCCGACGAGTTCCAGGCCGAGCACCGACCAGCCGAGGAAGCGGCACGCGCGCTCGTGCCGAGCCAGCCAGTCGCCCCACGACGTGCCATGGTCGAAGAGCGAGAGCGCGGTTGCGACCGCATCCCCCGCGAGCCAGGCCGGATTGCACTTGGAGAGCCCGGCCCCGAGATAGACGACGGCGAGTTGGAGCACGAGGGCGATCGTGGCCGGGGAACGGACCGTCGGAAACGGCCGCGGTGTTCCGCGGCGCCAGGCATCGACCGACCAGGCCGCCCCGAGGGGCAGAAACATGCTCCAAAACAGCAGGCAGCAGAGCCATTCGTCGCCGGCGTTCGTGGCGGGGGCGGTGCGCCGCACGATGCTCATCACGGCCCCCCAGGCGGCGATCGTGGCCACGCGGGTGTTGATCCCGATTGCCAGCGCCAGGCCGGCCAGGCCCTGGAGGGCGAGCAGGGCGGCTCCCCACCATGTGGCATCGATCACGAAGGCGAGCGACCACGCCCAGCGGTCGCCAAAAAACTCGCGCAGGGCGGCGAGCGGAAACATGCCGTCGGGGGCGAGCATGAGCGAGATGTCGCGCGTTCTGAGCAGGCTGTCGGCGACCACGACCGCTCCGACGGCGATCCGAAAGCAGGCGAGGCTGCGAACATCGAGCGTGAACGGACTCGGAGCCCGCGAGGGGGCCGACCATGCCATGAGACACCGGCGAACGCACCATGCGGCCGGGGCCTGCCGGCCGTTTCTTGTCCGAACTCGCCGGCGAAACTACAACATCGCAGCGTCTGCCGGCGAGCCCGTCGCTGCCGGCTCGCCCCGCGCCGCTCCGCTCCCCACCTGTCTGAGGTCTTTTTCATGGCAACGCACGCCCCCCTCGTGGTGCTCGGAGGCGGTCCTGGCGGCTATGCCGCCGCGTTCTTGGCCGCCGATCTCGGCATGCCGGTGACGCTCGTCGAACGCGACGAACGCCTGGGGGGCACATGCCTGCTCCGCGGATGCATTCCTTCCAAGGCCTTGCTCCACGTGGGCCGGGTGCTGGCCGAGGCCCGTGAAATGGAGGCCTGGGGCATCCATTTCGACCGTCCGAAGATCGATATCGACGTGGTGCGCGGCCGCAAGGAGAAGGTGATCGCCACGCTCACCGGCGGCTTGGCACAGCTCGCCAAGCGGCGCAACGTCACCGTGATCCACGGCAACGCCCGGTTCACGAATTCGACAACGCTCGAAATCGCGGCGGCCGGCGCTCCCACGCAGACGCTCACGTTCGACCACTGCATCCTGGCCAGTGGCTCCCGGCCCGCGAAGATTCCGGCCTTCGATCTGCCGACGCCGCGCGTGATGGATTCGACGAAGGCCCTGGAGATGGCCGATGTGCCCGCCTCGCTGCTCGTGATCGGCGGCGGCTACATCGGGCTCGAAATGGGCACGGTGTATGCGGAGCTCGGTTCGCGCGTGTCGGTGGTCGAGCTCACCGATACGCTCCTGCCCGGGGCCGATCGCGATCTCGTCAAGCCGCTTCAGCAGCGGCTGGAAAAGCTGTTTGAAAAGATCCACTTGCGGACGAAGGTCACGAAGCTCGAAGACCGGGGCGAGTCGATCCGGGTGCATTTCGAGGGGCCGGAAGGCCCGAGCACGCACGAGTTTTCCCGGGTGCTCGTGGCCGTCGGCCGGCGGCCGAATTCCGATGGCATCGGGCTCGAGAACACGCAGGTGGTGGTGAGCGCCAAGGGGTTCGTCGAGGTCGATGGGCAGCAGCGCACGGCCGACCCGCGGATTCTCGCGATCGGCGACGTGTGCGGCGAGCCGATGCTCGCCCATCGGGCGAGCCACCAGGGCAAGGTGGCCGTCGAGGCGCTCCACGGCGAGCCGGCGATGTTCGCGCCGCGGGCGATCCCGGCCGTCGTGTTCACCGATCCTGAGATCGCCTGGGCCGGGCTCACGGAGCATGAAGCGGCGGCCGAGGGCCGCAGCGTCGAGATCAGCCGCTATCCCTGGGCCGCGAGCGGCCGCGCGCAGGCGCTCGGCCGCACGGAGGGCATGACGAAGATCCTCGTCGATCCGGAAACCGACCGGGTGCTCGGCGTGGGGATGGTGGGCCCCGGTGCGGGCGAGCTCGTGGCGGAGGGCACGCTCGCGATCGAGATGGGCTGCTCGGCCCGCGACCTCTCCGAGACGATCCATCCGCATCCGACGCTCGGCGAGACGGTGGCGTTTTCGGCGGAAAACTATTTCGGCCTGGCGACTGAAATCTACCGGCCGCGCAGCGATGCCGCGGCGAAGTAGGGCACGCTTCCGCGTGGTGCTGCGGGGCTTTCAACCGGCCTAGACGCCCCCCGGACTCCCCGGAATAATGGGAAAAGTCCGCGCATTTTCCCGGAGTACACCATGGCCAGCCCCGATACCGAGCAGTCCGGCAGCGACGTCGTTGACGAGGTTTCGGGCCTCCCCCGAGGCGCCCATGTGCCGATGTCGATCGGGCAGATGGGCGACACGGCCTCCGGGCAGCCGGAGCTCTCCGACGGCGTCTCGGCGGTCGATGCCGACCCGACCGAAACCCGCGAGTGGCTCGATTCGCTCCGCTATGTGATCAACAGCCGCGGGGGAGACCGCGCCGCCTACCTGCTGCACGCCATCGAGCAGGAGGCCTACCGGCTGGGCGTGGCGATCCCGTTCTCCGCCACCACGCCCTATATCAACACGATCCCCGCCGACCGCCAGCCGCCCTACCCGGGCAATCGCGAGATCGAGCGGCGGATCAAGAGCATCATCCGTTGGAATGCGATGGCGATGGTCGTGCGGGCCAACCGCGAAGACAAAAGCATCGGTGGCCATATCTCCACCTTCGCCTCGTCGGCCACGCTCGTCGAGGTGGCCATGAACCACTTCATCCGCGGCCGGGGCGACGACTACTCGGGCGACCAGGTCTATTTTCAGGGGCACGCTTCGCCGGGCATCTACTCCCGGGCGTTTCTCGAGGGGCGGATCAGCGAAAAGCATCTGGAGAATTTCCGGCGCGAGCTGGCGCCCGGCGGCGGCCTCTCGAGCTACCCGCACCCCTGGCTGATGCCTGAATTCTGGGAGTTTCCCACGGTGTCGATGGGCCTCGGGCCGATCATGTCGATCTACCAGGCGCGGTTCAACAAGTATCTGCAGGATCGCGGCATCAAAGACACGAGCAAGCAGCACGTGTGGTGCTTCATCGGCGACGGCGAGACCGACGAGCCGGAGACGCTCGGGGCCATTTCACTCGCCGCCCGCGAGAAGCTCGACAACCTCGTATTCGTGATCAACTGCAATCTGCAGCGGCTCGACGGCCCCGTTCGTGGCAACGGCAAGATCATCCAGGAGCTCGAAGGCGTCTTCCGCGGCGCCGGCTGGAACGTGATCAAGGTGATCTGGGGCGAGGATTGGGATCCGCTGCTCGCCAAGGACGACAAGGGGCTGCTCGTCAAGCGGATGAACGAGGTGGTGGACGGCCAGTATCAGAAATACGTCGTGATGCCCGGCGGCTACATCCGCGAGCATTTCTTCGGCGTCGATCCCGAGCTCACGGAGATGATCGCCCACCTCTCCGACGAAAAGCTCAAGAAGCTGAAGCGCGGCGGCCACGATCCGGAGAAGGTGTTCGCGGCCTACGACGCCGCGATGAAGTGCCACGGCAAGCCGACCGTGATCATCGCCAAGACGATCAAGGGCTACGGCCTCGGCGAGGTGGGCGAGGGCCGCAATGTCACCCACCAGCAGAAGAAGCTCAACGAAGACGAGCTGCGGGCGTTCCGCTCGCGGTTCGGCATCCCGATCTCCGACGACGAAGTGGCCAAGGCGCCCTTCTATCGCCCGCCGGAAGACTCCGAGGAGATGCGCTATCTCCATGAACGCCGGCAGGCGCTCGGCGGCTACGTGCCGGGCCGGCCGAAGCAGGGGCCGCTGCTCGCGACGCCCACGCTCGACGACTACCGCCCGTTCATCGAGAAGAGCGCCGGCCGCGAGGTCTCGACGACCACCGGCGCCGTCACGCTGATGGCATCGCTGCTCAAAGACAAGCAGGTGGGCAAATACATCGTGCCGATCGTGCCCGACGAATCCCGCACCTTCGGCATGGATCCGCTCTTCAAGCAGTGCGGCATCTATGCCCACACCGGGCAGCTATACGAGCCGGTCGATTCCGACCAGCTCCTCTACTACCGCGAGGCCAAAGACGGGCAGATTCTCGAGGAGGGCATCACCGAGGCGGGCAGCATGTCGAGCTTCGTGGCCGCCGGCACGGCCTACGCCAGCCACGGCGTGCCGATGATCCCGATCTTCATCTATTACTCGATGTTCGGCTTCCAGCGGATCGGCGACTTGATCTGGGCGGCCTGCGATTGCCGGGCCCGCGGCTTCCTGCTCGGTGGCACGGCCGGCCGGACCACGCTGAATGGCGAAGGGCTCCAGCACCAGGATGGCCACAGCCACCTGTTCGCGATGGCCTATCCGACGGTCAAGGCCTACGACCCGGCGTTCGTCTACGAGACGACGGTGATCATGCTCGACGGCATGGAGCGGATGTATGGCAAGGGTGAAGACTGGATCTACTACATTACGGTCTACAACGAAAACTACGAAATGCCGCCGATGCCCCCGGGCTGTGAGGCGGGGATCCTCAAGGGGGGCTACAAGCTCCGCGAAGTCTCCGCCAAGCCGGCCCAGGGCAAGGGAGCCGGGCAGGGCAAGGACGCGGCTGCGCTGCCGCCCGTGCAGCTCCTGGGCTCGGGCACGATCCTCCGCGAGGTGATTCGGGCCGCCGAGATTCTGGCGGAGCAGTGGGGCGTGTCGAGCACGGTGTGGAGCGTGACGAGCTGGAAGGAACTGCGCCGCGAGGCGCAGGAATGCCGCCGCTGGAACATGCTGCATCCCACGGCCGCGCCCCGCCGCAGTTATCTCGAGGAGACCATCGCCGCGGCCGACGGCGTGTTCGTGGCCGCGAGCGACCACGTGCGGGCCGTGCCCGAGCAGCTCGATCCCTGGATTCCCGGCGGCCTGTTCGTGATGGGCACCGACGGCTTCGGCCGCAGCGAGGCGCGAGGCCCGCTGCGACGCCACTTCGAGGTGGATGCCGAGTGCATCGTGATCGGCACGCTCTCGCGGCTGGCCGCTGAGGGTGCGATCGGCCAGGAGGCCGTCGCCGAGGCGATCGCGCGTCTCGGTGTAAATCCCGACAAGATCGACGCCGCCCTCGCCTGATCCAATCTCTCGCCCCTTCCTCTCCCCACTCCACTGCTGCACGCCATGGCCACAGAATTCAAGCTGCCCGATCTGGGTGAAAACATCGCCTCCGGTGACGTCGTCACGGTGTTCGTCGCGCCGGGCGACGTGGTGAAGCCCGGCCAGCCGCTCCTCGAGGTGGAAACCGACAAGGCGGTGATCGAGGTGCCGTGTCCGCCGGGCGGCCGGGTGGCCAGCGTGCTCGTGAAAAAGGGCGACACCGTCAAAGTGGGGCAGACGCTCGTCACGCTCGAGCCTGCCGCGGCGGGTGCGGCGCCTGCGCCCGCGAAGCCGGCTCCAGCGGCGGCCGCCCCTGCGGCGGCCAAGCCGCCGGCTGCTCCTGCCCCGGCCGCTCCTGCCCCGGCCGCTCCAACGCCCGCTCCTGCCCCTGCACCCGTGGCGGCCGCGCCGAAGGCGGCCCCCGCGCCGGCGGCCGCGATCGCTCCTGCCCTCGAGCCCACAGACCGCGGTGGTGCGGCGACCGCCGTCGAGCCGGCCGGCCCGGCCGTGAGGCGCCTGGCCCGGGAGCTCGGCGTCGATCTGGCGCGGGTGCGCGGCAGCGGGCCCGGCGGGCGGATCGTGCGTGAAGACGTGGTGGCCGCCGTGCGGCAGGCGAGCGCCGCGGGGCCCTCGCTCCGGCCGCGGGCCGACACCGGCTCCACCGAGCGCGACGACTGGGGCCCGATCCGTCGCGAGCAGATGTCGCGGATGCGGAAGACGATCGCCGCCAACATGCTCCGCAGCGTGCAGACGATCCCGCACCTCACGAATTTCGACGACGCCGACGTGACGGAGCTCGAGCACCTGCGCAAGGCCAGTGCCGGTGAATACGCGAAAAACAACCTCAAGCTCACGGCGCTGTCGTTCGTGATCAAGGCCGTGAGCCTCTCGCTGCGGCAGCACCCCGGCGTGAACGCCTCGATCGACACCGAGAAGGGCGAGATCGTCTACAAAGACTATGTCAACGTGGGCCTCGCGGTGGACACGCCCCGCGGGCTCGTGGTGCCGGTGCTCCGCAATTGCGATCAGCTCTCGATTCCGCAGATCGCCCAGGCGATCGCCGACACGGCCGAAAAGGCGAAGAACGCGCAGTATGGCCTCGAAGACCTCAAGGGCGGCACCTTCACGATCTCGAACCTCGGCGCGGTCGGCGGGGCCTATTCCACGCCGATCATCAACTGGCCGGAGGTGGCGATCCTGCTCCTGGGCCGGTCGCGAAAGATGCCGGTGGTTCACGACGACAAGATCGAGCCGCGGCTGATGATGCCGTTGTCGCTCTCCTACGACCACCGCATCATCGACGGCGCGATGGCGGCACGATTTTTAAACGAGGTGATCGGGTATCTCGAAAGCCCGGGCCGCCTGCTGTTGGCGATGTGACCGAGGTGACACAAGCGAGATCATGAGCACCACCGAGAACCCCGGCCCCGCCGGCGACGTCGATCTGGCCGGCACGGCCAACCTGGCTTTCCTCGAGGAACTGTTCGAGCGGTATCAGCACGACCCTGCCAGCGTCGATCCGGAGTGGCGGGCCTCGTTCGCCGCCTTGGCGGCCGAGGGAGGGCTGGTGGCGGCGCCCGCGGTGGCGCATGGCCACGCCGCTGCGAACGGCAGCGCGGCTGCCCCGCCGCACGCGGCGAACGGGCACCCGAAGCCGGTGGCCCAACTCGTGGCCCCCGACGGCATTGCGACGGCGCACGCCGTGGCGATTGCAAACGGCGAGGTGAAACTGCCGGCCGCTCCCGCCGGCGAGGCGATGCCCCTGCCGCTGCCCCCGGTGGCCACCGGCACCAAGGGAGAGGAGCGGGTCGCGTTTCTCCAGGATCGCGTCGATCAGCTCGTGCGGGCCTACCGCGTGCGCGGCCACCTGATGGCCGAGATCGATCCGCTCGGCCGGCCGCGGCCCGGGCTGCCCGAGCTCGATCCGCAGTTTTATCACCTCACCGAAGAAGACATGGACCGGGTGTTCTCGACCGACACGATCGAGGGTCCGCAGTCGATGTCGCTCCGGCAGATCATCAAGCGGCTGCGCAACACCTACTGCCGCGCGATCGGCGTGCAGTTCATGCACATGGACGACCTGCGCGTGCGCCAGTGGCTGCAGGTGCGGATGGAGGGCTGCGAAAATCGCATCCAGCTCGACCGCCGGCAGCAGCTGCGGATCTACCGCCAGATGACGACGGCCGCGGTGTTCGAGGAGTTCATCCAAAAGCGGTTTCTGGGGGCGAAGAGCTTCTCGCTCGAGGGTTCGGAGAGCCTGATTCCGCTCTTGGAGATGGCGATCGAGCGGGCGGCGGGGCAGGAGATCGGCGACGTGGTGCTCGCGATGGCGCATCGCGGCCGGCTCAACGTGCTCGCCAACATCATGGGCAAGAGCCCCCAGCGGATCTTCCGCGAGTTCGCCGACATGGATCCCGAGCTGCACGTGGGCCGTGGCGACGTGAAATATCACCTCGGCCATTCCACCGACTATCGCGCCGCGAACGGCCGCAACGTGCATCTCACGCTGTGCTTCAATCCCAGCCACCTCGAGTTCGTGAATCCCGTGGCCATCGGGCGGATGCGGTCGCGGCAGGATCGCAACGCCGACGTGCTGCGGCAGCAGGGCATGGTGATTCTCGTCCACGGCGACGCGGCGTTCGCGGGCGAGGGCATCATCCAGGAGACGCTCAATCTGAGCGAGCTCGACGCCTATCGCACCGGCGGCACGCTGCACGTGATCGTGAACAACCAGATCGGCTTCACGACCGGCCCGCGCGAGGCCCGGAGCTGCACCTACTCCACCGACGTGGCCAAAATGCTGCAGATTCCGATTTTTCACGTGAACGGCGAAGACCCCGAGGCCGTGGCCCAGGCGGTGAACCTGGCGATGGATTTCCGGCGGGAGTTTCAGCGCGACGTGGTCATCGACATGTATTGCTTCCGGCGCCGCGGCCACAACGAGGCCGACGAGCCGGCGTTCACCCAGCCGGCCTTGTATCGCGTGATCGAGCGGCGGCCGAGCGTCCACGAAAGCTATCTCGAGAAGCTGCTCAAGCTCGGCGACGTGAGCCGCGCGGAGGCCGTGGTGATCGCCGACGAGCATCGGGCCAAGCTGGATGCCGAGCTGTCGGTGGCCAAGAGCGACGATTACGTGCACAAGAGCGACCTCACCGGCGTGTGGTCGTTTTACGTCGGCGGACGCGAGCGCGAGGCGGCCGACGTCGATACGGGCGTGCGCCGCGACGTGCTCGTGCATCTGCTCGGGCGGCTCGTGTCGCTGCCCGAGGGCTTTCAGCCGCACCCGAAGATCCAGAAGTTTCTCGAGGGCCGGCAGGCGATGGCCGAGGGCAAGCAGCCGCTCGATTGGTCGGCGGCGGAGGCCCTGGCGCTCGCCTCGCTCGCCGCGCAGGGCCTGCGCGTGCGGCTTTCCGGCCAAGACAGCCAGCGGGGCACGTTCAGCCACCGGCATGCCGTGATCCACGACGTGGTGACCGACGAAACGTATTGCGCCCTCGAGCATCTGGCCAGCGACCAGGCCCCGGTCGAGATCTACAACAGTCCGCTCTCCGAGGCGGGCGTGCTCGGCTTCGAATACGGCTACAGCCTCGACTGCCCCGACGGGCTCGTGATGTGGGAGGCACAGTTTGGCGATTTCGTGAACGCCGCCCAGGTGGTGATCGACCAGTTCATCGTCAGCGCCGAAGACAAGTGGAACAGGCTCTCCGGGATCGTGATGCTGCTGCCGCACGGCTTCGAGGGGCAGGG
>JAIXPT010000446.1 GCA_027486095.1 Planctomycetaceae bacterium | reverse complement strand
TCGGCGATCGCTCCGGGGCGGAGCGTGCCGCGGTTCACGCCGAGAATGCGGGCGGGCAGCGTGCTCATGGCCTCGATCAACCGCGGCCAGCCGATCCGGCCCGTGTTCACCAGCCGCGTGACGGAGAGGCCCACGGCCGTCTCCAGCCCGAGGATGCCCATCGGCGCCCGGTCGAGCTCGAGCATCTTTTTCTCGCGGGCGTGCGGGGCGTGGTCGGTGGCGATGCAATCGAGCGTGCCGTCGGCGAGGCCCGCCAGGATCGCCTCGACGTCGTCGGCCGTGCGCAGGGGCGGGCTCATCTTGAAGTTTGAGTCGAAGCCGCGGAGGCATTCATCGGTGAGCGTGAAGTGGTGGGGGCAGGCCTCGGCGGTGACGCGGGCGCCGCGGGCCTTGGCGGCCCGGACGAGGGCCACGCCGCCGGCGGTCGAGACATGCATCACGTGCAGCCGGCCACCGGTGACCTCCGCGAGGGCGATGTCGCGGCCGATCATCACTTCCTCGGCGGCGGCCGGCATGCCCGTCAGGCCGAGCACCAGCGACACGAGCCCTTCGTGCATCACGCCGCCGTGCGAAAGTTCGAGCACCTCCTCGTGGGCCAGGATCGGCTTGTCGAACATGCGGCAATATTCGAGGGCGCGGCGCATCAGTTCGGCGTCGTAGACCGGTGCGCCGTCGTCGCTGAAGGCTACGGCGCCGGCCTCGACGAGCTGGCCGATGTCGGCGAGCTCCTTGCCTGCCCGATCGCGGCTCACGCAGCCCACGACGAACACGTTGCACGTGTCGGCGCGGGTGGCCTTCTGATGGATGAATTCGACCGTCGATTGCGTGTCGATCGGCGGCTCGGTGTTCGGAATGCAGGCCACGCTCGTGAACCCGCCGGCGAGGGCAGCCCGGGTGCCCGTCTCGATCGTCTCGTCTTCCTCGCGGCCCGGCTCGCGGAGATGCACGTGCATGTCCACCAGGCCCGGGCACACGACGAGCCCCTCGGCGTCGATCGTCTCGTCGGCCTTGCCGATCGTCTGTGCGCCTTCCGAGCCGACTCCCACCACGAGCCCGTCGCGCACGAGCACGTCGTGCACGCCGTCGATGCCCTGCGCGGGATCGACCACCCTTCCACCGCGAATCAGGAGCGTGGCCATCAGACGATCCTCCCGGACTGCGCGGGGGTCGCGTCGGCGGCATGCCCTCCGCGGCCTCCGCACGTCAGCCAGAGCACGCCCATCCGCACGGCGAGGCCGTTGGTCACCTGGTCGAGGATCAGCGACTGCGGACAGTCCGCCACCTCGGCCGTGACTTCCACCCCCCGATTGATCGGCCCAGGTGCGAGAATCAGCAGATCGCGTTTCGCCCGCTTGAGGCGTTCGCGTGTCATCGCGTAGAGGTGGGCATATTCGCGGACCGAGGGAAAGGGCCGAGTGTTCTGCCGCTCGAACTGGATCCGCAACAGATTGAGCACGTCGCAGCGGGGCACGATCGCATCGAGATCGTGCGACACCTCCACGCCGAGCTCGCGCCAACGGTGCGAGACGAGCGTGGGCGGTCCACAAAGAATCACCTTCGCACCGAGCTTCAAGAGCCCCCAGATGTTCGACCGTGCGGTGCGGCTGTGCGCGATGTCGCCGACGAGCCCCACCGTGGCTCCGGCGAGGTCGCCACGGTGCTCGCGGATCGAGAAGATGTCGAGCAGCCCCTGCGTGGGATGCTCGTGGGGCCCGTCACCGGCGTTGATCACCCCGACGGAAAGATGCTGGGCGAGGAGATGCGGCGTGCCGGGCGTGGCGTGGCGGACCACGACGACATCGACCCCCATCGCCTCGAGATTCTTGGCCGTGTCGATGAACGACTCGCCCTTCGACAGGCTGCTCGACGAGGCCGCGAAGTCAACGACGTCGGCGCCGAGCCGGCGGGCGGCGAGGGAGAAGCTGGTGCGGGTGCGGGTCGAGTTTTCGAAAAACAGATTCACGACCGTCCGGCCCGTGAGCACGGAAAGCTTGCGGCGGCACCCCTCGGTGGCCTCCTTGAACCGCGCTGCCGTATCGAGCAGAAGCCGGATCTCCGGGGTGGAGAGCCGCTCGAGATCGAGCAGATTGCGATGCCCCCACCCATCGGGGAAGGCGTCGGGCTCGAAAGACGTCGTTGGCATGCAGGGGAATCTCGGCAGGTGGGGAGGGATTCTACATCGAAGCCTGAAAAACCGCTGCCCGCCCCCTTCCTGCGCTCACCGGCGGCCGCCGTTCTGACCTTGCTGCCGTGATCTGCGGCTTTCTACTCTTCCGCCCGCCTCCCGCCCTCACCCGGCCGGATGGCGTCCGTGCCTGGAACATCCGACCCATGACGATCCTCCGACCCTCGACAGCTGTCACGTTCCGGATCGTGGCCGGCCTTGCGCTCGTCGTGCCGAGCGGCTGCATGTCGGCGTTGACGACGGCCAGCCTGCGCGACGTGGTGCGCGACACGATCGATTCGCTCGCCGAAGCGACGGCCGACGATGCGGACGTTGCGGCGAGCCCGGTGACGGATGACACTACCGCCGCCGAGCCGGTCGTGTCCGAGCCCGCCAAGCCGTTGTCGCTCGACGAGGCGGTCGATCGGGCCGTGTCCCGGCTCAATGGGGTCGGTGAACTCGACGCGGCCACCCAGGCCACGCTGCTATCGATTCTCGAGAACACGAATCCCCAAGACTGGCCGGCTGCCATCGACGCCTTCACGGCGTCGCTCGAGGTCCACCGGCCGGCCAAGCCCAGCGTGCCTCGGGCTCAGGCGTCCGTGGTGCAGGTGGCCGCCGTCGAGCCGAAGCCTGCCGAGCCGCTGATGTTTCCGGCGCCGGGCGAGCCCGAGCCACTGCCGGCGGTCGATCCACCACTGGCGTTCCCCGCACCTCCCGCCCCACCCGTCACGGAGCCCGCGACGATCGCCTTCGTCGAGGCCGCCCGGCCCGTCGGCCCCGAGCCGCGCATGCTCCCGGCGCCGGTGCCGCCGGCCGACGAGTCTGGCGAAGCGAGCGAACCGTCCGTGGCCAGCGACCCGCTCGTGGTGATCGAACCGCTGGGAGCGGAAGAACCCCTCAGACCGGACGACCTGCCCGCCCTCGAGCCGCCGCCAGCGGTGGCCGAGCCCCGGCTCGCGATCTGCAATGCCTGCTTCGTGACCCGTGTCCGGGCCTGGGGCGTGGTCGATCGCTTTCCCGAGGCGACGTTTCGGCCCGGCCAAGACGTGATCGTCTACTTCGAGCTCGACGCCCCCACGGCCCGTGAGTCGGCGGCCGGGCACACCACGAGCATCGACACGATCTTCAGGCTCGTCGCGGCCGACGGCCGGCAGATCGGTCAGTGGGATTTCGAGCCGATCGACCAGACATCCCACGCCCCGCGCCGCGACTATTTCGCCCGCTATTTCCTCCGCATCCCGGAGACGGCGACGGCCGGCCCCTGCCGCCTGGAATTCATGGTCACCGATCTGGTGACGGGCACTTCGACCCAAGCCCACCTCGACCTCGACGTGCGGTAGCGGCCCCGTTTACGGAAGCGGGAGCGGCTTGATCTCTTCGGGCGGCGCGCCGCCGGGCAGCTGCGGCGGCTCGTCCGGAAACTGGGCAGGCGGACCGCCATCGACGGCGGGTGCCTGCGGCGGGTTGCCCAGCTCACGTTCGAAGGCATCGAGGCCCACCGCAGCCGGAGCATCCGCCCGCGGGGGAAACTCCTGGAGCTGCAAGAGGTCGGCGATCTGCACGGCCCCGGTCCACCGGTCGGCCTGGGCCTCCACGAACGCGAGCTCCGTCTCGGTGAGAATCCGCTGGGCCTGCAGCAGGCTCAAGAAAGTGACCTCGCCGCGGCCGTAGAGGGTCTGGGTGAGCTGCACCGTCTCGCGGGCCTTTGGCAGGATGTATTGCTCATACCACGCAACGAGTCGCTGCGACGTACGATACATCGCGACCGCCTGCGCCGCCTGCGTGGCGAGATCGAGCTCGATCGTGCGCAGGTCGGCCCGCGACGACGCGATGTCGGCCCGCGCCGAGCGGATGTTGCCCTGATTGCGGTCGAAGAGCGGCACGGCCATCATCACCTGCGCGAGCCCCTGATCCTGCGGCGGACCGCCCACCTGCCGCTGGTAGCCGCCGAGCAGATTCACGTTGGGTATCGGCTGCACCACGGCCCGCTCGAGCGCCCACTGGGCCCGGGCGATCTCCGCTTCTGCGGCCCGCGGTTTGGCGTTGAGCCGCACCACCGCCTCCTGCAGATCCTTGAGATCGAAGTTGGGCAGACGCTGAAACAGATCGGCCTCGAGTTTGCCGATGTCGGCCCGCGGCAGGCCGATCGCCGCCGCCAGCTGCCGACGGCCCGTCTCGATATACACCGACGCATTCAGCAGCCGAACCTCCGCCCGATCGCGCTCGATGCTCCAGAAGAGCACGTCGGCCTTCGTGCCTTCGCCCGCCTCGGCGAGCTGGCGACCGATCTCGAACGACCGCTTGGCGATGTCGAGGAGCAGTTTGTAGATCTCGACCCGCCGCTGCGACACGAGCAGCGCATAGAAGCCCTGCCGTACTTCTGCGAGCACGTCGAATCGGGTGCGAATCAGCTCGTATTCCGCCTTCTGCACCTCACGCAGCGCCGCCT
Organism: Planctomycetaceae bacterium; assembly: GCA_027486095.1. Lineage (GTDB taxonomy): Bacteria > Planctomycetota > Planctomycetia > Pirellulales > UBA1268 > RGVT01. The sequence continues at coordinate 4,102 of JAIXPT010000446.1, read as the reverse complement.
GCTGTGAGAGCCGCAGCTTCCCGGCCGTCACGAGGTCTTGCGCGACGGTCCCGCTCCACTGGCTGTCTTGGCCTGCAGCCTGCGGCGTGAAGCCGGCGATGACCGGATTCGGATACAGCCTGGCCTGCACGGCCTTGCCCCGCGCCGCCTCGACGGCCGCCAGGGCCTGCCTCAGCTTGGGATGGCTGCGCATCGCGAGATCGACAAACTCGGGCAGCGTGTTCGGGCTCGGTCCGTGAATCGCCTCGCCGGGCATGTCCACGGGAAGGGCGACAGCAGCGCTTTCGGGCGGCACGGCGAGCGTCGTTCCCGGGTCGGCCACCCGCATCGCATCCGGAGGCCGGGGCCACTCCTCGGCGGCGGCACGCCGGGGCAAACGAGTGCAGAAGCCGATGGCGACGATGGCCATCGCGAAGATCACCGGGCGTCGCATGAGTTGTTGATCTGGGTGCACGACCGTCATTCCTGGCAGGGGCCGCCTGATACGATTCCCTGTTCGAATCGGCATCTCCGTCACGACCGCTCCAGAAATCCGACCGCGATGCCAGCCAGCCGGGCCGGGCATCCGCATTCCACGCTGGCTGGGTACAGTAGGGGCTTTGTCCCGACTTTTCCTTCCGGCCCGAGAGGAGCCCCGCCGCGTGCCGATCCTGCGAGCCGAACATCTCGAGAAGACGTTTGCCACCGGTGATCCCGCCGCCGCCGGCGTGCCGGCGGTGCGCGGAATCGACCTCGCGATCGAGCCCGGCGAATTCGTCGCGATCACGGGTGCTTCGGGCTCCGGCAAGAGCACGCTCCTCCACATGCTGGGCGGCATCACCCGCCCCAGCGTAGGCCGCGTCCTGCTCGAGGGCGTGGACCTCGCCGCCCTCGACGACGACGCGCTCGCCGTGGTCCGCCGGCGCCGCATCGGCTTCGTCTTCCAGCGCTACAACCTCCTGCCGGAACTCTCGCTCGTCGAGAACGTCGCGCTGCCTCTGGTGCTCGACGGCAGGTCGCAACGAGCGTCTCGCGAAGCCGCGGCCCGGGCCCTCGCCACCGTCGGCATGGAGCACCGCGCGACACACCGGCCGGATGAACTTTCCGGCGGCGAGCAGCAGCGCGGCGCCATCGCCCGTGCGCTCGTGACCGACCCCGCCATCGTGCTCGCCGACGAGCCGACGGGCGCGCTCGACTCGGTGAACTCGGGCCGTGTCGTCGAGCTGTTGCGCCGGCTCGTGATCGAGCGCCGGCAGACGGTGATCCTCGTCACGCACGACCCGCTGATCGCGGCCGCCGCCCGCCGCACGATCCGAATTCGCGACGGCCTGGTGGAATCGGACACCCCGGGAGCACACCCGGAATGAGGCTCGGCGGGCTGCTCGTGCGCCAATGGCGCAGCCGACCGGGGCGGGCCCTGGCCACCGCGGCGAGCGTGGCCGTGGCCGTGGGGGCCGTCGTGGCCACCTGGGTGTCGGCGGATGCGTCGCGGGCCGGCTACCGGCGGCTCACGGCGGCCGTCGAAGGAGTGCCCTCGATCGACGTCTCTGCCCGCGGCGGCGGGCGATTCGATATCGAAATGCTGCCGCGGCTCGCCGACGTAGGCGGAGTGCGAGCCGTGGTGCCGCTCTTCTACCGGCCCACGCTGCTGCGCGTCGGCGAGAAACGCGTCCGCGAAATCGCGGTGGGAGTGGATGCCGCGGCGCTCGTCGAGACCGGCCTGATGGGGCTCACGGCCGGCCGGGCGTGCGTCGGCCCCGACGAGGTGGTGCTCGAAGCCGGGCTCGCGGCCGGGCTCGGCAAGGCGATCGGCGACGACGTGATCTTCTTCGCACGGCGCAGGATCACCCGGCTCACGGTCGTCGGGCTCGCCACGGGAGAGTCGATCCGCTGGTTTGCGGAAGGCGCGGGGGTGATCGTCGATATCGCGGCCCTCTCCGACATGTCGCGCTCGCTCGGCATGGTTGACCGGGTGCGCGTGGTGCTCGACCCCCGGGCCACGCGGCCCGAAGTGCTCGCCCGCGTGGCCGCGCGGCTGCCCGACAGGCTGCTCGCCGAGATCCCCGCGGGCCGCTCGAGCATGGCCGAAGACGTGCTTCACTCCGCCGACCTGGGGCTCGACTTCGTGACCGGCCTCACCGTCGCGATGGCTTTTTTCATCGTGGGCAACGCGATGCTCATGAACGTCACCGAACGCCGCCGCGGCTTTTCGCTGCTGCGATTGCTCGGGGCCACGGGCCGCCAGGTGCGCCGGCTCGTCACCGGCGAGGCGGCCCTGCTGGGCGCCGCCGGTGCGGTCGTGGGCGCGGGGCTCGGCCTGGCGGCGGCCGGGCCGATCTCGGCCGGCATCTCGCGGGCGCTCCAGGCACCGCCAAGCGCGCTCGTCGTGCATCCGGCGGTCGTGCCGCTCTCGATCCTGCTCGGCACGGCGATCGCCATGGCCGGCGCCTGGTGGCCGGCTCGTGAGGCCACGCGTGTCGATCCCCTCGAGGGTCTCGACAGCGCCCCGCCGCCACCGCGCGGCGTCTCGCGCAGCTTCATCCTCTTGGCGCTCGGGCTGTGGGCCGTGGCGGCCTCGATCATGGTGCTGGTGCTCACGGAAGCCCTGCCGCCGCGGGCCGCGGTGCCGGCGGGCATCGCGATGATGCTCGCCTTCGTGGCCACCACCCCGGTGCTCCTGCCACCGCTCGCGCGGATCATGGCAATCGCCGTGCCGGCGAGATTTCACATCGAGGGCACGCTGGCCCTCGATCACATTCTCCGGCAGCCCGTGCGCACGGCACTCACCACCGGCGTGCTCGTGGTGGCCGTGAGCAACGGCATCGGGCTCGGCCATGCGATCCGTGACAACGTCGATGACGTGCTCGGCTGGTATGGCCGCATGATGCGTGCCGACTGGATGCTCACCCACGCCGGCATGGTGAGCGCCGACGCCGAGCCGGAAACGGCCGACCCGCGCACCGCCGAAGACGAAGCCCGCGCCCTGCCCGGCATCGCGCGCGTGGAAGGCATCGGCGTGGCCACAGGCCGAGTGGCCGGCGTGGCCTGCGTCGTCGTGGCCCGGGATGTTCCGCCCGATGTTTCTCTGCCCATCGATCCCGTCGGTGCTTCAGCGGCCGAGCTGCGTGCCGCGCTCGATCGCGGCGAGGCGGCCGCCGGCACCGTGCTCGCCCGGCGCACCGGCATCAAGCCCGGCGACGAGGTGGCCCTCGAGGTGTTCGGCCGGACCACCACCGTGAAGATCGCCGCGCTCGTCATCGACTACACGTCGGGGGGCTCCTCGATCCACCTGGAGCGGTCCGCCGCGCGGAAGCTGTTCGGCATGACCGCCGCCGACATCCTCCTCGTGACCGCCGAGCCGGGCCGGGTCGCCGATCTGCGCGAGCCGCTCGCCGCGATCGCCGACAAACACACGCTCCTGCTGCGGTCTTTCGCGGACGTGCAGGCCTTCATCGATCGGATCGTGAACGGCGTCGTCGGCTCGCTGTGGGCGATCCTCGGCCTCGGCTTCGTCGTGGGCAGCCTGGGCGTGGCCAACACCGTGACGATGAACGTGCTCGAGAAGAAGCGCACGCTCGGCCTCCTGCGCACCGTCGGCATGACCCGCGGCCAGGTGACCCGCATGGTGGTGCTCGAGAGCCTCCTGCTCGGCATCTCGGGCGCCTTGATCGGCCTCGTCGGCGGCCTCGTCACCGCGCTCTTCATCCAGCTCGCCAGCCAGCCGCTCCTCGGCCACCCGATCCGCCCCTCGTTTCGCCCGGGCGTCGTGGCGGCAAACCTCGCCGCCGCCGTCGCCGTGACGGCCCTCGCCGCGTGGTTCCCCGCCCGCCGCACCGCTCGCCTCGACCTCCTCGAAGCGATCTCGAGCGAGTGAGCAGAGCGTTTATCCGGCTCCACACCAACGCGCCCAACACGGCTCGGGGTTACCCCGTACCGTCTCGCCGGACGCTCGCTGCGCCCTGACCAATCCGCCTGCAGCGGATCGGTGCCCAGGCTTCACTCGCTCGGATTTGCCTGCGCTCCGGCATCCTGCCTGCGCTGGTCAAATACGCCGTCTCAACGGCAGGGGTAACCCCTCGCCTCCCCGTTTCAGTTGAGGAGGCTTCGGGCTCCCCGTGTCCCG
>JAIXPT010000323.1 GCA_027486095.1 Planctomycetaceae bacterium | reverse complement strand
TAGAAGCCCATCTGGCCCTTCGGGCATTCCGTCTCGAGATACGCGTCGCCCGCCGGGATCTTTTCCATCAGCTTGAGCGGCTCGCCGAGCGGCCCCTTGCAGGCGGAGTAGCGGTCGATCGCCTGGCGGATCAGATCCATCGACTGCACCACCTCCAGCATCCGCACGAAGAATCGATGCCAGCAGTCGCCGAGCACCGCATCGGCCGGCACGGCGGGGTAGGTGTGATCGCGGGGATAGTGGCCATCTTTCTGCACGGCCACTTCGAAGGCGTAGCCATCGTACATCGCCGTGTAGATGCTCTCGCCATCGCGCCGCATGTCCTGGTCCACGCCGCTGCCGCGGAGCACGGGCCCGGAGCAGCCGTAGTCGATCGCCATCTCGCGCGACAACACGCCGATGCCGGCCGTGCGCTTCACGAAGATCGCGTTGGTGGTGAGCAGCGCGTGATACTCCTGGATCACCGGCTCGAATTGCTCGAGGAATGCCTCGCATTTTTCCAGCCAGCCCGGGGGCAGATCGGCGGTGAGGCCGCCCACGGTGATGTAGCTGTAGGTCAGGCGGGCGCCACAGGCCTCCTCGAAGAGGTCGAGGATCTTCTCCCGTTCGCGAAACGCGTACAGAAACGGACTGAAGGTGCCGAGATCGAGGCCGTAGGCGCCCATGCCGACGAGGTGGCTGGCGACGCGGCACAGCTCGGCGATCAACACGCGCAGATGGCGGGCCTTTTCGCTGACCTCGTACTTCATGAGCTTCTCGACGGCCAGCGCCCAGCCGAGGTTCATGTTCATCGCGGCCAGGTAGTCCATCCGGTCGGTGTACGGAATCCACTGCCGGGCCGAAAGGTTCTCGCCGATCTTCTCGGCGCAACGATGCAAATAGCCGATGTGCGGCTCCACCTGCGACACGACCTCGCCGTCGGTCCGCAGCACGAGGCGGAGCACGCCGTGGGTGCTCGGATGCTGCGGCCCCATGTTGACGAGCATCTCGTCGGTGCGGACGTCGAACTCGATGATCCGCGGATCGTCGTCGATGAGTTGAGCCATGAGGTCGTCCTTTTTGCCGGAGCGGGCCTACCGCCCCCTGATTCCGTGGTAATCGAGCGGCATCTCGTAGTCCTTGCGGAGCGGATAGCCCTCCCAGTCTTCCGGGCAGAGGATCCGCCGCAGATCGGGATGGCCGATGAAGTTTACGCCCGACATGTCGAACACCTCGCGTTCGTGCCAGTCGGCCGTGCGCCACACCCCCGCCACGCTCGGGATTGCCGGCAGGTCGCCGGGCGTGTCGTTCTTCCAGCGCGGCAGCGAGGTTTTGAGCACGAGGCTCACCCGGGCCGCCGTGCTCCAGAGGTGATAGACGAGTTCGAGCCGCGGTTGCCACGCCACCTTCGCGGCCTTCTTCGGGTCGGGCTCGCACCAATCGACGGCCGTCACGCATTCCAGCGAGTCAAACCGCGGCTCCGACGACTCCTTGAGCCATCGCGAGACATCGGCAATCCGGTCGGGAGCGACCTCGATCCACGGATCGATTGCGTCGAGGTTTCGGCCGATCACGGCGCCCGGGAGGGCGGCTTCGAGCTTCTCGAGAAACACCGGGCCACGCATCTCACTACCCTTTTCGTCTCGCGGCTGTCGCGCTCACCACTGGATCGCCCGCTTGCTCAACTCGTCGCGGCCCGGTCGGCCGACACGGCCCGCACCCAGTCGAGATCCCCGCGGCTCCACACGTAGGCGAAGCCGACGAGCAAGACTGCGAAAAAAGCGGCCATGTCAACCACGGCTGTCCGGGCGAGCAGCGCGCCGGCCCGTGACACAGACCACTCGGCCTCGGCCTGCCGCTGGCTTTTCTCACCGCGCGTCGCCTCGAGCCTGCTCTTCACGGCATCGCTCGGCGTGAACGCCGGAATGGCGGGCGTGGCCATTCCCAGCTCCCGGAGCAACCCCTCCGCACCCGGTGCGAGTTCGGTGCCGTCGGCCCGCACCGTGACAAGCGCCGGATCGGACAACTGCGTGGCCTTGCCGAAGACCGTGGCCCACGGAAAGAACAGGGCCACCTCGACGTCGAAGATGATGAACAACAGCGCGACCACGTAGAAACGCAGATCAAACTGCACGAAGCTCGAGCCAATGGCCGGCTCACCGCACTCATACACCTCGAGTTTTTCGGTGTTCGGCAGCCGCGGCCGCACGAGCCAGCCCACGAGCAGGTTCACGCACAAAAAGGCCCCTCCGAGCGCGACGAACAACGCCACGTAGCCGGCAATCAGGGCTGGATGGGTCGGACTCATGCGAAGCCTATTGATTCGGGCCGCCGTGCACCGGTTCGACGATCACCTTCGAAGCGGCGACGGCCGTGGGATTGATCGTGGCCCGTCCCCAGGCGACGTCCACGGGCAGACGGGCGAAATCCACGATCGTGCCGTCGCGGCTGTAGCAGCTGAGATCGAGGGTCGAGCCCATGAAGATGCAGTCCACCGGGCACGGCTCGACGCACAGGGCGCAGAACATGCACTTCGAGTAGTCGATGGCGAAGCCTGTCACCTCGAAGCCCTTGCCGCCGCTGACGCGCTCCTTGCCGATGTAGATGCAGTCGACGGGGCACGCCTTCGCGCACTGGTCGCACGCGATGCAGGTGGTGAGGTCGTAACGATGGAACCCGCGATACCGCGCCGCGACCGGGGCGGGCAGTTCCGGATACTCAAAATGCTCGGTGAAGGTCCGGCGCGTCTGGTCGTAGGTGCTGGTGAACACCCGCAGGGTCACCGCCATCCCTTCGAGGACGGTTCCAATCGCCGAAAACAGATTCCGAAACCAGCTCTTCATGGTGTGCGTGAGTATAGGAAGCGATCCGACACCAACAAGGCACGGCGTGGAAACGTCGGCAGTCCAAGACGTTGCGCCGACCTTGTCGGGCCCGAAGTGTCTGCTCCGGTGCGGCCCCCCGCGGCAGCCCGACCGGAAACGCGGCGACCGCCAACGACGAGTCGTCACGGCGGCGAAACCGCGATTTTCAGCCCACAACCTGCCGCTTTGCCACCCCGCCCGCCCCCCGCAGAATGCTTGACTCTCGGCCAGAAACCTTTACAGTTAAGCAGTTTGAGTCGTGGGCGATTGGCGTCGCCTCGGTTCGTGCGCGTGCCAAGGAATGGTCCATGCTGGTTTTGTCGCGAAAAAAAGACGAGAGCATCGTCATCAACAACGACATCACGATCGTGGTGGTCGAAATCCGTGGCGACAAGGTCCGGCTCGGCGTCGAAGCGCCGAAAGAAGTTCCCGTGCACCGCCGGGAGGTGTTCGAAGCGATCGCCCGGGGCGAACCGCTCGATGCCGCCACGCTGGCCGGCACCGAAGCCCCGGCCGAAGCGCCTGAACAGCGGCCACCAGCCACCGACGCCATTCCCTGACAGCCCCGTCTGCGGTACAACGCACAGGCCACCAGTTGGCCCCATCGTCTAGCGGTTAGGACACGGCCCTTTCAAGGCTGTAACCGGGGTTCGAGTCCCCGTGGGGTCACTCTTCCCCGCCGACATATCGACTTATGAGCGACGGACAGTACGACGCGGTGTTGCTCGTGTCGTTCGGCGGGCCGGATGGGCCCGACGACGTGATGCCGTTTCTCGAGAACGTGCTGCGGGGCCGCAACGTGCCGCGCGAGCGGATGCTCGAGGTGGCCGAGCACTACCAGCACTTTGGCGGCAAGAGCCCGATCAACGAGCAGAATATCGCGCTCCTCGCTGCCTTGCGGAAAGAACTCGAGACGCACGGGCCGCACCTGCCGGTGTACTGGGGCAATCGCAACTGGCATCCCCTGCTCACCGACACGCTGCGTGAGATGGCCGATGCCGGCGCGAAGCGGGTGCTCGCGTTCGTGACAAGCGCCTACAGCAGCTATTCCGGCTGCCGGCAATATCGCGAAAATATCGCCGCCGCCTGCGCTCCGCTCGGCGAGCGGGCCCCACTGGTCGATAAAATCCGGGTGTTCTTCAATCACCCGGGCTTCGTCGGGCCGATGGCCGCCCGCGTGCGAACGGCGCTGGCCCATTATCCGGAGCCTGCCCGGGTGCCGGTGCTGTTCACGGCCCACAGCATCCCGATGTCGATGGCCGAGGGCTGCCGATACGTCAGGCAGCTCACCGAGGCCTCGCGGCTCGTCGCCGAGGAGGCCGGCGTGCCGACCTGGGAGCTCGTCTATCAAAGCCGCAGTGGCCCGCCCACGCAGCCCTGGCTCGAACCCGACGTCTGCGACCGGATCCGTGAATTGCATGCAGCCGGCGTCAGGCACCTTGTGATCTCCCCGATCGGCTTCATCTCCGATCACATGGAAGTGCTGTATGACCTCGACACCGAAGCCGCCGACCTGTGCCGCGAGCTCGGCATCGACATGGTACGGGCCGACACGGTCGGCACCGACCCGGCCTTCGTGGCGATGGTGCGCGACTTGATCGCCGAGCGCCATTACGCGGAGCCCGGCCGCGTGGCGATCGGCGAACTGCCAGCCAGCCACGACGTCTGCCCGCTCGACTGCTGCCCGGCACCGGCGGCACGGCGGCCATGACCACTGCCGGGCCGCCCGCGACCGTCGCCCTGGTGCACGGCTACCTGGCAAACCGGTTCATGCTCGAGATTCTGGGCGCCCGGCTGCGCCGCCGCGGCTTCCGGCCCCGGCCCTGGGGCTACTGGAACATGCAATGTTCGCTCCTCGTGCATGCCGATCGATTCGCCCGGCGGCTGATGGATCTCGACGCCGACGCCGCGGTGCACATGCTGCACATTGTCACGCACAGCATGGGGGGGATCATCGCCCGGGCGGCCCTCGACCGCTACCGCCCTGCAAAGCTCGGACGGTTTGTAATGCTCGCGCCGCCGAACCGCGGATCGTTCGTGGCGACGCGGGCCGCCGCCACGTTTGGTCGCGTGTTTCGCCCGGTCGCCGAACTCTCGACGGAACCGGAGAGCCTCGTCAACGCGCTGCCCATGCCGCACGACGTCGAGATCGGGGTGATCGCGGCCGAGTGGGATGCGCTCGTGTCGGACGAGAGCACCCGCCCCGATGCCCCACACGCCCACGCCACGCTGCCGACCTTTCATTCAGGGCTCTTGTTTCGCCGTGACGCCGCCGACTATGTGGCCGCCTTCCTCGCGACGGGCCGATTCCCTGCGGCCGTCGCCGAGGGCACGCCGGCATGAACGAGGCCCCACGCCCCCTGGGCAACTCCCCCGTCACCGTCGGCCCGCTGGGGCTCGGCTGCTGGCCGCTGGCCGGCATGACGCGGCCGGGCATCACGGCCGGGGCCGCCGAGGCGACCGTCGCCGCCGCCGTCGAGGCCGGGATCACACACCTCGACACGGCCTACTGCTACGGCGAACAGGGCGAGAGCGAGCGGGCGATCGCCGCCGCGCTTCGCGGCCGCCGCGATGCGATTATGATCGCGAGCAAATGCGGCATTCACTGGGAGCCCGACGCCGCCGCCACACCCCCGCGGCGGCAGGTGATCGACGGCCGGCCCGAGCGGATTCGCGTGGAGGTCGAGGAGAGCCTGCGGCGGCTCGGCACCGACCGGCTCGACCTCCTCTATCTCCACGCCCCCGATCCTGGCGTGCCGATCGAGGAGTCGGCCGGTGAGCTCGCGCGGCTGCTCGCCGCCGGCAAGACCCGGGCGATCGGTGCCTCGAACGTGTCGATCGGCCAGCTCGAAGCATTCTCGCAGGCCTGCCCTCTCTCGGCCTGCCAGCTGCACTTCAACATGCTGCAGCGCGAAATCGAACGCGAGATCCTCCCGTGGTGCATGAGCCACGGCGTGGCCATGGTGGTGTACTGGCCGCTCATGAAAGGCCTGCTCGCGGGCACGATGCGGCGTGGGCAGGTGTTTCCCACCACCGACAGCCGCCACAAGTATCCGATGTTCCAAGGCATCGAATTCGAGCGCAACCTCGGCTTCGTCGCGGCGCTCGAGCCGATCGCCGCCCGCCTCGGCTGCAGCCTTCCCGACCTCGTGCTCGCATGGACCGCCGAGCAGCCGGGCATCACGAGCGTGCTCTTCGGCGCGACCTCACCCGAGCAGGTGGCGATCAACGCCCGGGCTCTGGCCGTCGAACTCGACGACGAAGCCCGCCGCGACATCGCCGCGGCCGTCACCGCCCGCGGCCCCGTCGCCAATAGGCGCCCGGTGGAGGGCCGTTGACCACGCGCCGGCGTCCGAGCCGGCGGCACAATGCTCCATCACCGAGGATGGTGATTGCTCGTCTGGCCTCGACTCGCCCGCGCCGGCTTCGGGGGAGCGGCAAAAGTCTCCTCACTCCGGCCGCGGCGGCCCTCGTTCGGGAAGCGTTCGCCGACTCCCCCGAAGCCTCCCTTTCCAGATGAGGAGGCTTCGGGCTCCCTGTGTCCCTGAGACGGCGTAGCTGACCAGCGAAGCCATCTTCACGCGAACACCCGGCATCGTGCCGTTGTTCGCTTGGCCGACCTCCGTC
>JAIXPT010000126.1 GCA_027486095.1 Planctomycetaceae bacterium | reverse complement strand
CAGCCGGCCGCCATGTCGGGGAGCACCACCGTGACCCGCCGGCCGCCGCGGGCGGCCACCTGATCGGGACGGTTGGCGAGGATGTCGGCCGTCTCGGCCATGAAGTGCACGCCGCAAAACACGATCGCCTCGCAGCCGGCCCGCTCCGCCGCCGACTTCGAGAGCTGGTAGCTGTCTCCCTGGAAGTCGGCGTGGGCGATCACGCCGTCCTGCTGGTAGTGATGACCGAGGATCACGAGCCGCGCGCCCATCCGCCGGCGGACCGCCTCGATGCGCCGGGATAACTCCGCGTCTTCGAGGCCGCGGTAGTCCGGAAACGGGGCGGCGAGCGGCACGGGATCGGTGGCGGTACTCATCCCGGAAGTATAAGTCGCCGTGCGGCCGTGGTTGCGGCCCGCTATACTGCCGCCCGGGCGACCGCAGCGGCGGCCGTCTCGGCCAACGGTACTGGACCCTTCTCTTTCAACCCCGAGGATCACGGCGGCATGGCGCGAAAAGTGGTGAATCGCAAGGAGCTCAGGGCCCAGGCGGATGCCGCCGAGGCCCGCGCGAAGACGACGAAGAAGACTGCCAAGGAGAAGCCGGCCAAGGACAAGAAAGAAAAGGCCGCGAAGGAGCCGAAGAAGCCCGCCGCCAAGAAGGCCTCGCGCAAGAAGGTCGCCAAAGAGGTCCGCATGAAGGCCTATTGGGGCGTCTTCAATCCGTCGATGAAGCGGCTCGTGCTCTTCGAATACGCCGACAAGAAGGCCGCCGACAAGAAGGCTGCCGACCTCACTGCCTCGTCGCGGTCGCAGCACTTCGTGCAGCTCGTCAAAGAAGCGATCTCCGAATAAGAGGGGGCACGATGGCCGGCGGCGCGGTAGGCGGGGCGTGGGCCTGGCGACGAACCGTCGTCTGCGGGCTCGCATGCGTCGTGCTCGCCGGACTCTGCGGCTGCGGTGGCAAGCCGAAGAAGACGAAATCTGGCGGGAGCGCCACGAACGAAAAGCTGCCGGCGATCGATCTCGACACGGCGCTCGCGGTTGACGACGGCAGAATCGCCGTCGCCTCACCCAGCGGCTGGACGCGGCTGCCCCGATCGAAAGACTGCCTCGTCAAATATCAGCCCGGGCCGAAGAAGAGCTATCCGAAGATCCTCGTCACGGCGGAGGCCGCACCGCCCGGGTTTGCCGAGGTGACGGCCGAGAATCACCAGGCGTTCGCGGCCGGGATCGCCGAAGGAGTGACGCAGGCGCTCGGCAAGGCGAAGCCGCTCAAGAAGCCCGTGGCCGTCACGCTCGGCTCGCATCTCGGCGCCTTCTGGGGCATCCCCGGATCGGCGAAGGTCGATGGCATCTCCGAGCCGATCGAGCGCTGGAGCTACGCCGTCGTGATCGGCGGCCGGATGTATACCGTCGAGACCCGGGCCCCGAAGGGCAAGGTGGACGACGCCGCCCGAGCCGCCGCGAAGGCCGTGGCCGCCGCCCTCGCTCCGCCGACCGCCGCGACAGCAACGGACGATGCCCCTGCTGCCGCTGCCGGGGAAGCCGCCAGCCCGCTCGACGCCCTCACGCCGCCGCCCGCGGCAGAGCCGAAGCCCGCCGAAGATTCGAAGCCAGCCGCAGCTGCCGAAGACGCGGACAAGTAGCGCCGGGCTCTCAGGCCACAAAAGCCCCGGGCGGGAGCCCGGGGACTCCGCGTGGATGCGGAGACCGTTCGCCACGCGGCATGGAGTACGCGATCGTGCGCCACCCGGTGTCCCGTCGCTTCCGCTCCGGGCTTGTTGGATCGCAGGGAGGCTTCGACGTTTACGCCGAAACTCACGCCCACGGACTTTTCCAGTCACCCCAGGCGGCGAGGTAGCGGGTGAGGCCGGGCGAGGTCTTCGCCTTCTCCTCGATCCAGCCCCGCGCATCGTCGATGATCGCGTGCTCTTCCTTGAGCGACAGTTCGCCCGCGACGACCCGCGAACGCAAAAACACGAAGTAGGTGTCGAGCACGTCGCCGCGGCAGTAGTCGTGGATCTCGGCCTTTTTGCCCGCGTCCCACAGGTCTTGCACCATGTGCCCTGCCACGTCGAGTTTGCCGGGCTTGCCGATCAGGCTCGCGGCCAGCGACAGCCCGCCGTTGAAACGCGACGCGCCGTTGTTCGTGAGCCACTCGTGAAGGTCGAAGTGGGCGAACGTGGCGTAGCGGTTGCGGGGCTGATCGAAGCTTTTGCGATCCTCGGCGAACCAATCGGGGATGGCGATGCCATATCGGTAAGCGCAGAGTTCGAGCAGCGGAAGATCGAAGCCGCGGCCATTGAAGGTCACGAGCCGTGGCCGGCGATACTTCAGCCAGCCGTCCCAAAAGAGCTTCACGATCTCGTGCGGCCGCGACTGCTCCTCGTCGAGGGCCACGAGGTCGATGAGCCGGTAGTCGTGGGCGATCTTCGCGATCACGAGCGACACCGGCAGTTGGAACGTGTAGGGGATGAAGTCCTTGCCGTTCTCCGCGAGCAACTCCTCGCGATACTTCTTGATCGCCTTGGCAGGCGCGAGATCCTCGCCCGGGTATTTCACCCGTGCCACGAGCGCACCGTCGGCCACGCTCTCGATGTCGAACACGAAGTACGCCGTGTCGGTCTTCGCCATCAATGCCGTGCCAGCGGGTGCTTGAGGGGCAGCCAGGCGCCGTCGGCCTTGCTCGACGCCACCGACTGCTCGATGAAATACATCCCCTCCACGCCGTCGTGGATGTTGGGATAGATCGTGTTCGTGCGCTCGAAGGCCTTGCCGGTGAGGGCGAGCTCGATCGCGTCGTAGGCGCCGCGGTAGATGTTGGCGAACGCTTCGAAAAAGGCCTCGGGGTGGCCCGACGGCAGGCGGCAGGCCGCCTTGCCCGCGGCGTTCATGAACGGGGCGTTGGGATCGCGCGTGTAGATCCGATGGGGCTCACCGTTTTTGCGCACGAAGAGCTGGTTGGGGTTTTCCTGGTGCCATTCGAGGCTTGCGAGCGTGCCGTCGATCTGGATCCGCACGTCATTCTCGCGGCCGTGGCTGATCTGCGAGGCCGTCACGGTGCCGAGGGCGCCGTTCTCGTAGCGGATCACGGCGTGGCCATAGTCGTCGAGAGCCCGGGCGGGCTCGAAAATCCTGAGATGCGCGCTGATCGTCGCCGGCAGGAGGCCTGTCATGTAGCGGCCGAGGTTGTAAGCATGCGTGCCGATGTCGCCGAAGGCCCCGGCGGCGCCGCTCTTCGTGGGATCGGTCCGCCACGCGGCCTGTTTCTGCCCCTCGGCCTCGAGCCTGGTCCGCAGCCAGCCCTGGATGTATTCGGCACGGATCGCCTGGATGTCGCCGAGCTCGCCCGAGAGAACCATCTCGCGGGCCTGCCGCACGAGCGGATAGCCGGTGTAGTTGTGCGACACGGCGAACACCACGGCCGATTTCTTCACGATTTCGGCGAGCGCCTCGGCCTCGGCGAGCGTGAGCGTGAGCGGTTTGTCGCAGATCACGTTGAAGCCTGCCTCGACCGCGGCCTTCGCCACCGGAAAGTGCATGTGGTTGGGTGTCGTGATCGAGACGAAGTCGATCCGCCTCTCGGCCGGCAGGGCCCGCTCCTTCGCGAACAGCTCTTCGTACGATCCGTAGGCCCGCGCCGCATCGACGGCGTAGTCGGCGGCGCTCGCCTTTGAACGGGCGGCGTCGCTCGAAAATGCGCCGGCCACGAGCTCGGCGCGGTTGTCGAGCACCGCCGCCGTCACGTGTACGCGGCCGATGAACGAACCCTGGCCGCCGCCCACGATCCCCATCCGCAGCTT
>JAIXPT010000396.1 GCA_027486095.1 Planctomycetaceae bacterium | reverse complement strand
TCGAAGGTCTCGTGCTGCGAGGGCCCGCCCGCCATGCACAGAAAAATCACCCGCTTGGCCTTCACAGGAAAGTGCGGCGCCTGCAGCGCTCCCCGCCAGTCGGCGGGCTTCGGGAGGCCGGCGGGCTTCGCCGCCCCGGCCTGGGCGTCGCCGCCGAGCATCGCCAGCGCCATGCCGCCGAGGCCGAAGGTGCTCTGCTCGAGAAAGCTGCGGCGGGCGATAGAAGTCGTGTCGAGGGACATTTTCAAACCTGCGTCTTCAGTGGAAAGCCGGCTCGGCGGCGGCAAAAGTCTCGTCGCGGGGGCCGCAGCGGCCCCATGCTCCTCGAGCGTTCGCCGACCCCCTCGCCTACCTTTGGTGAGTTACGGCATCAAATTCCGTCGAGCTCAGCACGTTGCTAATACCTCGTGATCACTTCCTGGGTGTTCAAGAGCACGCGGGCGAGTTGCGTCCAGGCGGCGTGCTCGAGCGGGTCGAGCTTCGGCCGCGGGGCGAGGCCGACGGCGAGGGCTTTTTCGGCGTCGCCCGGGGTGGCCCGGAAGGTGTCGCGCTGGAGGTTGAGAAACTCGGCGAGCGACACGAGCTCTGCGTCGCGCGGTTCACGATTGAGGGCCAGGCGGTAGGCGAGGCGGATGCGGGCCGTGTCGTCGCCGGCGGGCCGGTCTTCGAGCAGCCGCCCCGCGAACACCCGCGCGGCCTCCACGAAGACCGGGTCGTTCAGGAGGGTGAGCGCCTGCTGCGGTGTGTTGCTTGCATTGCGGGCCGCGGCACATTCGTCGCGGGCCGGGGCGTCGAAATTGGCCAGCATCGGATGGAGAAACGTCCGCTGCCAGTGCATGTAGAGGCTGCGACGCCACTGCCGGCCGTCGGTATCGGGCGTGTAGTCGCGGTTGGGGAATTGCAGCGCCGCGTAATAGCCCGCGGGCTGGTGGGGCTTCACGCTCGGGCCGCCGATGTCGTCGAGCGCGAGCAGGCCGGCGATCGCCAGCGCGTTGTCGCGCACGAATTCAGCCTCCAGGCGCCGGGGGTTCTGCGAGGCCAAGAGGCGGTTGCCGGGATCGACGGCGAGGGCCGCCGGCTGCAGCGAACTCGAGCGGCGATAGGCATGGCTCGTCACGATCAGCCGGATCATGTGTTTCACGTCCCAGCCCGACTCGCGAAACCCGCACGCCAGCCAGTCGAGCAGCTCGGGGTGCGTGGGCAGCTCGCCCTGCGATCCCAGATCGTCCACGACCGCACTCAGGCCGGTGCCGAAAAACACCGCCCACAGGCGGTTCATCACGGCACGCGGCGTGATCGGATTGGCGCGTGACGTGAGCCAGTCGGCCAGATCGAGCCGTGTCAGCCGGCGGTCGGTCGAACTCTCGAGCCGCGCCGGCAGGAATGACGGCGTGGCCGGCAGCACCACCGGCCCCGTTTCGTCTTGCCAGTTGCCGCGGGCGAGCACCCGCACCGGCAGCGGCTGGGCCGCGGCCTGCGTGACCATGGTCCATGCCCGCCCGTCGAACAACTCTCGAACCTTCGCCACCAGTGCCCGAGCCTGGTCGTAAGCGGCACGATCATGGGCGGTGGAGAGCAGGAAGATCTCGGTGGCCTGTCGCGCCTGCTCGGGCGGCCGCGCCGAGGCGGGTGTCGTGAGCACGGCCAGATCAGCCGCCCGGCCGACATCCTGCGGGAAAGTCGCTCCCAGAGGGCTGACGGCCAGCCGCACCGGAATTCTCCCATCGCCCCCGATCATCGCCACGAGCCGATCACCCGGCTCGATGACGAGCGGATCGACGAGCCACACCGCGTGCGGCCGCGATGCTTCGGGGAGTTCGAACGGAAGCCGCCATTCGCGATCGACGCCGGGCACTTCGAGGCCCGAGACATAGCGGGGCCGCCGTGCACTGGCGTCGCCTGCCCGCAGCACGACGGGCCGCGGCTTGCCCGTGGCCGGATGCACCATCAGAGACAGCGTGATCGCCTTCCCGACAACCGCCGCGCGATCCGCCGGCTCCAGGGTGTCGAACGGAATCTCGAGCCGCACCGCGGCGATCGATCCGGCTGGAGCGACATCGGCACTGAACCGCAGCGACTCTCCTTGGCCCAGCGGCTTTTTACTGGCAACCGCCCCATCGGGCCGCGTGGTCACCGTGCGCTCGGCTACCGGCTTGCCGTCCTTCACAACCTCGGCATCCTGCGCGGAGGCGTCGAGCCAGCCGTCGGGGTGCGATTGGAGAAAGCCTGTCGTCCGCTCTTCCCAGGCGGCCTGTGGAGCCACGGCCACGGGGTGGGAGGCGAGTCGGTCGGTCGCGGCGGTGAGTTGCGTGGCGAGGGCCGTGCGGGCCGCCGCCAACTGCTTCGTGAGCCAAGGACTCTCGACCTGGATTTCCGGAGGAAAGGGGTGCTCGTTGTCGAAGCCCCGCAGCTCCGGTTCGGGTGTGTAGCCGTAATCAGAATACACGCCCCACTGCTTCACGTCGGCGAAGAAGGCCTGCAGTTCGTAGAAGTCGCGGGCCGTGATCGGATCGAACTTGTGGTCGTGGCACTCGGCGCAGCCGAACGTGCTGCCGAACCAGGCCGCGGCGACGCTCCGCACCCGCTCCGCGCCGTACTTCGCGAGATACTCCTTCGGCTGCGCGCCCCCCTCGCGGGTCATCATGTTGAGCCGGTTGTAGCCGGTGGCCACGAGCTGCTCGGTGGTGGGATTCGGCAGCAGGTCGCCGGCGAGCTGCTCGCGGGTGAACTGGTCGAACGGCTTGTTGGCGTTGAAGGCGTCGATCACGTAGTCGCGATAGGGGAAGATCCGCTGGTTTTGATCGCCGTGGAAGCCGACGGTGTCGGCGTAGCGGGCGATGTCGAGCCACCACACGGCCATCCGCTCTCCGAAGTGCGGCGAGGCGAGCAGGGCATCGACGAATGCATCGCCGGCCGGCCGGGAGGATTCCTGCGGCAGCGCCGCCTCAGGCGGCAGCCCGGTGAGATCGAGCGCGAGCCGGCGCTCGAGCATCTGCGGCGTCGCTGCGGGGGCGGGCGCCAGTCCTTTGGCGGCAAGCTTCGCTTCGATGAAGGCATCGATCGGGTTGGTGCCGGCGGCGGCAGCCGGCACGGCCGGCCGCGTGAGCGGGGCATACGCCCAGTGCGGCTCGTAGACGGCGCCCTCCGCCACCCAGCGTTTGAAGAGCTCCTTCTGCGCGGCGGTGAGCGGCTTGTGGGCCGACTCGGGCGGCATCGGATCGTCTTCATCGAAGATCCGCTTGATGATCTCGCTCGCATCGGGATCACCCGGCACGATCGGCACTGCGCCGCCGTCGGTCTCCACGAGGGCCGCCTCGCGCCTGTCGAGCCGCATGCCGGCTTCGCGCGACGTGGCGTCGTTGCCATGGCAGTGGAAGCAGGTGTCCGACATGATCGGCCGGATGTCGCGATTGAACGACACCGGCTCGACGGCCACGGCGATCGCCGAGGAGAGCAGGGCTGCGAACACCGCCGGGACGATCGGCGGGTAAGCCGGCGGGGCTGAGCGATTTGCCATTGGATCGGGCTCCACTGGAAAACGCCCGCGTCGCCGTCGGTGCCGGAACAAGGCTCCCAACGCGGACCCGCTGCCGGGTCGATCGGCGGACTCACTCTTTCAGTATATCGTCTGGATTGTCGGCGAGGATCAACTCGCTCGCACCAGCTCGGGGTTACCCGCGTCTTTGCCTCGATGCGTTCGCGCCGGCTCCGGGGGAGCGGCAAAAGTCTCCTCACTCAGGCCGCAGCGGCCCTCGATCGGGAAGCGTTCGCCGACTCCCCCGAAGCCTCCCCATTCCAGTTGAGGAGGCTCGGGGTTACCCCTGCCGTTGAGACGGCGTATGTGACCAGCGAAGCCATGGATGGCGCAGCGCAGGCACATCCGAGTGAGCCGTAGCCTGGAGGGCGGAGGCGAACGTCCGGCGAGACGGTACGGGGTAACCCCGAGCCGGCACGCCAAACCCTAGTCGAGGAAGCCGCTGAGTTCTTCGCTGCGGGCCGGGGCCTGCAGTTTGCGGACGGCCTTGGCTTCGATCTGCCGGATGCGCTCGCGCGTCACCTTGAAGATGTGGCCCACTTCCTCGAGCGTGTAGCTGTAGCCGTCGCCGAGGCCGTAGCGGAGCTTGATGATCTCGCGCTCGCGGTAAGAGAGGCTCTTCAAGACCTTCGCGATCCGATTCCGCAGCATCTCCTGCGCGGCGCCGACAGCCGGGTTTTCGGCGCCGGTGTCGGGGAGCAGGTCGCCGAAGTGGCTGTCTTCGCTGTTGCCCACCGGGCGGTCGAGGCTGATCGGGTAGCGGCTCATCGCCGTCACACGACGCGTCTCGTCCACCGGCGTGCCGGCCCGGGCGGCGATCTCTTCGATCGTCGGCTCGCGGCCGTATTCCTGAAGGAGCGTGCGGGCGACATTGCGCACGCGGCTCATCGTCTCCACCATGTGCACCGGAATGCGGATCGTGCGGCTCTGGTCGGCCACCGCGCGGGTGATCGCCTGCCGGATCCACCAGGTGGCATAGGTGCAGAACTTGAAGCCGCGGCGGTATTCGAACTTGTCCACCGCCCGCATCAGGCCGGCGTTGCCCTCCTGGATCAGGTCGAGGAACGACAGGCCGCGATTGCGATATTTCTTCGCGATCGAGACCACGAGCCGGAGATTGCCCTCCGAGAGGCCCCGCTTCGCCTTTTGATAGTGGGCGTAGATCTGGCGGATCTCGGCCACCCGCCGCCGGAGGCTCTTCGGCGTTTCCTGGCAGGCCTTGAGGATCATCCGATACTCATCGACGAGCTTCTGCCGGGCCGAGGGCGGCTGCTTCGACTTCTTGTGGGCGTCGATCTTGGTCTTCAGCTCCTTGAGCCGCGTCACGAAGCCTTCGAGCGTCGGGATGAGCGACTCGATCCGCTGGGTGCGGAGACCGAGCTCCTCGATGAGCCGCACGCAGCGGCGGCGGCGGCGGCCGAGCCGGGCCCAGGCCTCACGCCGCTCCGCCATCTTGCGCTTCTTCGAGAGCGCGATGCGGTAGTCGGATTTGTTTTGCTTGAGCAACACGTCGAGCGTCCGCAGATTGTGCGGCAGCCGGCCGAGGATCTGCTCTTTTTCGAGCCGATCGGTCACCGACACCTGCACCGTGCGGTCGAACGGCAGTTCGCCCCGATGCACCCGCGAGAGCACCTTGAATGCCTGCTGGCAGACATACTCGCACTCGAGCAGCTTGGCACGGAACTGGGCCCGCGTCGTCTCGATCTGGCGGGCCAGGTAGATTTCCTGGGCACGCGTCAGAAGCGGGATCTCGCCCATCTGCGTGAGGTACATCCGCACCGGGTCGTCCGACCAGTTTTCCACCTGCTCGATCAGCGACTCCTCGGCCTCGCTCGATCCCTCGATCTCGGCCTCGGCCTCGGCTTCGATGTCGCCCTCGGGGAGCGGGCCGGCGTCTTCATCGACCAACAGGTCGGC
>JAIXPT010000414.1 GCA_027486095.1 Planctomycetaceae bacterium | reverse complement strand
GGGCATCCTCTCGGCTTACGCCTCGGGCTTCCTGGGCGTCAACAAGCCCGGAGCGGAAGCGACGGGACACCGGGTTGCGCACGATCCCGGGTGCCATGCCGCATGGCGACCGGTCGCCGCATCCGCGCGGAGTCCCCGGGCTCCCGCCCGGGGCTTGTAGGCAGGGGCATCCTCTCGGCTTACGCCTCGGGCTTCCTGCGATCCATGAAGCCCGGGGCGGAAGCGACGGAGTGAAGAAGGCGGTGTGCATGAGGTTTCACGCCTCGGGCATGTTGAAGTCGAACACGATCACGCGGGCCAGGCACGGCACCACGATGTCTTTCACCCGCTCGTGCTCCGGATGCGGTAGATACTCGTCGCGGGCCTGTGGGCTCGCGAACGTCATGATGAAGCCGTGGGTGAAGCCGTCGTTCATGCCTTCGCCGCTGTCATACGGGCCGTGGTGGAAGTCAACGAGGCCGGGAATCTTGCCGACCATGCCCGCCATCTCACGGAAGCAGCCGGTGATCTGAGTGGGCGAGATCTCGGGCTTGAATTGAAAGACGCCGTAGTGCTTCACCTGGGGCATTGAGACTCCTTTGAAACGCTGCTTTCGAAGTGGGTGTTCAGCAGAGTCCCGTCGCTTCCGCTCTGGGCTTGTTGGGGGTGGTGGGCCGCATTTGTGTGATGTTCGTCAGCAACGCCTCGACGCAGGCCTGCGCGAAAGCCGGATCGTTGATCTCGCAGTCGAGCGAGATGCAGGGCACGCCCGGACGAAGGCCGTCTTCGAGCGCGCTAGAGAGCGCTGCATCGGCGTGCTGATCGTAAAAAGGGCCGCCTGCGGCGCTGATCACGCTGATCCCGCGGCGGGGGATGAGCACGGTGACAGGGCCGCGAGAGGCGTTCACCTTCTCGGCCACCATGCGGCCGAGCGCGGCGCACTCTGCGGGCGTGGTGCGCATGAGCGTGACCTGCGGATTGTGGATGGAGAAGGTCCGCCCCGCGTACTTCTCGGGCACCGTGTGCCGTTCGCCGAAATTCACCATGTCGAGGCAGCCCGGGGCCACGACGGCGGGCACGCCGTGCCTCGCCGCGGCGTCGAGCCGTTCGGGCCCGGCCGAAAGCACGCCGCCGACGAGCTCGTCGGCGAGCTCTGTCGTGGTGATGTCGAGTACGCCGGCCACCAGGCCGCTGGCGATGAGCGCTTCCATCGCACGGCCGCCCGTGCCCGTGGCGTGGAAGACGAGCACTTCGTAGCCTGCCTGTTCCAGCAGCGGAATCGCCGCCTCGATGCACTTGGTCGTGTTGCCGAACATGCTGGCGACGACGAGCGGTTTTTCATCACCGGCGATAATGTCGGCCTCCACCATGCCGCAGATGGCCCCCGCGGCCCGAGCCAGGATCGTGCGCGAGATGCGGTTGAGCCCCTGCACGTCCACGACGGCCGGCATCATCGTGATGTCGGTCGTGCCGACGTAGGGCGCCGTGTTGCCGCTGGCGAGCGTGCTGACGACGAGCTTCGGAAAGCCGATCGGCAGAGCCCGCATCGCGGCCGACGCGATCGCCGTGCCGCCGCCGCCGCCGAGCGAGATCACGCCCTGAATGGTGCCCTCGGCCACGAGTCGTGCGAGCAGCCGCGGCGCGGCCGCGGCCATCGCCGACACGCATTCGCCGCGGTCGCCCCGGGCCATGAGCGTGTCCAGATCGAGGCCACCGGCTGCTGCGACATCGCTCCGTGTGATGTCGGGCTGCATGGCCGGCTCGGCCCCCGTGCCCACGTCGATGACGAGCGTGGCGTGGCCGCGGGCCCGGATGCGTGCGGCCACGAAGGCATGCTCGCGGCCCTTCGTGTCGAGCGTGCCGAGGACGGCGATCGTCGCCATGCTGTCTCTCCCGCCGCCTACTTCGTGCGGCCGAGGGGGATGTTTTTAAACTGTCGTGCGAGCTCGGGAAGCGAACGTTCGAAGGCGAGCCGCTCCAGGCTCGAGGCACCGACAAAGCCCACCACGTCGGTGCGTTCGTTGACATACGCCGCGTCGGCGGGCGTGCAGATCGGGCCGCCGTGCGAGAGGCAGATCACGTCGCTGCGGGCAGCCAGGGCCGCCCGGCAGATTGCCTGCACGCGGGCCACCGCGTCGTCGAGCGTGCAGGTGGCGTTTGTCACGCCGATCGAGCCGCCGATCGTGGTGCCCACGTGCGCGATCACGACATCCGCCCCCGCCTTCGCCATCGCGGCCGCCTCGTCGGGCGTGCCCACGTAGACGATCGTGAAGAGATCCATCCGCCGGGCGAGGCCGATCATCTCGACCTCCTTTTGAAAGCTCATCCCCGTCTCTTCGAGAATCTGGCGAAACCGCCCGTCCACGATGCAGTGGGTGGGGAAGTTGTTCACGCCCGAGAAGCCCATCTCTTTCACGCGGCCGAGCCAGTGCCACATCCGCCGCCTGGGGTCGGAGGCGTGCACGCCGCAAATCACGGGCACCTGTTCGACGACGGGCAGCACTTCGTACTCGCCGATCTCCATCGCCACGGCGTTGGCGTCGCCATAGGCCATGAGGCCGGCCGTGGAGCCGTGGCCCGCCATGCGAAACCGGCCGGAGTTGTAGATGATGATCAGATCGACGCCACCCTTTTCAAGAAACTTTGCGCTGATGCCGGTGCCGGCGCCCGCGGCGATGATCGGCTTGCCGGCTTTCAGCGTGGCATGCAGGCGGTCGAGCACCTCGGCCCGCGTGTAGGGATTGCCCTTGCCTGTCCAGGGATTCGGCATCATGCGGTCTCGCGTGTATATCTGTCTGACGACCTGGTTTGAGCCTACGCAGCGGCGATACACGCGTCCATGACCGAAATCCACCTCGACCTCGCAGAAACCACCATCGACGGCCCCGGCACACGGCTGTGGTCGGTCCATCGGGACGACTGCCCGGAGCTTGCGGTGCATCGCATTTTACATCTCGGCCTGACCGATGCGGTGATGCCGTATCGCCGGGTGCGGCTCGCGCCGAGTGGGAGCTTCGTGATGGTGTGCCACGAGGGCCGCGGGCAGATGTTGCTCGACGGACGTTGGCAGTCGAGCAAGAAGGGCATGACGTGCCTCGCGCCCCCGCGCGTGCTCAATGCGTTTCACACCGTGGCGGGATCGAGGTGGCGGTTTGCCTGGATTCGCTACGACGAGCCGAGCCACGTGCGGCCGGTCGTCTCCGCGGCCTCGCCCGTGCGTGTGCGCTGCGATGCCGACGTGCTGTGGCGCATCATCACTGGGTTGCGGGCTGAGTGGGAGGCCGGCCGTGATCCACGGCTCGTGCATCATTGGGTCGAGCTTGCCCACGGCGAGGCACGGCGGATCGCCCAGCCCTGGCACGTGGACGATCGCCTGTGGGCGGTGTGGGACGAGGTGGCCCGCGATCTGGCGGCGAACTGGTCGCTCGACCGCCTGGCGGCCCGGTACCACGTGAGCAAGGAGCAGTTTCGCCGGGTCTGCCTCCGCGACCTCGGCCGCAGCCCGATGCAGCATCTGACGTCGCTCAGGATCGAACGGGCCCAGCACCTGCTCACGTCCACGCAGGACAAGGTCGAGTCGATCGCCCAGCAGGTGGGCTTCGAAAACGCACCGGTCTTTTCCCGCGCCTTCAAGCGCTGGGTTGGCCGCAGCCCGAAGGCCTACCGCGAGTAGGCGTCAGCCCTCGGGATTGGCGAGCAAGTGCTCGAGCCGCGGGCGAAGCTCCGCGGGCACGCGGTCCGGCGTGCTCGCGTCGATCAGGCCGACGTCGATCATGTCGCGAAGATGCGTGCGGTCTTTGTCCCGATACGCCGTGAGCTTCATCGTAATCAGCCGGTCGAGTTCCACGATCCGATACCCGTCGAGTGTCTGGGCGGCCGCGAGGTCCGGGGCGGCCGCGAGGTCCGCAGGCTTCACCGGCTCGCCGGCAAAGAGAATATGCACCGCCTCGCGGGCCTTGCCCTGCGGGCCGTCCACGAAGATGTTGATCCCGAAGGTGAACGAGTGAATGAAGCCCGCCGACTCGAGGGCGACGATCGCCCGCGGGAGGTCGGCCCGCTCAATCAAGAGATCGACGTCCACGGTCGTGCGGACGGCGGCCGGATCGACCCGCGCCACCCATGCGGCGACGGCATGGTCGCCCACGACAGTGTGCGGAATGCCCGCGGCGTCGAGCGCGGCCACGGCTCGCTTGAGGCGTTCCTTCACCATGGCCACCGCCTGCTCCACACGGTCGAGCACGTCGAAGCCAAACGTCACGACGCTCGGCCCCGGCATCCGAGCCCAGGGGTCTTTTTTCCGCTCGTGGTTTCGCTCATGGCTCCGCTCGTGATGCGGGTTCGGCTTGTCTGATGCGGCGGCCATTGCGACAAGTGTATTCCGCACCGGCAGCCAGATGGCAAAGAGTGTGCGCAAGTATAGTACAGCGTCAAGAGCCGGCATCCGTGGATGCGTGGCACTGCCCGGTATGATGCGCTGGTTCTGGCACCGCTCTCACGAGGATCCCCACCATGATCAAGACGATGCAACGAGCTGCCCTGGCATGTGCGGTCTCGTCCGCGTGCGCCGCCCTCGGGACGCTTGCCGCAGCTGCCCCGGCGGAGCGGATCATCCGCGGCGGGCCGATCGTGACGGTGAACCCGGCCCAGCCGGCGGCCGAGGCGGTGGCGATCGCCGGCGGCAAGATCGTGGCCGTCGGCAGCGAGGCCGACATCATGCAGCACAAGGGGCCGGCGACCGAGGTCATCGACCTCGCCGGCAAGACGCTCGTGCCCGGGTTCATCGACGGCCACAGCCATTTCATGGCGATCGTGGATGTGCAGACGCAGGCGCTCTGCGCGTCGCCTCCGGCCGGGCCGTGCAAGAGCGCGGCCGACGTGATCGCGGCGCTCAAGCGGGTGCAGGAGCGCCGAAAGATCGGCCCGGGGAAGTTCGTGATGGGGTTTGGCTACGACCCCGAGCTTCTGGCGGAGAAGCGGGCCCCGACGAAGCAGGAGCTCGACGCCGCGTTTCCCGACAACCCCGTGATCGTGGTTCACGTCTCGGGTCACGGCGCGATGCTCAATTCGAAGGCCCTCGCGGCGTATTCGATCACCGCCGCCACGCCCACGCCGCCAGGCGGCGTGATCGGCCGTGAGCCGGGCTCGAGCGTGCCCGATGGGCTGCTCTTCGAGACGGCGTTTCTCCCGATCTTCGCGAAGGTGCCGGGCCCGGCCGACGACGAGGTGCTCGAGATTCTCACGGCCGGCCAGGAGCTCTACCTGCGCGAGGGCATCACCACGGCCCAGGAAGGGGCCACGATGAAGCACCAGCTCGATCTGCTCCGCATGCTCGCCGACCGCGGGGCCCTCGAGCTCGACGTCGTCGCGCTGCCCTTCATCACCGAGATCGACGCCGTCTTCGGCGGGCAGCCGCCGCGGAACGAGCCGGCGTATCAGGGCCGGCTGCGAATCGGCGGGGTGAAGATCGTGAGCGACGGCTCGCCGCAGGGCCGCACGGCCTGCTTCACCACGCCCTATCTCACCGAGGGCCCGGCGGGGCAGAAGAACTGGCGCGGGGAGCTGTCGTTTCCGCAGGCCACGCTCAACGACTTCGTGAAGAAGGTCTACGACGGCGGGGCGACGCTGTTCGTGCACTGCAACGGCGACGCCGCCATCGATGCGCTCTTGGAGGCCCACCGCTACGCCTCCGGCGACGATCCCGCGAAGCCCCGGGGCACGGTCGGCGTGCACTCGCAATTCATCCGCCGCGACCAACTCGAAAAGTACAAGGCGTGGGGGATCACGCCCTCATTCTTCACGCTCCACTGCTTCTATTTCGGCGACACGCATCTGGCCAACCGGGGCGCGGCCCAGGCCGATTTCATCAGCCCCATGAAGACGGCGCGGGCGCTCGGGCTGCGGCCGGCCAATCACACCGACTTCAACGTCTCGCCGCTCGACCAGCTCTTCACGATCCACACGGCGGTGAACCGCGTTTCGCGGTCGGGCCGCGTGATGGGCCCCGAGGAATGCGTGACGCCGCTCGAGGCTCTCGAGGCGGTCACGATCGACGGCGCCCGGATGTATGGCGAAGAGGCGACGAAGGGCTCGATCGAGCCGGGCAAGCTCGCCGACCTCGTGATCCTCTCGGCGAATCCCCTCACCGTGCCCCCCGCCGCGATCGAGACGATTCGGGTGGTGGAGACGATCAAGGATGGCAAGACGGTGTGGCAGCGGCCTGCGAACTAGCGCCGCACGGGCGCCGCGGCGCCGGCCATCGGCGGCAGGCCCGCCCCCCGGACTTCGGCCGGGTAAAACGCACCCCACACGGGATTGTGATCCGAGACCTCGAGCGCCTGGTCGAGCGAGAGGCCAAACGTGCTCTGCAGATCGAGCACGCCCCAGCCGCCGAGATACTCGCTGGTAGCGGGGCGCGTGAAGACAAGGTTGTCGTAGGTCTTCGTGCGGCGGGTGTTCGTCGTCACGCCCGACACGGCCCAGGCCACGCCCGGAATCCGCTGAAACGATTTGAACTCGGGCGGGCCGGCATTGAGATCGCCGAGCAGGATCACGTCGTCTTCGTCGGGCCGCGCCGCCTGCATCGCCTGGAACACCCCCGTGAGGGCTTCGAGCTCCTGCGGCACTTCGTCGGGGTCGGTGTGGATGTCTACGAGCCAGAATGTAAACGCCATCTCCGCGGGCGTGATCTTCGTGCGGAAGCGGGCGTGCAGCGGCGGCCGATGGAGCTTGTTTTGCGGGTCGGGAACGACGCCGACCGATGACGGATCGACTTCGATCCGGGTGGTGTCGTAGATGAAGGCATACTGCTCCTTGCTCACCGTGCGGCCCTGGCGGGGGCCGATCACGTAGTGGTAGCGGCTGCCGTCGGCGTTGATCGCCCGCACGAAGGCCGGCACGATCTCGTCGGACTTCGCCCGCACTTCTTGAATCGCCACGATGTCGAAGTTGCGCACGACGCGGGCCAGCACCTCCACGACCTGGCTCTTCGCCATTTTCGATTCGCCGAACACCTGGATATTGAAGCTGGCGATCGTGATCGCGCCGGCTGGCTTGGGTGCTGCGGCTGCCGGAGCGCCATATTGCCCGTGGGCGGGTGCGGCCGCGGCGCACACGATCAGCCAGGCGGCTGCGAGGCCGCACACCGCGTTTACACGCGAAGGAAGGCGGGCGCTCGGCGAGAGGGATGAGACGATCACCCTTCTCGTATCGGTTGCACCGGCCCCCGATCATGCCGGCGGCCCGCCGAGATGGAGCAGCTTTCCCGTCAGCCGCCGATGGCGGTCAGGGCTTCCTGGGCAAGGCGTGCCAGTCGCGGGTCGGCTGCGGCCAGAGCGCGCTCGAGCGCGGGCTTCGCCGCGGCCGCGGCCGGCCCGATTTTGCCGAGCGCCCACGCGGCCCGCTGGGCCACGGCGGGATCGCCTGAGTCTGCGAGGCTTTTCGCCAGGGCGGGCGTCGCGGCCGCCGCAGCCTTCCCAGAGCGCCCGAGCAGAGTGGTCGCCCAATAGGCGACGAGCGGCTGAGCATCGCCGGCGAGCGCGGTGAGCGCGGTGAGCGCGGCCGCAGGCGGAGCTCCGAGATCTTCGAGCGCGGCCACGGCCCACTCGCGCACCTGGTCGTCGGAGTCGCCGCAGGCCTTCACGAGCGGCACGGCCGCCGCGACGGCATCGGTGCCGGCTCGGCACAGGGCTTCGGCGGATTCGGCGCGGGCCGCTGCATCGGCGCCGGTGAGCGCCTTGATCAACGAGGCGATGTCTGGCATGCGATTCCCTCTCGTGGAAAGCGGCAGTATCGTGGACCGCAGGCAGAATCGACAACGCCGGAGGATGCGATCATCTCGAGCGTCTGGTTCATCGTCGGCGAGATCCTCTTTCTCATGGTCGCGCAGGCCGTGGGCGGGCCTCCCTGGACCCTCGTGGGCGTGATCACCTTCGTGCTGGTGGCGTTTACGCGGCCGGGCCTGCCGCTGCTCGCGCTCGCGGCCCCGAGCCTCGTCTGGCTCGTGCTTGCCCGAGTCACCGAGAACCGTGAGCTTTTCTTCCCCTACGCGATGCACCTCGCGGCCGTGGTGGCCTGCCGGCTCGCGAATCGCACGGCCGTGTGGGGGTTTCTCGGCGGCGCGGCGGTCGTGGCTGCGTTTCTCGGAATCCGCGTGGCGCAGGAGGCCACGCTGCGGGTGTTGGCGGTGGAATGTGCCGTGGCCGTGGCGATTCTCGGAGGCGTGACGATCGCGCGGCACCGGTCTTCACGACAGCCGGCAGTGGATGCCGCGATCATCATCGCAGCGGCCATCAGCGCCTATGCGGGCCTCGCGCTATGAAAGCCTCGCTTGAACGTGGCACCCGGGCGTTGTCGTGGTCCGAGTGGAACGGTAGGCTCCCGCAGAGCGTCGCAAGCTGAGATTTTTTTCGATCGTCGTCAAAGGAGCCCCGCCGTGCGCATGCTCGTTGTTCAAGACCGTGTGTCGGTCTCTCGCTCATCTCTGGTCTGGTCGATGGGAGCGCTCACGCTCGTGGCGGCACTCGGCTCGTGGGTGGCCGGCGGTCGAGCAGCGCAGGGCGTGGATCCGCACGCCACGTTGCCCTTTGCCCAGGTGGGAACGCCGTTTCACTTCGAAGTGATCGAAAGCCACGATGCAGCCTATCTCGGCGATACTCCCGCCCACATCGGCAAGGATGGCGGGCTGACGGTGCGGCCGCATGTCGCCCTCGGCGACTTTGTCTACCGAACCACCGACACCACCCAAATCGCCGTGGGCCGGGTCACCCGGGTGGAATGGAACCGGGTCAGCGGGAGCCTGGAGGTGGAATTCGAACCGGAGCCCTTGCAGCGCGTCGCCGTGGGCGACGAGGTGTGGATTGATTTGAATCCTGCGCCTGCGGGGAAGCGTTGACACCCCTGGGCATCACGCAGCGTTGATTCATGCTGCGGACCGTCGGGGAGGATGCCATGCACAGGCACTGGATCGTGGACATGGCCGTAGCCACGGTTGTCGGGCTGCCGGGTGGCGCCGTGTGTGGAGCGGGGCGCGGCGCTGCCTTGCGTTTGGCAACGTGCAGCACCCCGTGAAGGGCGGCGCGATATGATGATCAACATGGATGGCTCGCCACACGATTCGCCGCAACTCCCTCCACGGGTCGGCGGCCGCGCGCACGCGTGCGGCACGTGCCGATTTTGGAAGCAGCCGCCGGGGGGCGACCCCCGGGCTGGCTGGGGGCAGTGCCGCCGGATGCCGCCGACCGTGCCGGAGGTCAGCGACGACAAGCTCGTGCACGTGGGCGTGTGGCCGCACACCGACTCCACCGACTGGTGCGGCGAGTGGGAGCCGGCGTAGGACAGGCTGAAGCCTGTCCTACTTTCTGCCGGGGGTGTCGCGCTGCAGTGTGCCGTTGCCGAACTTGGAGGTTTGGCTCGATGAGCCGTCGGAGCGGTTGGTGATCGTGCCCGAGCCAAACTTCTGCGTCTGGCCGGTCACGGTGCGGCCACCGGGCGCACGCTCCGTCGTGATCGCCCCCGAGCCGAAGGGGCGGGTTTCGGTGGTGGTGCCGTCGGACCAGCGCGTGATCGTGCCGGATCCGAATTTCTGCGTCTGTCCGGTGATCGTGCGGCCGTCGCGGGTGCGCTCGGTGGTGATCGAGCCCGAGCCGAATGGGCGCGTCTGGCTCGTCGTGCCGTCGGAGCGGTTGGTGATCGAGCCCGAGCCGAACGGCGTGGTGGTGCCGGTGCGGGGCGGGGCGCTTCCCGCCCGCGGGGGCGTGGGCTCGGCGGCCACGGCGGCGAGGCCCACGAGACAGAAGGCAAACGCGACCGCGCGAATCTCGAAGCGCATGACAGGCGGACTCCAGGGCGAGTGGGGGTCGCCTGAAGCATACCCCAGGCAGGGGGGCATGTCGCGGGGTCGCCTCGGGCCATGCGCGTTGGGTGGCCGGGGCGTGCGTTGATCCGTTATTCTTCCTGCGGAAACGCCGGTAGATTTTGTGCGCCGCGTCGTTCGCCCAGTTCCTTCAACCCCGGACCCGTTCCATGCCCGAAACACTCTCCGAATTCGATGGTTGCGACCTTCTGGCTCGGCTCTTTCGAGCCCGGGGCTATGCCATCAAGCGCAACCAGACATTCCGGGAATATGGGGTGGACTTTCACATCGACGGCTGGGATCCGAAAGCCCGGGTAGGCTTCGAGTTTCTGACGAGCGAAGACGAGGATCACGACGATCTCACGCTCGAGGAATACAAAACGCTGTGCGATGCCCAGCGGCGCGGCGAACTGGCGCTCTTCATCATCGACGAGGTCGAGCCGCTTTCGGAAAAAGACCTTGCGGCCGAGGCCCATGAGTTTCTCGACGAGATGGCGGCGGCGGCGACGGCCCGGCTGAAGCGGGGCAGCCGCAAGGCGAAGAAAGCTGTGAAGAAGAAAGCTGTGAAGCGGGCCGCGAAGAAGACGAAGGCCGCGAAGAAAGCAAAGCGGCGACGGTCGTAGCGACAGGCCTCCAGGCCTGTCGAATGCGGCCCATATTCGACAGATCTGGAGCTCCGTCGCTACGAGGAGCGCCAGGCCCGGAGGGCCGGGTTGGCTGCAGCCGACGGAGTCGGCCAAGCGAAAATCGGCACGACGCCGATGTTTCGCGTGAAGACAGCCCTGGAGCTCCGTCGCTACGAGCGCATCGCGGCGAGCACGTCGGCGAGCGGCACCGTGGCGAACGACGTGGCGAAGTCGCTCATCGAGTAGGGGATCACGAGCAGGCCGTCGTGGAGCACGGCGCCGCAGCTGTAGACGACGTTCGGCACGTAGCCGGCCCGCTCGTTTTCATCGGGGCTCAGGAGCGGCTCGCGAAGCCGGCCCACCACCCGGGCGGGATCGTCGAGATCGAGCAGCGCCGCGCCGATCGCGTATTTCCGCATCGGCCCCACGCCATGCGTGAGCACGAGCCAGCCCTCCGGTGTTTCGAGCGGCGAGCCGCAGTTGCCCACCTGCACGAACTCCCAGGGCTGTGTCGGCCGGAGCACGAGCCGCTTCGCATGCCAGAAGTGGAGCATGTCGGACTCCATGAGGTGGATGTTCTCGCCGTCCTGCCGCCCCAGCATCATGTAGGAGCCGTTGATCCGCCGTGGAAACAGGGCGAGCCCCTTGTTGGCGATCTCGGGGCCGTTGAGCGTGCTCACCTTGAAGTGCAGGAAATCGTCGGTGGTGAGGAATTGCGGGAGTGTCACGCTGCCGTCGAAGGCGGTGTAGGTGGCGTAATAATGGATGTCGCCATCGGGCTCCTCGAACCGCACGAATCGCGCGTCTTCGATGCCATTCGTCTCCGCCGGCGAATACGGAAAAATCACCCGCTCCGAGAGGTCGGATTCGGCGTCGCAGGCGATCTCGTAATTGGCCCGGGCGAGGGCCAGGATCGCGTTGGCCACCGGTTCAAGTTCTTTGCGGCGGGCGCGGTGCAGCCGCGAGGTCTGGCCCACGGCGGCCTCCAGCTCACCGAGCGTGAAGTGCTCGGCGAGCCCGCGGCAGACCGCATCCACGAAGCCGTCCACGATCCCGAGCTCGGCGAGCTTGCGCAGGAAGAGCTGCTTGTCGTAGCGGCTGTCGGCGACGACGCGCGGGGCCGTCACGAAGCCGGTGGGCGGGGCGAGCGTGATCGAGCCCCGGGCGTCGATCGTGCCGGTGCGGAAGCCCACGCTCGACACATGGCCCTCGCCGGTGGCCCTGAGGCTGAGGATAAACCGCCGCGTGCCCGCCGCGAGGCCATCCTGGCACGGATGCCAGACGATCGAGGGATTGAAGAGGGCGGCGCTCTCGAGCGCGTATTCCTGCGTGAAATACGAGCCGATCAGCAGGCGCCGGGCCTCGGTGAGCGGCCGGTCGGTGAGCAGATGATGGCGCACCGCCTCGGCCCGCTCGCGAAAGAACGCGAGCAGCCGCTGATGACGGCCGTGAAACTCCGCGAGCACCTGCTCGAGCAGCCGCTCGGCCTCGTCATCCGCGAGCTCCATGATGCGGCCGACGATTTTCATCGCCCGCTGGGGAATCTGCGGCTCGAAGGGCCGATAGAGCACGCGGGCGTTGTTGGGCCGCAGCAGCACTCCGGTGCGGGTGATGTTCATGGCGGGATGATGCCGGGGAGAGAAGGGTGTGCATGTCTACGAGCGCGTGGAGCCAGGCGAGCGTCGATTCGGCGCCCTGGTTCTCGTTGGTGCGATCTTCGAGGAGGCCGTCGCGGCAGCCGCCCGTGGTCGGGTCGGCGAGGAATAGCCCCACGACGTTGTGCCCAAGAAACCAGTCAAAGGCATCCCAAGCGCGATCGATCCAGGCTGCATCGCCCGTGGCGTGAGAGGCTTCGAGGCAGGCGGCAAGCGTGGCCTGCGCTTCGAGCGGCTGCTGGTCGAAGGCTGCCGCGCGGTCGCCGCGGCGGAGAAAGCCCCGGCTGCCCACCGGGGCGAAGCGGCCCGTCGGCGATGTCTGGATGGCGATCAACCAGTCGAGCATCGCGAGGCCCGCCTCGAGCGCCGCGGCGTCGCCGGCCCAGCGCCCGCTCGCGATCAGGGCCTGGCAGAGCCGGGCGTTGTCGTAAGCCACCACGTCTTCCGGCCACGGCCAGTCGGCTGCCGAGTTGGCCCGATAGTGGCCGATGATTCGGGCGGTGAGAAGCGCGCGCGCATCGGCCGCGCGGCGATCGCCGTCGAGCCGGCGCAGATACTCCTGGATGCCGAGGATGCCGAGGGCCCAGGCCCGCGGGCTCGTGGTGGCCACGACGGCGTCGAGGGCCGGCCCGAAGAGCCGCATGGCCCAGGCCTGCAGGCCACCCCGCCGGCCGAGCCCGATGCACGTGCCGAGCGCGACGAGCGCGCGGCCGAGGCAATCGTCGGTGCCGGCGTCGTCGAGCCAGCGGCGGTCGAACGAAAGAAAGTTGCGAAACCTGCCCGTGGGTGGCACGAACGCATGGCCGAGGAAGGTGGCGTAGGTGGTGGCTGCCCGGGCGGTGTGCTCCGAGCCGAGCCCGAGGTGGTCGAGCCGCGCGATCAGGGCCAGGGCTCGTGCATTGTCGTCGGTGCAGTAGCCGTCGGCGGCGTTTGGAATGTCGAAGGTGGCGTGCTGGAGGAGGCCGGTCGGGTCGGTGAGCCGGAGCAGGTGGTCGAGCTTCAGCGACGGCAATTCGTGCCGCGGGCGGCACCGGGGAGCGGGCGACGGCCCGCGCCGCACCTTCACGATCGCGCCCGCGCGGGCCGCGCGAAATGCCGCCACGTGCCGCTCGGCCACGCGGCCCCACACCATCTCGAGGCCGAGCTCGCGGGCCCCGCGGCGCAAGGTGTCGCGCCGCACGTCGTCGCCGAGCAGGTCGGAGACGGCGGCCGCGATCGCGGCGGGGGCGGCGAACGGCACGAGTACGCCGCGGCCGTCGGCGAGCAGTTCCTGGGCGTGATGGTAGGGCGTGGACACGACGGGCGTGCCGCATCCAAAGGCATAGGCGAGCGTGCCCGAGGTGATCTGATCGGCGTTCAGGTAGGGCGTGAGGTAGATCTCGGCCGCGGCCAAAAACGCGAGCAACTCGGGCATGGCGACGTAGCGATCGTGAAACGCCACGTGCCCTGCGACACCGAGCTCGGCGGCCAGCCGTTGCAGGCTCAGGCGATAGCGCTCCCCCTCGCAGGCCACGAGGTGCGGATGCGTGGCGCCGAGCACCACGTAGAGCACCTGCGGATGGCGGGCGGCGATCGCAGGGAGGGCCTCGATCACGTGTTCGATGCCCTTGTTTGGCGAGAGTAGCCCGAAGGTGAGCAGCACCCGGCGGCCACAGAGGGCGGGATCGGGCGGGCGAGCGCCGTCCGGTGCGGGCATGGCGGGAATGCCGTGCGGGATCACGTCGATGCGATCGGGGGCGACGCCGTAGACCGCGTGCAGCAGTCCACGGCCATGCTCGGTCATCACCGCGATGCGGGCCGAGAGGTGCACGATGCTCTCCATCACGCGGCGCTGGGCCGGGGATGGCCGGGCGAGCACGGTGTGGAGCGTCGTGT
>JAIXPT010000006.1 GCA_027486095.1 Planctomycetaceae bacterium | reverse complement strand
TTGTAGCGCTTCATCTGCCGATCGACCGTCATCGACTGGCTCTGCACGCCGCCCACGGCGCAGAGCACGAGGATCGCGCCGTCGAGCACCCGCAGGCTGCGTTCCACTTCGACGGTGAAATCGACGTGGCCGGGGGTGTCGATGAGGTTGATGTCGCAATCGTGCCACTTCACGCTCGTGGCGGCCGAGGTGATCGTGATCCCGCGTTCGCGCTCGAGATCCATGTAGTCCATCGTCGCGCCGTCACCGCCACCCTTCACCTCCTGGATCCGGTGGATACGCCCGGCGTAATACAAGATGCGCTCCGAGAGCGTGGTCTTGCCGGAGTCGATGTGGGCCGAAATGCCCATGTTGCGAAGCTTGGACAGATCCATGGAAACACTGCACCTTCGGAGGGAAAACGGGGAATCGGCCAGCGGGTGGGATTTCTGACGGGCTGGACGACTGGAATATACTCGCGTCCCTGAAATCGCGACAGGCCCGCCCGCATACCGCCCATGAACGCATCGCCATCGGCCGACCACGGCCCGAGCCGCCCCTGGGAGAGTTGTGTCGTGCCGTTGGTCGTGTTTCTCGCGGTGGGCCTGCTCGAGCCCACGCCGGGCGGCGGCGGCCTGGCCGGACTCCTCGGCATCCCCTCCGCGGCCTATCCGCTCGTCTACGCCGTGCGGCTCGTGGCCACGAGCGTGGCCGTCGCGCGGGTGTGGGGCCCGATCCGCGCCTGGGTGGGGCACACCACATGGTGGCCGATCGCGCTCGGTGGGCTGCTCGTCGTGCCCTGGGTGCTCTTGGCCGCGGTGCAGCGTGAGGCGGGCTGGGCCCCCGACGCCGTCGCCCGCAGCGGCTTCGATCCATTCGCCCACTTTGCCACCCCTGCCGCGGCCTGGGGCTTCGTCTTCGTGCGGGCCCTCGGCCTCGTGGTCATCGTGCCGCTCGTCGAAGAACTGTTTTTACGCGGATTTCTCATGCGCACCGTGATCGACGAACAATTTTGGACGGTGCCGTTCGGCAGGCTCACACTCGCCTCGGTGGCCGCGTGCCTCGTGTACGCGGCGGCCACGCATCCAGGTGAGGCCGTGGCGGCGGTCGGCTGGTTTGCGGTGATGAGCGGGGTCGCGGCGGCCACGCGGCGGCCGATCGACGTGATCCTCGCGCACGCCGCCACGAATCTCGCCCTCGGCGGTTATGTGCTCGCCACCAACTCGTGGTGGCTCTTGTAGCGTCGCGTAAGACAGGCTTCAGCCTGTCACACACATGCCTTTCCGCGGCCGCCTCGCTCCGACACCCACCGGCCTCCTCCACGTGGGCCACGCGCAGACATTCGCCCTTGCAGCCGCCCGCGCATCGGGAGCCGGGCTCGTGATGCGGATCGAAGATCTCGACCGCGACCGCTGCCGCCCCGAGTATGCGGCCGCCGCGCTCGAAGACCTGCGGTGGCTCGGCCTCGAGTGGACGGAGGGCCCGGACATCGGCGGCCCGCACGCGCCCTACGAACAGAGCCGGCGCGGCCGCTGGTTTCTCGACGTCTGGCGCAGGCTCGAGGCCGCCGGCGCGATCTACCCGAGCCCGCATTCGCGCCGCGATGTCGAACTGGCCGCCACGGCCCCGCACGACGGCCCACAGGCTTCCGCCGAGCCGATTTTTCCCCCGGCCCTCCGGCCTTCCGCGTGGGATCGCGCCGGGGCGCCCGGAGGCGTGGCCTGGCGATTTCGCGTGCCCGACGGCCGCGTGCTCGCATTCGAAGACGGCCGGCTGGGCCGCGTGCACCGCACGGCCGGCGTCGATTTCGGCGATTTCGTCGTCTGGCGGCGCGACGATCTGGCGGCCTACGAATTGGCCGTGGTAGCCGACGACCATGCCATGGAGATCGAGGAAGTGGTGCGCGGCGAAGACCTGCTCACGAGCACCGCGCGGCAGCTCCTGCTCTACGAGTCTCTCGGATGGAAGCCTCCGCGCTGGTTTCACGCCCCGCTCGTCACCGATGCCGCCGGCCAGCGGCTCGCAAAACGCACCGGTGGCCTGGCGATTCGCGATCTTCGGGCCCGAGGATGCTCACCGGCCGACGTCCGCGCGGGGCGGGCCGAGTAGGACAGGCTTGAACCTGTCACGCACACCGACAGACTGAAGTCTGTCCTACTTTTTGACCAGCCATTCGCGGCAGAAGAGCTGCTCGGCGAGGCGGCCCGCGACCATCTCGAAAAGCTGCCGGGCGGTGTGGCGGCTCGTGAGCTCGATGCGGCTGGCGATCGCTCCCTCGGGCGCCGCGGCGGCGAAGGGCCGCACCACGACGACGAGCTCACCGGCGTTGACATCGGCCGGCCCGTGAATGTGATCGTGCTCGGGATAGCCACGGATCACCGCGCCCGGCAGCAGAAAAGTGTGTCGCTCGGCTGCGGCCCGAAAATTCTGCGGCACGTGTACGACGCGGCCGTGGGCGGCGACGAGCGCCGCGGAGGGATAGCCGCCACGGGGCGGATCGAATGCCGAAAGCAGGCTGGAGACGGCGAGAAATGCCGCACACACCGCCGGCAGGGCTCCGGCCGCGAGCCGCTGCCGGGCGATCAGCGGCAGCACCACGAGACCGGCCGCGCTGGCGAGGATCGGCCAGTGAGTCCAAGGCAGCATGCCGGCCCCCAGGTCGCGCACGAGAAGCGTCGAGATCCAGGCGACGCAGCCGACGACCACGCCGGCACCGCCCACCGTCGTGAGGAGCGCCGATGGCAGCAGACGGTGCCAGTGGAGGGCCATGACCACGGCGATCCCGGGCATCGCCTCGAGGAGATACCGCCCGGACCGCTGCGTGGGCACCAAGAACACGGCGAACAAAACGGCCGCCCAGATCCACAGCAGCCGCTCGATCGCGGTGGCCTCGCGCCGATGCTGCCAGGCCCGGATCAGGGTGCCGAGAAGCGGGAGCGCGAGCAGCCCGGCATTCAAAAACCACGACAGCCCGTAGCCCCAGATGCTCATCCGGCCCCAGAGCGCCGCGCGCAGGTAGCTCGCCCGCCCCGCCTTGATCTTGCCGAAGTTTTCACCGACCACGAACTCGCGCCAGATCGCGGCCGGATCGGGGTCGAGCGCAAACCACAGCCCGAACACCGCCAGCGCGAGCAGCGCCGTCCAGGCGAGCCCCGGTGCCGACCGCAGGACCAACCGCCGCCAGTCTGGCCCGCCATCGCGCCGACGCACCTCATGCAGGTGCCAGGCCACGAGCCCGGCCCCGATCGGCACGAGCTGAGCAAACGATTTTGCAAACAGCGCGAGGCCGGCACACAGGCCGACGACCGTCGGCACGACAAAACGTGAAGCGAACGAGCGTGGCCGCCACCACGCCATGATGAAGAAACAGCCGAACATCCAGAACGTCTCGGGCGGGTTCGTGAGAAACGGCCGGCCGTAGCGGTAGGTCGAGAAAAAAGCGAGATAGATCGCCGCCGCGAGCAGGCCGACATGCGCCCGTCCGCTCGCCCGCCAGGCGAGCAACGCCGCGAGCGCCGCCGTGGCGAACGTCCACGCGAGGCTGGGCCAGCGGAGCGCCAGGAGCGACCAGTGCCGCCCCCACTCGGTCGAGAGGATGCCCTGCCAGAAGATGAATGGCGGCTTCGTGTTCACCATGTCGGGCATGTCGGACCGAAGCGGCAGCCACTGGCCGCTCGCCGCCGTGGCCCGCACGATCTGCGCGTAGATCATTTCGTCGCCGTTGGCGGGGATGTGGAGCGAGCCGAGGCCGTGGGCATACGCCAGCACGGCGAGGGCGAGCGTGGCGGCGGCGGCTCGTGGCGAAACCTGCATGCGGCGAAGAGCGTCGCACACGCCGCAATCGCGCGCCAACGTCAGCCGGCGTCCACGCCCACCCCAACGCCTGCCCCCGCGCCCACCGCCAGGGCTTCCGGGGGCGGCGGCGTGCGGGCGGCCCGATCGCCGGTGATCACGCAGTGCACGAAGTGCAGCTTCGTGACCGTGGGGCGGTTCAAGACGAAGGGATAGGTGTCGGGCTGCCCCATGCTGCGGGCCGTCTCATTGAGCACGGCAGCGAGCACGATCATCGCGTTGATCCAGGCCAGAAACGCCGCCCCCGCCTCGGCGGGCTCCGGCATGAAGAGGGCGTCCATGCCGAAGGGCGTGGCTTTGAGCGGCGTCTGCGAGATGTCGAGCTTGTAGGCGGTGACCGTCTCGAGGGTGGAGCGAATGTGGAGATACTGCGCCCAGGTCTCCGCCCAATCCTCCCAGGGGTGGGCGGCGGCATAGCGGCTGATGAATCGATCTTGCCAGTCGGCCGGCGGCCCCTCCGCGTAATACCGTTCGAGGGCGGCTTGGTAATCGGCCCGCTCGTCGCCGAAGAGGGCGCGAAACGACTCCTGCCACGACGTGTCGCGCACGAGCACGTCCCAGTAGTAGTGCCCGAGTTCGTGGCGGAGATGCCCGATGATCGTGCGATAGTGCTCCAGCAACAGATCGCGATGCTTGTCGCGGTAATCGGCGTCGGCCTCGGCCACGTTGAGCGTGATCACGCCCGCCGCGTGCCCGGTGAGCACCGGCGGCTCGTCCGGCAGCGATTCGAGGAAGTCGAAGGCCAGCCCCTCCGGATCGTGCGTCTTCGACACGAGCGGAAGCTTGAGGTTCTGCAGCGAAAACAGCACGCGCCGCTTGGCCGCTTCGAGATCACGCAGGCGTTCGGCGTTGCGTGGCCGCTCGAGCGGCGGCACGGTGCGGGTCAGGCTGCACGACAGGCAGAACGCCGCCGGCTCGTCCGCGGGCACGAGCCAATTGCACGCCGCCGCCGCCGCGCGATGCGTGCACAGCCGAAACAGTGGCGTGGGCTCGCGGGCGTCGCCCTGGAAGGCCCACAGGCCGTCTCCCTGGCGCACGAGCGGCCCGAGGCTCCGCCGCCGCGGATCGTAGGCCACCTCGGAGCCGCACCCGAGGCAGGTGAGATTTGAAAAGAAAAGCGGCTGCCCGCACGCACACTGAAACGCTTGCATGCGAAGATAATAGCCGCGTCGGCCCCGAACCGGTGCGCACGGCGACTGGAATGCGCCGCAACACCCCGCGATACTTCTTCCTGCCTCGCGAAAGGAGCCTGCTCATGCCCCCTGCCACCCACCATCGCCCCGCGCTCGTCGCGCTCGCCCTCGTGGCCCCCTTGCTTCTCTTCGATTGCCCGCTTCTCGTCGATCCTCTGCGCGCGGCCGAGCCCGCGGCCGGCTGCCCCGTGATGCACGGCGTGCCGCCAGCGCACGCCCGCAACACGGCGGCGGGCGCGATGTCGAACGCCGACTGGTGGCCCGATCAGCTCAATCTCGCGATCCTCCAGCAAAACCCGCCCGCCGCGAATCCTCTGGGCCCCGACTTCGACTACGCCGCCGAGTTTCAGAAACTCGACCTCGCGGCGGTGAAGCGCGATCTCGCGCGGCTCCTCGTCACGTCGCAGCCCTGGTGGCCGGCCGACTACGGCCACTACGGGCCGTTCTTCATCCGCATGGCGTGGCATTCAGCCGGCACCTACCGCATCGCCGATGGCCGCGGCGGCGCCGGCTACGGCACGCAGCGGTTTCCACCGCTCGATAGCTGGCCCGACAACGCCAACCTCGACAAGGCCCGCCGGCTGCTCTGGCCGATCAAGCAGAAATATGGCCAGGCGCTTTCGTGGGCCGATCTGATGATTCTCGCGGGCAACGTGGCGCTCGAGTCGATGGGCTTCGAGACCTTCGGCTTCGCCGGAGGCCGGGCCGACGTGTGGGAGCCGCAAGACGACATCTCATGGGGGCCGGAGAGCGAGTGGCTCGGCAACGCCCGGTATGCCGGCGACCGCCAGCTCGCTCATCCGCTGGCGGCGGTGCAGATGGGGCTGATCTACGTGAATCCGGAAGGTCCGGACGGCAAGCCCGACCCGCTGGCCGCCGCCCGCGACATTCGCGAAACATTCGCCCGCATGGCGATGAACGACGAGGAGACGGTGGCCCTCGTCGCCGGCGGCCACACGTTCGGCAAGGCCCATGGCGCCGCGAGCGCCGACCACGTCGGCCCGCCACCCGCCGGGGCCGACATCACCGCGCAGGGCCTCGGCTGGAAAAACTCCTTCGGAAAGGGCACCGCCGGCGACACGATCACGAGCGGCCTCGAAGGCGCGTGGACGACCACGCCCACGCAGTGGTCGAACGACTACTTCGACCACCTCTTCGACTACGAGTGGGAGCTCACGAAGAGCCCCGCCGGCGCCTGGCAGTGGACACCACGCGACGCCGCCGGGGCGGGGACGGTGCCCGACGCCCACGACCCCGCCAAGAGCCACCCGCCGATGATGTTCACGACCGACATCGCGCTCCGCGAAGACCCGGCCTACCGCGCCATCTCCAAGCGCTTCCACGATGATCCCGAGGCGTTTCGCACGGCCTTCGCCCGGGCCTGGTACAAGCTGACGCATCGCGACATGGGCCCGGTCTCGCGGCTGCTCGGCCCGGAGGTCGCCCCGCCCCAGCTCTGGCAGGATCCGGTGCCGGCGGTAGACCATCCGCTGATCGATGCAGACGACATCGCCACCCTCGAGCGTGCGATGCTCGCCGCCGAGGTTCCGCTCTCCGATTTCGTGGCCACGGCCTGGGCGGCGGCCTCCACGTTTCGGGGCAGCGACAAGCGCGGTGGTGCCAACGGCGGCCGGATCCGCCTGGCGCCCCAGAAAGACTGGGCGGTGAACGACCCGCCGCGGCTGGCCCGCGTGCTCGCGAAGCTCACGACGATCCAGCTGGAATTCAACGCCGGCCGCACCGACGGCACGCGGGTGTCGCTCGCCGATCTCGTCGTGCTTGC
This sequence comes from Planctomycetaceae bacterium, assembly GCA_027486095.1. Classification (GTDB taxonomy): domain Bacteria; phylum Planctomycetota; class Planctomycetia; order Pirellulales; family UBA1268; genus RGVT01. The sequence continues at coordinate 1,800 of JAIXPT010000006.1, read as the reverse complement.
CGGCAACACGGCCGTGGAGGAGGCGGCCCGACGGGCCGGGCACGAGCTCCGCGTCCCGTTCACGCCGGGCCGCACCGACGCCTCGGCCGAGATGACCGACGCCGCCTCGTTCGCCGTCCTCGAGCCCACGTCCGACGGCTTCCGCAACTTCTTCGCCCCCGGCATCGACCGGCCCGCCGAGGAACTGCTCGTGGACCGGGCACAATTGCTCACGCTCACGGCGCCCGAGATGACCGTGCTCGTGGGCGGCCTGCGGGTGCTCGGCGCGAACACGGGCAGCGGCCCGCTCGCCGAGCTCGGCGTGTTCACGGCGCGGCCGGGCACGCTGACGAACGATTTCTTCGTGAACCTTCTCGACATGAACACCGAGTGGCGGGCATCGCCGAGCTGCGCCCACTTCTTCGAGGGCCGTGACCGCGCGAGTGGGGCGGCGCGATGGACGGCGAGCCGCGTCGATCTCGTGTTTGGCTCGAACGCCAGGCTGCGGGCGATCGCCGAGGTCTACGCGAGCGCCGGCAGTGAGCGGAAGTTCGTCGCCGATTTCGTCGCGGCCTGGACGAAGGTCATGAACCTCGACCGCTTCGATGTGCCGCACCGCGTCGCCAAATGAGGCTGCTGGGACTCGAACCCAGGACCAACGGATTAAAAGTCCGATGCTCTACCGACTGAGCTACAGCCTCGGATGTATCCTAACGCCCGCTCCCCGGTGGGCAACACGGCCGCGAAGAGAGGGATGTTCACCATGCACCACGCACCCCTGACACGCTCGAGCACGACGCTCGCCCTGCTCCTCACCACGGCTGTCGCGCGGGCCGATCAGCCCGCCGAGATCCGCCAGTATGACGATGGCCGAATCGTGCTCGCCGCCGGCGCGGCCGCGATCGATGGCTCCACGGCACGGCTCGAAACGCACGCCGGCCGGCACCGCATCGCAGGCTGGACGAATCCGGCCGACACGGTCTCGTGGACGTGGAAGCCCACTCGCTGGGGCGCCTACGACGCCCACCTCGTCTGCTCCATCGCCGCCCCGTCGGGCATTGAGATCGAGGTCACGGTCGGCGACACGCCCCTCACGGCACGCCTCGAATCCACCGGCGATCGGCAGCAGCCCGCGTCGCTCCCGCTTGGCCGCGTCGTGATTCCCACGGCTGGCGAGCGCACGGTGCGCATGCGCTGCATGAAACTCCCGGCCCCGGCCGGCATGAGCCTCGACGCGATCACGCTCACACCCGCCTGCGAGGGCACGCCGCCGCGGCAGGCCACCGACGGATCGATCCTACTCCACGGCCGCGACGCCACGATCCGCGGCACGATGCTCCGCTGGGAGCCGGCCGAGAAGAAACAGACGCTCGGCTTCTGGACCCGCGCGACCGACGCCGCCGAATGGGCGTTCACGATCGACAGGCCGGGCACGTTCGCCGTGGAAGTGCTGCAAGGCTGCGGCACGGGCCAGGGCGGCAGCGAGATGGGGATCGCCGTCGATCCTGGGCGCCCGACGGCCGCAAGCCTCGCCTTCACGGTGGAAGACACCGGCGGCTTCCAGGCATTCAAGCCCCGCACCGTGGGCCGCGTGACGCTCGACGCCGCCGGCGAGCATGTGCTGCGCGTGCAGCCGAAGAGAATCGCCAAGGCCGCGGCCTGCGACATCCGCCAGATCCGGCTCATGCCCGTGGAGAAATGACGGGCCACGCGACCGGCCGAAGAAGTGCCCGAGAGAGGACTTGAACCTCCACCCAGTTACCTGGACAAGAACCTGAATCTTGCGCGTCTGCCAATTCCGCCACTCGGGCGAGTGCGTGC
>JAIXPT010000329.1 GCA_027486095.1 Planctomycetaceae bacterium | reverse complement strand
GCGGCCTCCATCGCGGCGTAGTCGCACGTGGGCACTTCGCGGAAGCCGACGCCGAACCGCGTGAGGTGCTTGCGGCAGAACTCGCGGCTGCGGTGGTAGCACTCGTCGAAAAACACGATCTCTTCGCCGGCATTCAGGTGGGCCATGAGCAGGCCCACGAGCGCTCCCATACCGCTGGCGAAGAGCACCGCCATCTCGCCGGCATCGAGGGCGGCGAGTTTGCGCTCCACGACCCGCTCGCCGGGGTTGCCGTAGCGGCCGTATTCCTCGCGCGGATGCTCCTCCTCGATGAAATCGACGATCGCCTGCGTGTCGGCGAACGTGTAGGTCGAGGCCGCGAAGATCGGATCGGTGATCGAATGGCCCGGCTTGTGGCGGGCCTCGCCGGCATGCACGGAGGCGGTCGAGGGCCCGAGGCCGGCGGTGTCGAGCGGCGCCGTGGGGTCGGTGTCGTGGGTCGGCGGTGTCGGTGTGAGCATGCCGGAAGGGCCGCAAATGGCCGTGCAACGCGAAGGCTTTCGGGCTGCAGCCGAGTCTAGTCGAGCCCGGAGGGCGCCACAAGGAACGGATGCCGGGCATGGTCGTCGCGCTCGACGGCCGCGCGGCGCGACCGCTACACTCCGCATGATCGGCAGGCGATCGCGTCGCCGAGCCATTCGCTCCCGTGAGAAATTCGTGTCATGCGCGCGGCCAAACGTTCCCGGACGATCGCTCCCGCGGCGCCACGGCCGCTGTGGCCGCCGCGTCGGGTGCTCGTGTCGATCGCGTCGCTCGCCGCCGCCACGGTGCTCGTGCGGGCGGGGCTCCTCGAATCCGTCGTCGGCAGCATCGTCGATCAGGCGGTGCGCAACATCATCTCGCTGATCCTCGTGTTCGCGGCGCTCGTGTCGCTCCTGCTCTGGTTTGTGCGCGAGAGCGGGCATGCCACGGCGCTCAAGCAGATGGTGCTCGGAGGGTTGCTCGGGAGCGTCGTGCTGGCGGCGGGCATGCTGCGCATCGAGCGGGTGTCGGGCGATCTCGTGCCCGAGTTCGTCTGGCGATGGGCCCCCCCGCGCGATCGCCTGCTCGCAAGGCGGCCCGTCGCCGCGCCGGCGGCCGGTGCGCCCGCCTGGGAGCCAACCTCCGCCGACTTTCCCCGGTTTCTCGGGCCGGCGGGCGACCTCTGTCTCACGGAGCCGCTGCTCGATGCCGACTGGGCGGCGCGGCCGCCGCGCGAGCTCTGGCGGCGGCCGATCGGCGCGGGGTGGAGCGGATTCGTGACGTGCGGCGACCACGCCGTGACGCTCGAGCAGCGCGGCGACGACGAGGTCGTGGCGTGCTACAGCCTGGCCACGGGGGCGGCCGAGTGGACGGTGAGCGTGGCAGCGCGGCATGAGACGGTGCTCGGCGGCGTGGGCCCGCGGTCTACGCCCACGATCCGCGACGGCGTCGTGTACACGACCGGGGCCACCGGCTGGCTGCATGCGATCGACGGCGCGAGCGGCCGTGTGCTCTGGAAGCGAAATGTGGTCGCAGATCTCGGCATCGACGCCGCGGCGCATGCCATGGCGGTGATGTGGGGCAGGGCGGGCTCACCGCTCGTGCTCGACGACGTCGTGATCGTGTCCGGCGGCGGTCCGCGTGGCGAGCAGCCGGAGTATGCGTCGCTCGTCGCCTACGACCGCGCCTCGGGGGAGCGCCGCTGGACGGCCGGCGACGAACAGATCAGCTACACGACGCCGGCGATCGCCACGCTCGGCGGCCGCGCGGTGATCCTCACGGTCAATGAAGCGCGCGTGGTGGCCTACGACCGGGCCACGCGCGACGTCGTGGGGGGGTTCGAATGGCCAGGCCACTCGAATTCCGATGCGAGCTGCTCGCAGGCGGTGGTGCTCGACGACCGGCGCGTCTTCATTTCGAAGGGCTACGGCATCGGGGCGGCGGTGTTCGAGGTGACCGAGACGGCTGCCTTGCCATGGACGCTCCGCGAGGTGTGGCACGAAACCGGCAGCCTGAAGACGAAGTTCACGAACGTGGCCATCCACGATGGGCACGCCTATGGCCTCTCCGACGGCATCCTCGAGTGCGTGCGGCTCGCCGACGGCAAACGGATGTGGAAGGGCGGCCGCTACGGGCAGGGGCAGGTGCTGCGCGTCGGGCCGCTCTTGCTCGTGCAGGCCGAGTCGGGCGAGGTGGTGCTCGTGGACGCGGCTTCGGCAAAGCACACCGTGCGCGGCCGGCTCGCGGCGCTCTCAGGCCAGACGTGGAACAATCTCTGCCTCGCCGGCCGCCGCCTGCTCGTGCGCAACGCCGAAGAGGCGGCCTGCTACGAACTGCCGACCGTGTCGGCCGACGTCGCGCTCGATGGCGCGAGCCGTTCGCGATGAACGAGCTCACGGGAAAGACCGCGCTCGTGACCGGCTCGACGAGCGGCATCGGCCGGGCCGTGGCTCTCGAGCTCGCTGCGGCCGGAGCCAGTGTGGCCGTGCATGGGCGATCGGCCGCGCACGCCGCCGATGTTGCCGCGCTCCTCGGCGCTCGCCACGCCGGCACGTTTCTCGCCGATCTTGCCGACGCCGCGGCCGTGGCCAGCTTCGCCCGCGAGGTCGAGGCACGGCTGCCGGAGGTGAGCTGCGTGGCGCTCGTGGCCGGTGCCGACGTGCTCACGGGCCCGCCGGCGAAGTGGCCATTCGAGCGGAAGCTCGAGCAATTGCTGGCGGTGGACGTGGTGAGCACGATGCGGCTCGCGCGGAGCCTCGGCCGCTGGATGGCCGGCCGCGCCGGGGGCTCGATCGTGACGATCGGCTGGGATCAGGCCGCCGGCGGCATGGAGGGAGACAGCGGCGAACTGTTCGCGGCCTCGAAGGCCGCCGTGATGGCCTTTTCGAAGAGCCTCGCCCGATCGCTCGCTCCCGCGGTGCGGGTCAATTGCGTGGCCCCCGGCTGGATCAAGACCTCGTGGGGCGAGGGTGCGAGCGAAGCCTGGCAGCAGCGGGCCGTGCGCGAAAGCATGCTCGGCCGCTGGGGCACGCCGGAAGACATCTCCGCCGCGATCCGCTGGCTTTCCGGGCCCGATGCCGCCTTCATCACGGGCCAGGTGCTCGACGTCAACGGCGGCTTCCGCCGCGCGTGACCCGCGTAGGACAGGCTTCAGCCAGTCATGCCCTGTTGGTTGCGCACCGGCTCGGGGTCGCCCCTACCATCTCGCCGGACGCTCGCTGCGCCCATCCTGGGCTCCACTCGCTCGGATTTGCCTGCGCTCCGGCCTCCCGCCTGCGCTGGTCAAATACGCCGTCTCAATGGTAGGGGACAACCCCGATCCTCCCCCCCCCCCTTTTACATCAAGCCAGTTGAGGAGGCTTCGGGCTCCCCGTGTCCCTGAGACGGCGTAGCTGACCAGCGCAGCCATGGATGGCGCAGCGCAGGCAGGTCCGAGTGAGCCGGAGCCTGGAGGGCGGAGGCGAACGTCCGGCGAGGGGATATGGGGAGCCCGAAGCCGGC
>JAIXPT010000166.1 GCA_027486095.1 Planctomycetaceae bacterium | reverse complement strand
CGCTCGGATGAAAACTGCCCGCTGCCGGCGAGGATGCCGAGCGTGATCGGGAGGTCGAACGTGGCGGCCTGCTTGGGAATCTCGGCCGGGGCGAGATTCACGACGATGCGGTCGTTGGGACGGTGAAAACCCGAATTGACCATGGCACGGGCCACGCGGTGCGTGCTCTCGCGGATCGCCGTGTCGGGAAGGCCGACGAGCACCGTGGACGGGAGCGCCCCGGTGGACACATCGACTTCGACGTCGATCGGCACCGCATCGATCCCAAAGAGCGAAAAAGTCTGCAGGCGGGCAAGCATGGCGAAATCCTCCGTGTGGCGGGAAAAACGGCCCTCAAAACGCAGTGCATGCAAGGAGTGTACAGGCATACAGTTCTTGGTGCAAGAGGATCGCGGCACGGCGTTGGCGGTTTCGGTTACGCTGCAGGCATGCACGCGTCATCGATTCATGCCGGGCCGCTTTTTGCCGCGGCTTTCGCCCTCACCCTCTGCGGCGGCCTGCGGGCCGACGAAGGGATGTGGTTGTTCAGCCATCCGCCGCTCGAGCGGATCACTCGCGACCACGCGGCGGCACTCGGCGACGCTCAGCTCACGCCGGAATGGCTCACGCATCTGCAGCAGGCATCGGTGCGGTTCAATTCGGGCGGCTCCGGATCATTTGTCTCGGCCGACGGCCTCGTGCTCACGAATCACCATGTCGGAGCCGATGCCCTGCAGAAGCTGGGCACCCCCGCGCGGAATCTTTATCGCGACGGCTTTCTCGCGGCCACGCCCGCCGACGAACTGCGCTGCCTCGATCTCGAGCTCAACGTGCTCATCTCGATCGACGACGTGACGGACCGCGTGGCGGCGGCGGTGACGCCCGACATGGCGGCGACCGACGCGTTTGCCGCCCGCCGGCGCGTGATGGCGGAGATCGAGAAGGAATCGCTCGCCGCCACGGGCCTGCGGAGCGATGTCATCACGCTCTACCAGGGCGGCCGCTACCATCTTTACCGGGCCAAGAAATACACCGACGTGCGGCTCGTGTTTGCCCCGGAGCAGCAGATCGCATTTTTTGGCGGTGACGCCGACAACTTCGAGTTTCCCCGCTTCAATCTCGATGTTTGTTTCTTCCGGGCCTATGAAGACGGCAAGCCGGCCCGCGTGCCGCACCATTTGGCCTGGGCCCGGCAGCCGGCCGTGGCGGGCGAGCTGGTGTTTGTGTCGGGGCATCCCGGGCACACCGATCGGGCCAACACGGTGCGCGAGCTGCTCGCGATGCGCGACCGGCAGGTGCCGTTGTCACTCGCCATGCTGCATCGCCTCGAAGCGCTCTATGCCGCCTATGCCGGCGAGGGGCCGGAGGAGCGGCGGCAGGTGATGGGCGATCTCTTCGGCGTGCAGAATGGCCGGAAGAACCGCGAGGGCCTGTTGGCGGCGCTGCTCGATCCGCCACTGCTCGCCCGCAAGCGGGCGGATGAGGCCAGGCTGCGCGAGCTGGTGGCGGCCCGGCCGGGGGCCGCGAGCCCCACGCCCTTCGAGCGGATCGAGCGGGCCGAAGACGACCTCGCCCGCGTGGCGATCCGGCACAATTTTCTGGAGGGCGCGGTCGGCTTCAACAGCCAGTATTTCGCCAACGCGCGGATGCTCCTACGGGCCGCCGCCGAGGCGGCGGAGCCGAGTGGCGAACGGCTGCGCGAGTATCGCGACTCGAATCGTGAGTCGCTCGAGCTGCAGCTCTTCTCGCCGGAGCCGCTCTACGACGAGCTCGAGGCTGCCAAGCTCGCCGATTCGCTGACGGCGCTCGCCACCACGCTCGGGGCCGATGATCCGCTCGTGGTGGCCGTGCTGGCCGGACAATCGCCGCGGCAGCGGGCCGCCGCCCTGGTGGCGGGCACCTCGCTCGGCACGCGGCCCGATGCCGCACAGCGGGCCGACACGCGGCGGTCGCTCTACGACGGCGGCCAGGCGGCGGTCGATGCGGCCGACGACCCGATGCTGGCGCTCGCACGGCTCGTAGACGGCGAATCGCGCGCCCTGCGAAAAATCGTCGAAGCCGCCGGGGAAGTGAAGCGACAGGCGCATGCCGAGATCACGCAGGCCGTGTTCGCGGCCGAAGGGGAGCGCGTCTATCCCGACGCCACCTTCACGCTCCGCCTCGCCTACGGCGTGGTGCAGGGCTACGAGGATGGCGGCCGCGAGATTCCGCCGGTCACCACCTATCGCGGCCTCTTCGCCCGGGCCGACGACAAGCGCGAGACGCCCCCCTTCGACCTGCCGCCACGCTGGCGCGAGCGCCGGCCGCAGCTCGCAGCCGATGCCGCGTTTCTCGACACGCCGTTCAATTTCGTCTCGACGGCCGACATCATCGGGGGCAATTCCGGCAGCCCCGTCGTGAACGTGCGGGGCGAGCTCGTGGGGCTGATCTTCGACGGCAACATCCAGTCGCTCGCGCTCGATCTCGCCTACGACGACACGCGGGCCCGGGCCGTGGCCGTCGATGCCACCGGGATCACGGCGGCGCTCGACCGCGTGTATGACGCCCGATCGCTGCTCGGAGAGATCGCCGATGACGCTCGGCCGCAGGGGCAGCCGGCGGCAGATGCGGGCGACTGGCGGCCGCTCTTCGACGGCCGCACGCTCGGCGGCTGGAAGGCGACGCCCTTCGGCGGCGCGGGTGACGTGGGCGTGGTCGAGGGGGCGATCGAGATCGGCATGGGTGCCGACTTGAGCGGCGTGACCTGGTCGGAAGACTTTCCGCGGCAGCACTACGAGCTCGCACTCGAAGCGCGGCGCGTAGACGGCAACGACTTCTTCTGCGGGCTCACGTTTCCGGTGGGCGACGATCCCTGCAGCCTGATCGTGGGCGGCTGGGGAGGAGGCGTCGTCGGGCTCTCGAGCATCGACGGGCTCGATGCCGCCCACAACGAGACCACGCTCTATCGCGCGTTCGACGCCGGCCGCTGGTATGCGGTGCGCGTGCGCGTGACGCCCGAGCGGATCGAATGCTGCCTCGATGAGGAGGGCGTGATCGATCAGCCCCTGGAGGGCAAGACGCTCTCGATCCGCGCGGAGGTGGAGCCGTCGATGCCGCTCGGGATCGCCACCTACGCCACCACGGCCCAGGTGCGAAACATCCGCTGGAGGCCTTTGCCCGCGGGAGCGTCTCGATGACAGACGAGCGCGACGAGCCCGCCCGTGCCCGGCCCGATGACGCGCCGCGCGAGCCCGACAAGCTGCGCCGCCGGATCGCTGCCGAGGCGGCCCGGATCGTGGCCCGCGGCGGTGATTCGGAGCGGGCCCGCTATCGCGCGGCCCGGCG
>JAIXPT010000389.1 GCA_027486095.1 Planctomycetaceae bacterium | reverse complement strand
CCGACCAGGTGCGCGTGTGGGCGAGTGTCGCCCCAAAACCGCCAGCGCTCACGTCTACTGCGGCGATCGAAGCCACACCCGAGTAGGCATCGATCGGGGCGGTGGTTTGCCGAGAGATCACCGTCGCCGAGACCGCCGGATCGGCCTGGAGTTGCAGGCCGGCCGCGAATGGCGACGGGCACGTCGTTGGGTCCGGAGCCGTCGGCAGATCGAACGAGGTGTCGGGGCAGTTCGTCGCGGCCAGGGCGAGCCGCGGCTCGAGCTGCTCGAGTTGGGTCAGGAACGCCCGTCGACAATTCGCTTTTTGGGCAGTGGAAAAAAACCTGCGTTGCGAGCGACGTTTCTTGCGCTGGCGGTGACAGTACGGCATTCCTCTTAACCTCCTCGTCTTCTGCATGACGGTTTCAGACGAGCAGGCAGCCTACCAAACACCCCCTGCATGAGCGAGTCTGTCGCTCGATAGAATGTCATGTGATTTGAGCGCGGCCCCGCGTCAGGCGTCGGCGAAGGGCTCGATCTCGACCTGCGCCGGCGGCAGGCTGTCGAGGAACACGCGGCCGTAGTGCTTCGTGAGCACGCGCGGATCCAAAATCACGACGGTGCCCCGATCGGTGTGCGAGCGGATCAGCCGCCCGAAGCCCTGCTTGAGCTTGAGCACGGCCTCCGGCAATTGGTACTCCAGGAACGGGCTGCCCCCCGCCTCGCGAATCGCCTCGATGCGGGCGGCGACGAGCGGCCGGTCGGGCACCGCGAACGGGAGTTTCGTGATGATCACCGTCACGAGGCAGTCGCCCGGCAGGTCGATCCCCTGCCAGAAGCCGTCGGTGCCGAGGAGCACGCTCGCGGGCCCGGCACGAAAGTCGGCGAGCATCTGCGTGCGTGTGAGCCCGTCGGCCTGGCTCACGAGGCGGTAGTTGCGCCGGGCACACCAGCCGGCGAGATCGGCCGAGGCGGCGGCGAGCGCGGCGGTGCTCGTGAAAAGCACCATGGCGCGGCCTTCGCTCCGCTCGACATAGCGACGGATCATCCGCACGCAGGCGCGGTCGTAGGCCTCGCGTTGCTCCGGATCCGGCAGCCGATCCACGAGCACGAGCGTGGCCTGCTGTTCATAGTCGAACGGACTGCCAAGCCGGCGGGAAATGACGCTGCGGTCGGATGCGTCGGGCTCGGACGTCGCCGGCGCCACGCGACCGAGGCCGATCCGGGATTTGAAAAATCCAAAGGGATCGGCCCGTGGGCGATCGTCGAAGGTGGCGTCGGCATCGGCCTCCGAGCCGACGGCGAGCGTAGCGCTCGTGAGCACGACGGTGCCCACGCGGCTGAAGAGCTCGCGCTCGAGCGTCGCGCCGACGTCCACGGGCGCCCCGGCGAGGCGAATCCGCTCCCGGCCGCGCCGCGTGCGCTGCGCCTCGACCCACCACACCGTGCCCGGCTCGCTCTGCTCGAGCCAGGTGCGCACGGAGCCCGCCACGAGCGCGAGCCGGTCGGCGAGGGCGTGGAAGTCGTGCCGCTCGGCGTCGTTTGCGAGGCCGTCGGCCGCCCCCTTCAGCTTGCGCACGAGGCCGAGGCACGTCTCGCCGAGCGAGTCGGGCACGAGCCGGGCTTTACGCACTCGCCACGGGCCGTCTCCGCTGCCTGCCACCGCGTGCCGCACCGCCGCGAAGAAATCCTCGGCGGCCCGGCGGCAGCGGAGCACGTCGGGCTCGAGATCGTGCATCTTGTAGTGCACGAGCAGTCCGCGGTGCGTGCGCTCGTTGAAGAGCTTGGAGAGGATCCGCTCCACCGTGCTGCTCGAGAGCCCCACGCCCAAGTGGTCGCCCGCCACGCTCTCGAGCGTGTGCGCCTCGTCGAACACCACGACGTCGTAGTCGGGCAAGAGGCTGGCGCCGGCCCGCCTGAGGGCGAGATCCGAAAAGAAGAGCGCGTGGTTGACGACGAGCACCTGGGCATGGTGCATCCGCCGTCGGGCGGCGTAATAGAAACACTGCTGGTAGGTGGGGCAGGCCCGCCCCATGCAGTTGCCCGAGTCGCTCTCGATCTCCTCCCAGACCGCGGGCGTGGGCAGGCTCGGCAGATCCGCGAGCGAGCCGTCGCCCGAGGCGCGGGCCCAGGAGGCGAGAGCGCGAAGTTCGGCGAGCTCCTCGTCGGCCTTGAAGAGGCTGCCCGCGCGTTCGAGCGCGAGCCCGAGCCGCCGCAGGCTCACGTAATTCCCCCGGCCCTTGACGAGCACCGCCGAAAATTCCCGCGGCATCACCGCGGCCACGAGCGGGATGTCTTTCGTGACGAGCTGCTCCTGGAGCGCGATCGTGTGCGTCGAGATCACGACGCGGCGCGGCCGGCGGCTGGATGTTCCGACCGGCTCATCAACGCCGTCATCCTGGTCGGCGTCGGCCGGCGACAAGGCGGCGCCCGCAGCGCCATCCTCCACTTGATCAGCCGTGGCCGCGAGCACCGCGGGCACCAGATACGCAAGGCTCTTCCCCACACCCGTGCCGGCCTCGATCACGGCATGCCGCCGCTCGGCGATCGCCTGAGCGACCAGCCGCGCCATCTCCAGTTGCTGCGGCCGCGACTCCCAGCCCGTCAGCCGCGCCGCGAGCCTGCCACCGGGCGCGAGAAAATCATCGGGCGAGGTCATGACGGTGAACGAAGACTGCCGCTCAAACAATCGGGGAGGCGAGGGGGTCGGCGAACGCTCGAGGAGCCTTGGGCCGCTGCGGCCCACGCGACGAGACTTTTGCCGCCCCCGAGCCGGAGCAGTATTTATCCGCGTTGCAACCAGTGTACAAGCATGGGATAGATTTTCGGGCGGTCGGAAGTACAACTCGATGCATCGCCCCCCGTCGCAGGACCGCGTCCGTGACCAACCCATCCGCAGGCCAAAATTCGTCGAAGGCGTGGGGCGGCGTGTTTCGTGAGCCCACCGACAAACGCGTCGAGGCATTTTCGGAAAGCGTGTCGTTCGACAAGCGGCTCGCCGACGACGACATCGACGCCTCGATCGCGCATGCCCGCATGCTCGCCGCCTGCGGCCTTCTCGCCATCCACGAGGCCGACGCGATTGCCCAGGGGCTCGAAGAGATTCGCGCCGAGATCCGTGCCGGCCGGTTCGAGTTTTCGGCCGCCAAGGAAGACATCCATCTGCATATCGAGTCGGCCCTCACGGCCCGGCTCGGCGATGTCGGCCGCAAGCTGCACACGGCCCGCAGCCGCAACGACCAGGTGGCCACCGACCTCAGGCTCTACTGCCGGCGGGCGATCGACCGGCTCGACGCGGGGCTGCTCGAACTCGAGCGGGCCTTCGTCGGCCTGGCCGTGCGCGAGCAGGGGCTCGTGATCCCGGGCTACACGCACCTGCGGCGGGCCCAGCCGGTGCTCGCGAGCCACCAGGTGCTCGGGTGGTGCGAGAAGTTCGAGCGGGATCGCAGCCGCCTGGCCGACTGCCGGCGGCGCACGAACATCCTGCCGCTCGGATCGGGCGCGCTTGCCGGGTCGAGCCTGCCGATCGACCGCGACCATGTGCGCCAAGCCCTCGGCTTCGATGCCGTGGCGGCCAACAGCCTCGACGGTGCGAGCGACCGCGACTTCGTCTGCGAGCTCGCCTTCGTGATCGCGCTCACGATGACCCACCTCTCCCAGTGGGCCGAGGAGTGGATTCTCTACAGCACGCAGGAATTCGGATTCGTCAAACTCCCCGAGGGCTTCTGCACCGGCAGCTCGATCATGCCGCAGAAGATCAACCCCGACGTGCTCGAACTCGTGCGCGGCAAGAGCGCGCGGACGATCGGCAACGTGCAGGCCCTGCTCGTGCTCCTGAAGGGCCTGCCCACCGCCTACAACCGCGACCTGCAGGAAGACAAGGAAACCATCTTCGACTCGATCGACACGCTCGAGGCGGTGCTCGGCGTGGCCGCGCCGCTCGTGGCGGGCACGTCGTTCGATCACGCGAAGATTGCGGCCACCCTCGAGCGCGGCCACCTCGATGCGACGAGCCTGATGGAGGCCCTGATCACGGCGGGCGTGCCGCAGCGGACGGCCCACGAGACGGTGGGCCATCTCGTCCGCCGGGCGATGACCAAGGGCGTGTCGCTGGCGGAGCTTTCCGACGAGGAGTTTGCGCGAGAATGGGCAGGCTGGACGGCCGCGCTGCGCGGCGCGCTGGGGGCCTCGAGGGCAGTTGAGCGGATGACGAGCTT
>JAIXPT010000401.1 GCA_027486095.1 Planctomycetaceae bacterium | reverse complement strand
GGCGACCTCCACATGCATACGACAGCCACCGACGGCGAAGACACGCTCGCCGAGATGGTGCGGGCCGCGATCACGAAGGGTCTCGCCTACATTGCGATCACCGATCACGGGCAGCGCGTCACGATGGCCCGCGGGCTCGATCGGAAGCGGCTGCTCGCGCAATGGGCCGAGATCGACCGGCTCAACGAGTCGCTGGCGGCCGACGGCCCGCCGCCGATCGTGGTGCTCAAGGGGATCGAGGTAGACATGCTCGAAAAGGGCGGCCTCGACCTGCCCGACGACGTGCTCGCCCGGGCCGACTGGGTGGTCGCGAGCCTGCACTATGGGCAAAATCAGCCGCGCGATCGGATCACGGCGCGGATTCTCGAAGCGATCGCAAACCCGCATGTGTCGGTGATCGGGCATCCGACCGGCCGGCTCATCAACCGCCGCCCCGCCTACGATGTCGATCTCGAGGCGGTGATCGAAGCCGCCGCCAAGACGGGAACGTTTCTCGAGATCAATGCCAACCCCTGGCGGCTCGATCTCGATGACCGCCACGCCGCGGCCGCCAAGCGGGCCGGCGTGAAGCTCGTGATCTCCACCGACGCCCACTCCACCCGCGGCCTCGACGTGATGCGATGTGGCGTGCTCCAGGCACGTCGCGCCGGCCTCGAAGCGAAAGACGTCGCCAACACCCGCACGCTCGCGCAGTTGAAGAAACTGCGGAAGAAGTAGGACGGGCTTCAGCCTGTCACGCCTGAGTCAACGAGCCCAACGCAGCTCGGGGTTGCCCCGTACCACCTCGCCGGACGCTCGCCTGCGCGGAAAGCCCGAGGCGTAAGCCGAGAGGATGCCCCGATCGCGAACAGCCACGCGTTTTCCCTTCGGCTCACGCCTCGGGCTTCCCCTGAAGAGGCAGGGGTAACCCCGAAGCCTCCCGTAGCGACAGAGCTCCAGCTCTGTCGATCGACAGGCCTGGAGGCCTGTCGCTACGGTTGAGCAGGCTTCGGGCTCCCCGTGTCCCGGAGATGGCGTAGCTGACCAGCGCAGCCATGGATGGCGCAGCGGATGCGCTCCGATTACAGCGCAGGCAGGTCCGAGCGAGCCGGAGCCTGGAGGGCGGAGGCGAACGTCCGGCGAGGGGATTCGGGGAGCCCAAAGCCGGTTTGGGCCAAACGAGCTTGCGCTACGGCGCCTGCACGCAGCGAAACCCGACGTGGTTGGTGGCGCTCGAGATTTCGCCCTTGCCACGCGAGCCCACGATGTAGCGGGCGCAATATGATTCAGAGCAGAGGTAGCTGCCGCCGCGCTGCACGCGCTTCGCCTGGCCTGGTTCCTGCGGGTCGAAGCTCGAGTCGGGGCCGCGCGGATTGTCGGCTACTGCTCCCGAGGCGGCCGCCTTGGCGTAGGTGTCGGGGCGATACCAGTCGGCACACCATTCCCAGACGTTGCCCGACATGTCGTGAAGGCCGTAGGGGTTGGGCGGAAAGCTGGCCACCGGGGCGGGGGCCTTGAAGCCGTCGGCGGCGGTGTTCTCGCCAGGAAAGCGGCCCTGCCAGGTATTGGCCATCCAGCGGCCCTCGGGCCGAAACTCGTCGCCCCAGGGATAGAGGCCGCCGGCGCGACCACCGCGGGCGGCGAATTCCCACTCGGCCTCGGTGGGCAGGCGTTTGCCGGCCCAGCGGGCGTAGGCCTCGGCATCCTCGAAGGCGACATGCACGACTGGTTCCCGCGCGTGGCCCTCGATGGAGCTACCCGGGCCCAGTGGGTGGCGCCAGTCGGCCCCTTTCACGTAGGACCACCAGCGCAGGTGGTTGTCGAGCGGCACGGCTTCGGCGGGGGGCGTGAAGACCACGGAACCGGCCACGAGGTTCTCGGGGGGAGCGTCGGGAAATTCCTCGGCTGTGGGCGGTCGTTCCGCGACCGTCACGTATCCGGTGGCGGCGACGAAGGTGGCGAACTCGGCGTTGGTGACTTCGGTCGCGTCCATCCAGAAGCCATCGACATGCACGCGATGCACGGGCCTGGCGTCGGCCATCGGGTCGGGGCCGCCGGCGGGGACCCCGCGTGGGTCGAGGCACCCCATCGAGAACTCGCCGCCCGAAATCCACACCATGCCCTCCGGGGCGGGGCCGGCCGGCCCCGCCTGGTGGACTCGAGTGGCCGTGAACGGACCGCTTCTTCGTGGCGGCGTCGAAGTCGGCGGATCCGTCGCCAGGCGCGATAGCCACCACACGAGCGCCGCCAGGCCGATGCCGAGTGCCGCCTGGCCCACGAGCCCGGCCACGCGAGGGCGCCGCGCCGGTGGATGGCGCGATGCTGGATGAATGGAGGGTGGCATGGGCGGTCAGGCCGACATCCGGCCCAAGGTCCGTTCGAAACGCCGGCGCAGAGCCCGCCGCCGATCTGCATCCCACCACTTCACGAACGCCTTGCGGGCCTCTTCGGCCTGTCGCTCTTCGCGGGTGCGGAGTCGCTCGAGCACGTCACGGTTTGCGGCCGCCGACGGTTCGTCGGCCAGCCGGCGCAGCCGGTCGGCCGCGGCGGCGTGATCGGTGAAGTCGCCCAACGTCGCCTGCAGGCGTTCGAGGGCGTCGTAGCATCGTGCCCGAATCCGCGGTGCGAACATCGAAGAGAAAATCTCCATGGCATACCGCAGCTTCTTGCCCTCGATGCGCAGGGCGTGCATCTCGTCCACCGAACGCAGCTTGCGCTCCGCAGCGGCGAAAAAATGCCGCATCATGGGCCGAAACCGGCGTCGCGCGTAGGTGCGAAACGTCGGCTGTGAGGGAGCCGTGTCGATGCCGGCCAGCAGGCGCTCGACGCGGTCGAGCCAGTCGTCGAGGAGCCGTTCGTGCTGGCTGCGGATCGGCTGGCGGGCCGATTCACGCTGTTTCGAGAGCATGGCCACCAGCCGCCGGCGGGCCGACGTGGCCCGCTCGCTGCCGGCCTCGCCCGTGAGGCGGTCGGTGAGCACGTCGAGGTCTCGGGCCTCCCCGGCGGCATGCCGCAGCCGCCGCAGCCGCTTCGCGAACCAGTCGGCCCGCCTGGTCGGCAGCAGATCACGAAACGCTTCGATCGCGGCGAGCGCCCGCCGTGTCGCCACGCGAAGCTGATGGACGTTTTCGACGTCGTGCGGCGATTCGACGGCCGCGGCGGTGAGGGTGCGCCACACCGTGTCGAGCCGTTTGCGGAGCGTGCGCGCGGCGACGAGCCCGGCCGGCCGCCGGCCATCCTCCACGACGATCCACGTGCTCGAAAGTTTCATGGCAACGGCCCGAGGCGCACTCCCTCCAGACTTCGGCTACTGTAGCCGGCCCGGGGCGCCGATTTCCAGCGAATGCAGGATTCGCCGGCTCACGCACAGCTACGGTGCACGCGGTTCGGGCTTCGTCAGGGTCACCACCGACGCGAACACGGTGCCTTCGCCGAAGCAGCCTTCGCCGCGCCACACCCGGCCGGTCAGCGACACGAGATCGCCCGGCGCCACCAGATCGAGCTGCCCCGCATCGATGGTGGCGACCGCATCGGGGGCCAGAGGGATCGCCAGCCGCCGAAGCTTTCCCGTGGCCACCTGCATGTGCAACGTGCCGCCGGTAATCCGCATGACGGTGCCCACGATGGTTCCCATACGGTCGGGCTCGACGGCGAGCGGCTTGAAATTCGCAGGGAGCGTGATCACCTCGAGCGTCGTCAGCGGCTCCGCGACCACGCCCTTCCGATCGGCCCGCGCGTGCACCCGCACCGTGAGCCCGGGCCGCAGAGCCGACACCGGAAGCTGCCCGGTGACGGTGAGTTTCGAGACACCGGCCGGATGGAGCGCGGCCACGAGCGCGGGTGCGTCGGCGTGCGGGCCATCGGCGAGCGTGAAGGCGATCATGCCGCCGTGAATCGTCCCGTGCGTGCCGACGACGACGCCCCGAAAATCCTCCTCGGGGAGCGAATCGATCGCCACCTTGTTCATCTCCACCGGCACGGTGATCGCCATGTTCGTGTTGCGGCAGGCGCCCAGGTTCCAGAGCCGCTCGTAGGCCTTCTGGATGGCGGCCGACTTGTAAAACGTGCCCCAGCGCAGCGTCCCGTCCGGTGCCACCGGTGGCAGGTGTGCCTGGCTGTCGGCGTAGGGGTTGTAGGCATTGATCTGGGCGTGGGCCGACGGCGCCAGGGTCAGAGACGCCACGACACCCACGGCGATCAAGCCGGAAAGCAGTCGAGACGAGAGCGGGGTGCGGGCCATGGCGATACTCCATCGTGAGCCGCGTGCTAGCGCGGGCAACCACTCACGGTAGTTCGGCAGGTTGGCCCCCGCCAGTTCAGCCCGACCGCTCAGGTCGTTGCGTCCGCATCGGCCGCCCCGTCGAGGGTCGCCACGTCGGAAGCCAGCCCCAGCTCCTCGGCGGCCTGCTGGGCCTCGAGGAGCGGGAATTGCCGTGTCAGCACCGTTTCCCGATCGAGCCGCAGCGATTCCAAGGCTTCGGGCCGCACCCGGACTTCCGACGACTGGAAGGTGTTGAAGCCCGTTCCAGCCGGAATCAGGTGGCCGAGGATCACGTTTTCCTTGAGGCCGACGAGGTTGTCGATCTTGCCGGCAAGCGCCGCCTCGGTGAGCACCTTGGTGGTCTCCTGGAAGCTCGCCGCGGAGATGAAGCTGGAGCTTTGCACGCTGGCCTTCGTGATGCCGAGCAGCTGCGTGCTGGCCGTGGCGGGCTTCGGCCTCGAGCCCTTGGCGGGCGCTCCACCGAGGGCCTCGATCTGAGTGTTGGCCTGCTGGAGCACGTCTTTCGGGACCACGCTGCCGACGGCAAACTCGCTGTCGCCCTTGTCGGTGATCTTCACGCCGTGGGCGATGCGATCGTTGGCCTGCCGGAACTCGAACTTGTCCATCACGCTGCCGGGCAGCAGGTTCGTGTCGCCGACGGTCTCGATCTTCACCTTGCGCAGCATCTGCGAAACGATGATCTCGATATGTTTGTCGTCGATGTCCACCCGCTGGCTGCGGTAGACGTTTTGAATCTCGCGGACCAGGTACCGCTGCACCTCTTCCTCGCCCGAGATCCGCAGGATGTCGTGCGGCACGAGCGGCCCGTC
>JAIXPT010000392.1 GCA_027486095.1 Planctomycetaceae bacterium | reverse complement strand
GAGCGCGGTGCCGGCCGTGAGCCGGCCGAGCGTACCGCTCGACGCACCCGAGAGCGTGGCGAAGCCATAGCCCGAGGAATCGCGGACGACGAAATTGGCGCGGCCGCTGCCGGCTGAGGGAGTCTGCATCACCACGCCGTTGAGCACGCCCGTGCTCGCCGACAGCCCGGAGGCCACGAGCGAGTTGCCGCTGGAACTCGAGAGATCGACAAGGTTGAAGTTCTGCGGGTTGCTCGCCGTCACCGCAAGGCCGAAGGTCGAGGTGGTGAGCACGATCCCACTGCCCCCGTTGGCGTCGAGACGGAGCGTGTTCGCCACGCCGACGTTGCTGCCAAGGTTGAGGGCGGAGATCGTCTCCGTGGTCGTGCCCGTGGTCTTGCCCCTCAGCACGAGCGTGCCCATGTCGAGCGTGATGGCCGACGTGCCGAGCGGGTTGGCCGTGTTGCCGCCAGCCGAGTAATCGAGCAGGAGCGTGCCTCCACTGACGCTCGTTGCGCCTGAGTAGGTATTGATGCCGGAAAGCGCGAGCGTGTCGCGGCCGTTCTTTACGAGCCCACCTAGGCCAGTGATCGGACCCGAGACGGTGACTCCGCCCAAGTTTGTGGCAAAAGATTGGGTCGCGGGGAGCGCGAGCGGCAGCGCGAGCGTCTGCGGGCTGGCCGAATTGTTGATCACCGCGCCGCCGAGCGTGATCTGGTTGCCCGTGAGCGTGTAGGCAGAGCTATCGACGTTGAGCGTGATTCCGTTGAACTGTGTGGCCGCAAGAATGTCGTTGGTGAGCGTCGTCGTTCCGGTGGTGGCGCCGAAGGCCAGCGAGTCGTTGGCGACCGGGGCGATGCCGCTCGTCCAGTTTGCCCCCACGCTCCATCCACCGTTCGTGGTGGTGGCACTCCACGTGCGGGTTGCCTGAGCGTGGGCGACACCGCTCCATGCCGCCGCGATGGCGGCACACAAAAACGGCAACATCCGCGAGTTTTGAAATGTGCTCATGGCTTCAGTCTCCCTCTGTGCGCTCCCCGATTCCCAACCCGACGCCCACCCAACACGGGAATGTTCCATGTAACATACAATTGGAAAGGCCACTTCGTCAAGCCGCGGCCAACCCCCGGCCAAGCGCGTCGCCGCTTCACGGGAACGGCAGCCGATCAGGCGGGGCCGGTGGACTCGCGCACCACCAGGGTGGGCCGCTGCCGCGTCTCCCGCGGTTTCCTTGTCGATGCGCGGCCTTCGATCCGGTCGAGGAGCAACTCCACCGCCGCCGTGCCAATCGCTTCGGCGTCTTGCCGAACGGTGGTGAGCGGGGGTTCGAGCATCGAGGCCTCCCGGAGGTCGGCGAAACCGACCACCGACAAATCCCGGCCGACCGCCAGCCCCATCGTAGCCGCCGCCCTGTACACGCCGAGCGCCATCCAATCGTTAGCGCAGAAAATCGCCGTCGGCCTGCGCTGGTCGAGGAGGAGATTGCGGGCGACCGCGTGGCTGTCGGAATGCGCGGGCACACGCTCGCCGCCGGGCCATGGCTCGGGCATTCGGCATGGTGTGGGCTGGCCCGGGCACATCGCCATCTGGCAAGAAGCCCCCGGGCAGGCATCGACCCGCGCCTGAAAGGCCAGCCGTCGATCTTTGTATGTGGAGATATTTTCAGCCCCGATGAAGGCAAGACGTCGGTGCCCGAGATCGAGCAAGTGCTCGGCGGCGATCGTCGCCCCCGCCGCATCGTCGGTGCCGCTGAAATCGGCGCGCGTCGCGGCCATCTGTCGGTCAACCGCCACGAGCGGCACGCCGCGGTCCCACACCTCTTTGAGATACAGGTCGGGGACGGTGTCATCCGACGGCCAGAAAATGATGCCGTCTACGCGTTGGTCGAGCAGCCTGTGCAGAAATGTCATCTCACTATCGTCGCGTGCCCCGATCTCGAAGCCCGGCAACTGGTGTGGATAATGGAGGATCGGGAGGTAGTCGTGGGCAGCGAGCCCGCGATGGATGCCGCTCAAGACGCCGCTGGCGAACGAGTACCACGGATCAATCATCACGCCCACGGTACGACTACGGCCCGTGTGCACCGCCCGCACCAGCCGATTGGGACGATATTTGAGCCGCCTCGCCACCTTCTGAACACGGGCGAGCGTTTCCGGCGCGACCACGCTCGCGCCGCGCAGCGCGCGCGATACCGTCATCTTCGAAATCCCCAGTTCGGCTGCGATCTCGTCGACCGTGGCGTTTTTTCTTTCGGGTTGGGTCGCTCGCGGCATTGCGAAATGCTCTGGTAATAGGCTGCCTCAGCGGTGAAAACTGAGCGGTTATCCTAATCAATAGATCAAGGCTCGGCTCGTGCACGCATCATGAAGACAGCCGAAACACGAGGGCGAGGGCTCCGCCGATGACCAGGATCATCAGCAGGGCATCGGGCTCGAGCACCGGCAGCCGCCGCTCTGCGTGATAGAGCTGTCCGAGCACGGCGATCGCCGTGGCCACGATCACCGCGAATGCCGTGACGGCATGGGCGGGCGACACCGCCTCGAACAGGCTGCCGGGAAAGGCCGCATCGAGCGGCACGAACAGGATCATATTGAAGGCATTGCTGCCGAACGTGTTGCCAATCGCGAGATCGACGGCATTGAGCCGCACGGCGGCCAGCGACGCCACCAGCTCCGGCAGCGACGTGGTGATGGCCACGAGCGTCGTGCCGACGAACGTGCCCCCGAGTCCGGACCGATCGGCAAGCTCGGCGGCCGTCGCCGCCAGTCGCGGCCCGGCCGCCATGAGCACCGCGGCTGCCGCCAAGAACACGGCCGTGGGCTTCCACACCACCCCGCCTCCTTCCCCCATTTCCTCCGCGGCAAGCCGGCTCGAAATCCGCTGATCGATGAACAGCATGCGTGCACCGAGCAGATAGGCGATGAGGATCGCCCATGACCACCCACCGATCCCACAGAACGTCACGGCGGGCAGCTGGCCTGCCGTGAGGATCGCACAGCCTGCCAGCCCCGTGACTGCAATCGAGAGCGTGGCTGAGAGAGCGTGCGACGCCGCCTCGCGGGAGAGCATCTTCCGGCCGGTGCGCCGGCACAGGTCGATACCGGCGAGAATGAGCAGATTCATCAGGCTGCTGCCGAGGAGATCGCCCGCCGCAAGATCGGCATGCCCGGCTCGCACGGCTGCCACATCCACCGTGAGCTCGGGCAGCGACGTGGCCGCCGCGAGAAGAACGCTGCCCACGAGCAGCCGCCCGAGGCCGGTGGCGGTGGCGATTGCATCAGCCGCCCGTGCGAGCGCCGTGCCCGCTGCGGCCACGATCGCCGCGAGCAGCAGAAATTGCAGGATAAGCGTGTTCATGAATCGGAAACACCGTGTGCAGAAGCGCTGCCCACGTCATCGTAAGCCGACGAAAAGCCAGCGTCTTC
>JAIXPT010000379.1 GCA_027486095.1 Planctomycetaceae bacterium | reverse complement strand
GCTGTACGCGAAACATCGGCGTCGTGCCGATTTTCGCTTGGCCGACTCCGTCGGCTGGAAGTCATCCGGCCCTCCAGGCCTGGCCCGGACGTAGCGACGGAGCTCCAGCTCTGTCGAATACGGGCCACATTCGACAGGCCTGGAGGCCCGTCGCTACGTGGAGAGGCCCGTCGCTACGTGGAGAGGCCCGTCGCTACACCCGCCGCCGCAGGCGGGCTACCGCCGCGAAGGCGGCCCCGATGCCGACGAGCACGAGCGTGGCCGGCTCGGGCACGACGATGATATCGAGCGATGTGCCGCTGGCGCCGACGCGAACGCTGATATCGCTTGCAGGCGGGGGGCTCCCGCCGCTCCAGCCACCCGTGCCATTGGTGCCCGTCAGGTTGATCGTGAACAGGCTCGTGAGATCCCTGCCGGCCGTGGCCTGGCCGAAACCGCCTGGAAGGACCAGGCTCGAAAGGCTGTCGAAGCGGACGATCGGGAACACATACATCGTGTTCGCGACGAAGTTTGCCGGGGCGCCGTTCACGTCGGGCCCGGTCGCGGAGAGCGTCCACAGATTCAGGTTGAAGGTGGACGAGCTCGACAGGCCAGAGAGATCGAGCGTGCCGCCGGACGCGATCTGGATCAGATCCCAGCCGTTCACGTTGCCGGCCGTCCCGCTGACGTCGAGCAACTGCCAGTTGTAGTTGCCGCTGGCTTCGAAGATGCCGTTGTTGCCGGTGATCGCGCCGGGCGAGTTGCCCGGCGTGATCGTGCCGCCGGCTCCAACGGTGATCGTGCCGACGGCGCCGCTGCCGGCGAGCGTGGCGCCCGAGTTGATATCGACAGCGGCGGCCAGCGATGCCCCCGACTGCACGAACACCGTGCCAGTGTTGATGTCGAGCGGCCCGGAGAACGTGCTCACGCCGGTGAAGGTCACGAGTCCAACGCCATTCTTGGCGAGCGATCTCGCGCCGCCCGCCTCGGCCAGGCTGGCGATCGTGACGTTTGTGACGGCGTTGAGCGCCGCATTGGCGGTGAGCGTGCCCGAGCCGGTGAAGGTAAACGCGCCGTTTTCCGTGGCATCACCGATCGCGACGCTGCCGCCGAGCGACCAGGGCGAGGCAATCGCGCGGGCCGCGGTGCCCGTGCTCGACAGGATGCCGCCATTCAAGGCGGCCGAGCTGCCAAGGGCCCCGTCGGCGCCCATGCGAATGCGACCTGCCGTGAGCGTTGTGCCGGCCTGCGCATTCGCCGTCGTGAGCGTGAGCGTGGCTGCTCCGGCCTTCGTCAGCGTCAAGCCGCTGACGGCGGCCATCGAGACGTCGCTCACGAGCGTGACGGTGCTGTCGCCGAGCACGTTCACGCCGTTGGAGAAGGTGAGGGCTCCGGTCTCGATGGTGTCACCGAGCACGACGTTCCCATTGAAGGCCACGGGGTTCACGAGCTCGCGGGCCGTGGCGCTCGCACTCGAAAGCCGGCCGCCGGCGAGCGTGACGGTGCCCGCGGTGCCGAGGGCGTCGTCGGCATCGAGCCGTAGGCGGCCGTCGGTCAGCGTCGTGCCGCCAGAGTAGCTGCTCGCGGCGGTGAGCGTGAGCGTGGCCGTGCCAGCCTTGGTGAGGGAGAACGTGCTGCCGGCCGCCTGGGTGATCCGGCCCACGTTCACGTCGCTCAGGAGCGTGAGCGTGCTGTTTGAGAGGAGCGTCGAGGTGCCGGAAAACGTCATTAGGCCGTCGTCGACCGTATCACCGAGCGTCGAGGCTCCGTTGAGCGTGACGGCGTTGGCGAACGTGCGGGCGGCGGAGCCAGTGCCGGAGAGCACGCCGCCGGCGAACGAGATCGTGCCGGTCGCCCCGAACGCGAAGTCGTTGCCGGCCCGGATGCGACCCGCGGAGAGGACCGTGTTGATCTGGGCGTTGGAGCCGGTGAAGGTCAGCGTGCCGGCGGCAAGCTTGGTGAAGGCGTGCGAGCCTGCGAGGCGGTTCATCGTCACGTCGCTGACGAATGACGCCGTCGAACTGGCCGTCATGGTCGTCGCGCCGGTGAACGTGAGCGACCCGTTGTCGGTCGCATCGCCATACGTCATCAGGCCCGTAAGCGAGACGGCGTTGGCGATCGTGCGGGCCTCAGAGCCGGTGCCGGAGAGAATGCCGCCCGTGGTGAGCGTGAGCGTGCCAGCCGTGCCGAGGGCGAAGTCGTTGCCCAGCCGTAGGCGGCCGGCGTTGACGTTCGTATTGCCATAGGCATTCGAGCCGGTGAGCGTGAGCGTGCCGGCGCCGTTCTTAATCAGGTTTCGGGTGCCGCCCGATTGCTGGAGCAAATCGATCGTCACGTCGCTGAGGGCGGCAATCGTGCGGTTGCCGTCGAGCGTCGTCGTGCCGGCGAGGATCAGGGCTGCCGTGTCGGTCGTGTCACCGAGCGTCACGTTGCCGTTGAGCAGGACGTTGCCCCCGACCGACCGTGGAGCGACGCCGTCGCTCGAGAGCGTGCCGCTCGTGAGCGTCAGGAGCGCGCCGGGACCGATCGCGGCGTCGTTGCCGATCCGCAGGCGGCCGGCCGCGAGCACCACGCCGGCCACATCGTTGGCCCCGCTCATGGTGAGGACACTCGCGCCCCCCTTCGTGAGCGTGAGGCCGGAGCCCGCCACCGGGCCCATCGTGACGGCACTGGCGATGCCCACGGTGGAACTTGCCACGAGAGTCGTCGTGCCGTTGAGGGCGAGCGTGGCGGTGTCGGTCGCGTTGCCGAGCGTCACGCTGCCGCTCTGGATCGTGACCGCGTTGGCGATCGAGCGGGCCACGGTGCCCGTGCCCGTAAGCGTGGTGCCGTTGGCAAGCGACAGCGTGCCCGACGTGCCGAGGGCCGTGTCGCTGCCGAGCCGCAGCGTGCCCACGTTCACATTCGTGTTGCCGAAGTTGCCCGAGCCGACGAGCGTGAGCGACGAGGTCCCGGCCTTCGTGAGGTCGAAGCCCTCGCCCGTGACGCTCGTGAGCGTGACGCTACTGAGCGCCGTGAGCGTGCGGTTGCCGGTGAGCGTCGAGGCGCCGGTGAACGTGAGTGCCGCCGTGTCGGTGGCCGAGGCGCCGAGTGTGACGTCGCCTTCAAATACGAGCGGCCGGGCGATCGTGCGGGC
Source organism: Planctomycetaceae bacterium (assembly GCA_027486095.1). Lineage (GTDB taxonomy): Bacteria > Planctomycetota > Planctomycetia > Pirellulales > UBA1268 > RGVT01. The sequence continues at coordinate 8,747 of JAIXPT010000379.1, read as the reverse complement.
GGTCGTCGACAGGCCGGTGAGCGTGACGCCGCTCGCCAGCGTCACGCTGCCCGTGGTGCCGAGGGCGTTGTCGTTATTGACGCGGAGCGTGCCCTGGCTCACGACCGTGTTGCCGTAGGCGTTGGAGGCCGAGAGTACGAGCGTGCCGCTGCCCGTCTTCGTGAGCGTGTTCGCGCCGCCAGAGATCGTCCCGGAGATCGTCACGTTGCTCAACGTGGTCAGCGTGAGGTTGCCGGCGAACGAGGTCGTGCCGCTAAACGTGAGCGCTGCCGTGTCGCCGGTGGTGGCGCCGAGCGTGGCATCCCCCGCCAAGACGAACGGTCTCGCGACCGTGAGGGCCGTCGTGCCAATACCCGTCAGCGTGACGCCCTGAGCAAGCGTGACGTTTCCGGCATTGCCGAGCGAGGCGGCGTTACCGATCCGGACCGTGCCCGCATTGATCGTCGTGCCGGCCTGCGTCCCCGCACCGGTGATCGTGAGCGTGCCGGGGCCGTCCTTGGTGAAGAGGTGGGAACCCGCGATGACGTTCATCGTCGCGTCGCTCGCAAACGTGACCGTGCGGGCCGCGGTGAGCGTGGACGTTCCGGTGAACGAGAGGGCGCCGTTCTCGATCGCGTTGCCGATCGTCACATCACCTCCGAGCGTCACCGGATTGGCGATCGTGTGGGCGGTGCTGCCGTCGCTCGAGAGCGTGCCGGCGTTCAGCGTCACCGTGCCGGTGGTGCCACTGCCAAGGGCAAAGTTGCTGCCCAGTCGGATCCGGCCCGTATTGAGCGTCGTCCCGCCATGCGAGTTGGATCCGGTGAGCGTGAGCGTGCCCGCGCCGTCCTTCGTGAGCGTGCGGCTCGTGCCGTTGTTGCCAATGTTGCCGCTGAATACGGCGTCGCTCAGGAAGGAGACGGTGCTGTTCGCCGTGAGTGTGGCCGGGCCGCTGAACGTGAGCAGGCCTGTGTCCACAGCATCGCCGATGCCGACATTGCCGCCGATCGTGACGGTGTTGGCGAGGGTCCGAGCCGTGAGGCCATCGCTCGAGATCGAGCCGGCGGTGAGCGTGAGCGTGCCGGTGCCCAGGGCGGCATTGGCCCCGACGCGAACCTCGCCGGCCGTGATCGCGACGCCGCCGGTGAACGAGTTGGCGGCGTTCGAGAGTGTGAGCGAAGCCGCGCCGGCCTTCGTAAGGCCGAGATCGCCTGAGAGGGCTCCGGCGAGCGTGACGTCGCTGGCCACCGTGAGCGACTGCATGCCGGTGCCCGTGCCGATGCCGGTAAATGTCAGGCCGCCCGATCGGCTGGAGTCGCCGAGAGTCGTGCTCGCCGCGAAGAGGAGCGGGTTGGAGAGCGTGCGGCCGCTCAGGCCGTCGCTCGAGACCGCGCCGCCGGCGAACGAGAGCGTGCCGGAGGCGAGCGGGTCGTTCCCGCCCACGAGCAACTGGCCCGCTTCGAGCGTCGTGCCGCCGGAGCCCGAGTTCGAGCCGTTGGCGAGCAGCGTGCCTGAGGCCAGCGTCGTCAGGCCGCTGTAGGTGTTGTTGCCGGAGAGCGTGAGCAGGCCCGCGCCCGTCTTCGTAAAGCCGTTCGCCCCGCCCACCGGTCCGGAGAGCGTCACGTCGCCGTCGTTGGCGATCGTGCTCGTGGTGAGCAGTGTGGTGGCCCCGGCGAACTCGAGGCTGCCGGTCGAGCCTCCGCCGAGCGTCACCGGACCAGCCACGCGGAACTCACCACCGTAGGTCCGGCTCCCCGAGTCGGTGCTCTGAATCACGACGGTGCCCGTCGAGCCCGTGAGCGCCGTGCCGGCCGCGGTGAGCGAACCGGCGACGCCGCCGAGCACGTTCGCCCCCGAGCCGATCGCGAGCACGCCCTGCGTGATCTCCGTCCCGCCGACGTAGCTATTGGAGTTGTTGGCCATCGTGAACATCTGGCTCGCATCGGAGCCGCTGAGCACGAGCCGCAGGCTTCCGACTGAACCCGAATCGGTGAACGTGGGCGTGAGCGTGCCGCCTGTCGTGAGCGTGAGCGTGCTCGGGGCGAGACTGTTCGAGTTGGTGACGAGCCCCGTGCCGCTGACGGTCTCGAACGTATCGGAGTAGCCCGCGAGGTCGAACGTGCCCGAGAGGCCCTCCACCGCCGTGAGGATCTGGTTCGACGCGCCGAGCCGGACGGTGCTGCCCGCCGCAACCGACTCGGTCGTGTCGTTCTGGTTGGCCGTGGTGCTCGAAAGCACGAGCGTGGCGCCGGTGACGGTCCAGTCGGTCGCCGAGGGCGTAGTCGAGCGGCCGTTGAACACGATGGTGCCGCCGGTGGCCTTGAGTGGGCCGGGCAGGTTCGTCGTGCCGGAGGTTCGCGTGATCGTGCCTGAGAGCGTGAGCGCGGCATCGCCCACGCTTGAAAGTTCCAGGATGCCGCCACCACTCTGCGAGAAGGTCGCGTTGACCGTGCGATTGGTCGCCGTGGTCAGCTGAAGCAGGCCGTTATTCGACATCGAGAACGTGCCAGTCGGGGCTGAGGCTGCGTCGCTGGCGAGCGTGAGGTTGAGCGTGCCGCCGTTGACGGTCGTGGCGCCGAGATAGTCGGCCGTCGCCGTGAGCGTGCCGGCCCAGGTTTTCCACAGGCCGCCCGAGCCGGTGATTGCCGTCGCGAACGTCACATTTTGGCCGTTCGTATGGATGAGGGCCTGTCGGCCGGATTCCACCGGGGCAAACTTGCCAGAGAGATCCGAGTTCGTGCCGGAGTAGAAGAGACCGCCTCCCTGGAAGACGAGAGCGTTGCCCGACGCGCCCGTGACATTCGTGAGCTGGTTCGGGTTGGAGAAGTCGAGGTAGCTGGAGGCGAGCGTGACGTTGCCGGTGAACGTGTTCTCCGTGCCAAACCGCACTCTGCCGCCGCCGCCGTCGCCCCGGATCACCACCTGCGTCGGATTCGTGCCGCCATCGGTGATCGCGGTGGCGAACGTGAGCACGCCCTGCCCGCCGCCGAGCCGGTAGGTCTGTGTGCCGTTCGACTCGTAGGGTGTGAATGCCCCGGAGTAGGTCAGCGTGGTCACTGAGCCGAGCGACAGGCTCGCAGTGTTCAGCGTGGGGTTCGCAGCCGCACTGAAGTCAATCGCTTCGCTCGTGCTGTTCGCCGTGATCGCCAGGGCACCGTTGGGGTTGGCGGCAATCCGGCCGCTGCCCAGCCACGCTGTCACGTTGGCGAAGGACCCCGTGGCGGCGAGCGCACCGCCGCTGATGGCCACGTTGCCGGTTGCCGGCAGCGCCTCTGCGGTCGAGAAGGTGAGCAGGCCGTCGGAGATCGTCGCACCGCCCGAGAAGGTGTTGGAGCCGGAGAGCGTGAGCGACGAGCCGCCCTGCTTCACGAGCGTGCCGGCGCCGGAGACGGGGCCGGAGAACGTGATCGCACTGCCGGCGCTGATGAACCGATTGCCTGCACCCGCGAGTTCGAATGGACCGGTGAACGTAAGCGAGCCGTTCACGCCGCTTCCGGTCGAGCCGGCCGCGATGCTCCCGGAGAGCGTGACGGCGTTGGCGATCGACCGATTGCCGTTGCCATACAGCCCTCCGCTCGAGAGCACGAGCGCGTCGTTACCGAGCGCGGTATTGTTGCCAAGAACGAGCGAGCCGCCTTGGACGTTCGTCGTGCCCGTCTTGCCGGCGCCCGCGGCCGCCTCGATGCGGAGTTGTCCGGCCGACACGTTCGTGTCGCCCACATACGTGTTGGCCCCGTTGAGCGTGAGCGTCGAGCCACCGGTCTTCGTGAGGTTCGCCGAACCTGAGAGTGCGCCGGTGAGCGTGACGCCGGTGTCGACATCGAGTGTGGCGTTGCCCGTGAGCACGCCGCTGCCGGAGAGCGTGAGGCTGCCGTTGTTCGTGCCACTGCCGAACGTCGTCGTGCCGGTGAAGTTCACCCGCGAGTTCGACAGCGTGCTCGCGAGGCTGCCCGACGTGGCGAGCGTGGTGACGCCCGTCGCCCCACCGAGCGAGAGCGTGCCCGTGCCGAGGGCCGAGGTTCGCCCGACAAGCGTCGTGCCTGCGCTGAGCGACACAGGGCCGGTATAGCCGGAGTTGGTGCCCGTGACGTCGACGAGGCCCGCGCCGGTCTTCGTGAAGGAGCCGGTGCCGGCGAGCGTCGTGGCCAGCACGGTCGTGCCGGAGGTGGCCGTGGCATTGATCGCCGAGGCGGTGAGCGTGCCCGTGTTCACGAGGTCACCGGAGCCGGCGAGCGTGAGCGTGGTGAGCGTCGTGTTGCCGGAGCCCGAAAAGGTGCCGCCGTTGACGGAGAGGCTCGTGGCCGTGTTGGTCACGGTGTTGTTGAAGACGCCGCCGGCGTTCAGGGTGATGTCGCCCCTGACGCCACTGGTCGTGGAGTTGAGCAGCGTGCCCGAGCCGCCGACGGCGATCGAGCCGTTGAGCCTCGTATTCGCACCGCTCACGGCGAGCGTGCCCTCGCTGACGGTGCCGCCGCCGCCGAAGGAGCTCGTGCCGTTCACGGTGAGCGTGCCGGCGCCCGTCTTCGTGAACGTGCCCGTGCCGCTGAGGCCGCGGGTGAAGGTGGCATCGCTCGCGAACGCGAGCGTGCGGTCGCCGACGAGCGTCACGGCCGTGCCCGTGAACGTGAGCAAGCCGGTGTTCTCGGCGTCGCCAAGCGTGGAGTCGCCCGTGAACTGCACGAAATTATTGCCGACCGAACGGGCCGTGGTGCCGTTCGACGAGAGTTGGTTGCCTTCGAGGTTGAGCAGGCCCGTACCGAAGACGCTCGCCGACGCCGAGGCGACCTGCACGGCCCCAGAGCTGCCGAGCGAGACGGTGCCGGTGTAGGAAGCCATCGTGCCGCCCATCACGAGCGTGCCGGCGCCGGTGCGGGTAAAGGCGCCTGTGCTACCCGAAAGCGGCGCCGAGAACGACGTCGTGCCGGACGCGGCGATGACATCGACCTGCGTCGCCGTGATCACGCCCGCAGCCACGTTCGAAACCGCACCACCGTTGAGCGTGAGAATGCCCATGTTTCCGATGGCTTGGCTGCTTGTGAACGTGCCGCCGTTGATCGTCACGGCGCCGGTGATGCCATTGGCCGTGCTGTTGGTGAGCGTGCCGGCGTTGAGCGTGATCGGGCCGGTGAGCGTGCCCGTCGACACGGTGATCCCGCCCGCGTCGATCGTGGTGCTGCCAAAACCGTTGGAGCCGCTCAGCGTGAGCGTGCCGTTGCCCGCCTTGGTGAGCCCGCCTGTACCCGAGAGCCGCGTGAAGTTGACGCTGCTGTCGAGCGTGAGGGTCCGGTCGCCGATGAGCGTGCCGGTGCCCGAAGCGAACGTGAGGCCACCGTTGTTCGACGCATCGCCAAACGTCATGTCGGCCGAGATCTCGATCAGCGTGTTGCCGAACGTGCGGGCGGTGGTGCTGTTCGCAGAGAGTCGAGCACCCTCGAGCTTGAGGAGGCCGGTGCCGAGCGTCGTATTCGCACCCACCTGCACGAGGCCCGATGAGCCAAGGGACACCGTACCCGAGTAGTTGGTCTGGGCCGTGCTCATCACGAGCGTGCCGGCACCGGTGCGGGTGAAGGCACCCGTGGCCGCGGCCAACGGCGCGGAGAATGTGGTCGTGCCCGAGACGGCCGTCACATCGACCTGCGTGGCGGTGATCGCGCCGGAGTTCGTCACGGCGCCGCCGGCGACCGTGAGCACGCCGAGCGATGTGGCGCTCGTCCCGGTGAACGTGCCGCTGTTGACCGTGACGTTGCCGGTGATCCCATTGACCACGCTGTTGGTGAGCGTGCCGGCGTTGAGCGTGACGGCGCCGCCGAGCACGCCGCCCGTACCCACCGTGAGGCCGCCGTTGTCGATCGTCGTACCGCCGGTGAAGGAGTTGGAGCCGCCGAGCGTGAGGACACCGGCGCCCGACTTGACGAGGGCTCCGTTGCCGGTCATGGCCGCGTTGATCGCCGATGCGGCGGTCGCATTCACCGTGTAGGAGCCGGCGGAAAGCGTGCCGACGGTCACCGTACCTGAGCCGTTGATCGAAAACGAGCCGAGCGTCTGCGAGCGGCTGTTCAGATTGAACGTGCCGCCAACCAGGTCGACCGTGCTGGTGGAGGCGAGGTTGCCCGTCGAGCCGAGCTGGAGCGTGCCGCCCTGGATCGACGTCGTGCCGGTGTAGGTGTTCGCCCCGCCGAGGATGAGCGTGCCGGCGCCGCTCTTCGTGAGGTTGCTGCTGCCGGCCAGGATCGCGTCGATCTGCACGGTGCCGGAGCCGTTGGTCACGGAGTAGCCGCCCGTCGAGGTGAGCGTGCCGTTGTTGACCGTGCCGCCTGTCGCCGAGAAGGTGGCCACGGTGTCGATGAATCCGCCGAGGTTGAGCGTGCCGCCCGAGAGCGCGAGCGACGAGGCGTCGTCGAGAGCGTCGCTGCGGCCGAGTTGCAGCGTGCCGGCGGTGAGTGAGGTGGTGCCCGTGTAGGTGTTGATCCCGTTGAGGAGGAGCGTGCCGGCGCCGCTCTTGGTGAGGCTCCGGCCCGCGCCGGCGAGGGCGGCGTCGATCTGCACGGTGGCCGAGGCGTTGCTGACGCCAAACGTGCCCGTCACGGCGAGCGTGCCGGCCGTGACGGTGCCGGCGCTCGAGGCGGTGAAGTTTGCGACCGTTTCCGTGGCGCCGTCGAGATCGAGCGAGCCGCCCGAGAGCGTGAGGCTGCTGCCGTCGGCGATCCGTTCGCTCGCGCCGAGGGCGAGCGTGCCGCCGCTCACGGTCGTGGCGCCGGTGTAGGTGTTGGCGGCTTTGAGCAGCAGCGTGCCGTTGCCCGACTTCGTCAGCGTGCGGCCGCTGCCGGCGAGGACGGTATCGACCGTCACAGTGCCGGAGCCGTTGCTAAACCCGAAACTGCCCGATGTGTTGAGCGTGCCGCCCGTGATCGTGCCCGCGCCTGTGGCGTTGAAGTTCGTGATCGTTTCGGTAAAGCTGCCGAGGTCAAACGTGCCGCCGGCAAGCGTCACGCTCGCGCCGTCGGCAATCCGGTTAGCAGAGCCGATCGCGAGCGTGCCGGCGTTGATCGTGTGGGTGCCGCTGAGCGTGTTACTGCCCGTGAGCAGGAGCGTGCCGTTGCCGCTCTTGGCAAATGTGCCCGAGCCGGCCAGCACGGTGGCGACCGTGTTCGTGCCGGAGCCGACCGAGAACGTGAAGCCCGTCGAGGCGGAAATCGTGCCCGCTCCGAGCGTCACATCGGTTGCGTTGAACTGGGCGATTGACTGGGTGCCGCCGAGCACGAGCGCGCCGTTCGTCATCGTCAGCGTGCCGGTGCTCGCGATGGCGTTGGCGACGCCGAGCGTGAGCGTGCCGCCGCCGCTCACGGTGGTGGCGCCGGTGTAGGTGTTGGCGGCGTTCAGCGTGAGGTTGCCGGCGCCTGTCTTCGTGAGTCCACCGGAGCCTGCCAGAATGCTACTGACTGTGGCCGTATCGGCCGCGTTCGAAAACGCGTAGCTCGTGGCGGTGAGCGAACCGCCCGTCAGGCTTACGCCGGCCGAGGCCGAGAAGGCGCCGGCCGAGGCGCTGACGCCCGTGAGATCGAGCGCGCCGCCCGACATCGTCAGGGCGCTGCTGGGCAGAGCGTCGTTTCGCGTCACCTGGAGCGTGCCGGCCGTGATCGTCGTGGCCCCGGTGTAAGAGTTGCCTCCGCCGAGGATCAGCGCGCCCACCCCGCTCTTCGTGAGGCCGCCCGACCCGATGATCGCCCCGGAGATCTCGAGGGCATTCGCCGAGCTGTTCGTCACGACGAGCGTGTCGTTCAGGCGCACACCGGCCGTGATCGTATTCGCAGCACTCGAGGATGTTTGGTTCAGCGACGCCTGCCCCGATGCCACATCGAATACGAGCCGATTGGTGGCGACGGATGAAATCGTGTAGGCCGCCGAGCCGTCGGAGTCACCGAGATCGAGCCGGCCGAGCGTTCCCGTGACGTCGAGCGAGATCACCTGGTTGCCGGTGATGTTCGCCGTCACGCTCGCCCAGGCACCGACCGCATTCGGGGCCGTGCCGGTGCTCCAGAAACTGCCGGTGGTCCAAAGTTGCCCCCCGGGCGTCATGTTGATCCACGTCACCTGCGCCTCGGCTTGGCCGGCCCAGGGCCCTCCGGCAGCAAGGAGCAAACTAGCAGCAGAAGCGACGCAAAAGGTGCGGAGCGAGATGCGATCGATTGGCATGACGTGGTGGCAAGGCACGCACTGTCATCGTGCTAAGAACGAACCGAACGCAGGCCTGCGACTACCGCGGGGAAGGCGTATCGAGCGTCACAACCGGAATGACCGGCGGGGAACGGGGTGCGCCGAATAAACTACTGCCGCAAAAGAAGGCCAGCGATTCTGCTCAGGCAGAACACGGTGACGGGTGCGTGCAGTAGCGTTTCCTGGGAGAACTTTGCGGCGGATTCTCTCCGCCGTTCGCCACGAGTATACGTGCGGAGGCGGTGGCGTCAAGAAATTGGATCGGTTTTGCGCGATTCGTACATTTGCACCCCCGATGAGGGGGTGATTCGTGGCGATCGCTAGTTGTAGTGACTCATGCCAGCGAATGCCGTGCTGCGTGCGCATGGCGGCTGAGGAAGAGGGGCCAGAAGGGGGATGAAGCCCCGTTCCTCGACAGGCCGGGAGGCCTGTCGCCACATGTAGCGACGGAGCTCCAGCTCGTGCTGTACGCGAAACATCGGCGTCGTGCCGATTTTCGCTTGGCCGACTCCGTCGGCTGGAAGTCATCCGGCCCTCCAGGCCTGGCCCGGACG
>JAIXPT010000082.1 GCA_027486095.1 Planctomycetaceae bacterium | reverse complement strand
TGCAGCAGGCCGTACAGATTGCCCCAGTCCCCCTCAAGGAACTCCTCCAGCACGCCGGTGACAAAAAGCCCATACACAACATCTTGGGGTCGGTGGAGTCAATCGGATAGCCCAGACGGCTGTACACTCTACGGCTCGTTCGTGTGATGGATCGAGTTTTCAGGGAGCCTCACCATGAATGTCGAAACCCTGCGGGAGTTTGTGCGTCGGCAGCCGTTTGAGCCGTTCGTGATTCGGATGTCGAACGGCGAGGTTCATGAGATCCTCTATCCCGAGTGCCTTGCGATTGGAAAGAACCGGGTGATCGTCACCGATCCCGACACCGATCGGACGGTGTATTGCGTATTGATCCACATCAACACCGTCGAGCCGCTGCAGGCCTGGAGGCCTGTCGCTACACGGGACCGACAGGCTTGGAGGCCGTTCCGAAAGGCTTGAGCCTTGCTTACGGTTACGAGGCGCCGCCGTCGATGGTGAGCACTTGCCCAGTGATGAAGGCGGCGCGCGGGCTCGAGAGGAAGTCGATCGCGCCCACCACGTCGGCCGGCAGGCCCAGGCGGCCGAGCGGCGTGCGGCGGATGATCCGGCTGCGGTTTTCGGCCGAGAGCGAGGCGGAAAGATCCGTTTCGAGAAAGCCGGGGGCCACGGCGTTCACCCGGATGCCCCGCGGCCCGAGCTCGCGGGCGAGGCTGCGGGCGAAGCCTTCGAGGCCGGCCTTCGTGGCGGCGTAAACAGCCAGGCCCGGGCTGCCGTGCGACGCCACGATCGACGAGACGAGCGTGATCGACGGCTGCCCTGCCTTCACGAGCATCTGCCGCACCGCCTCGCGCACGAGCACGATCGAGCCGCGCAGATTGACGGCGAGCATCGCATCGATCTCGGCGTCGGTGGCCGTGGCGAGCACGCCTTCGTGGGCGACCGCGGCATTCGCGATGCAGTGGTCGATCGAGCCGAAGGAGGCTGCTGCACGGTCCACGAAGCCACGCAGGGCCGAGGCGTCGGCCGCGTCGAGCGTTTCGGTATGCAGCCGGCCCGGGTGCTTCGCGGCGAGGGCCGCGAGGGCCTCGGAGCCAGAGCGAGAGAACGTGGCCACCGAGTCGCCGCGGGCCAGCAGCCGCTCGACGATAGCCAGGCCGAGGCCCCGCGAACCGCCGGAAACGAGGGATGTGGGCATGAACCTACCGGTATGCGTCTTTACGGTGGGCAATCGCGACTATGAGGATCGTGTGGGAATCATCGTCTATCTCATAAATAACACGATAGTCGCCGTTTCGAATGCGATGGGCGTCGCGACCGGCAAGTTTGATTGCCCCCACGGGCCTGGGAGATGACCCCAGGTCCGTCATCGCCTCGGCCAGCCGTTCCTGTGAATCACGCGGAAGCTTTTGAAGATGCTTCAGCGCAGACTTCAAGATGCTGACTTCGTACGTCACGCCGACTTATTTCCGCGAAGCTCTCTAGCCGCCTGTGAGAGGGGAACTGCATCGCTGGGGCCAGCTTTCGCGGCGTCGTATGCACGAATATCTTCGAGCTGGTCCAGATCCTCCTGAATTTGCTGCCATTGCTCGATCGTCAGTACGACGTCTGTCGGCCGCTGATGTTCATCGATTAGGAAGCGAGGGTGAACGGTTGCCATGTGAAAAACTCCGGAGCGATGTGTTCAGTTTACTTGAAAAATGCCCGGGAGCACTGTTTGTGGGGACAGACCTCCAGGTCTGTCCTTCGACAGGCCTGGAGGCCTGTCGCTACGGTGGCGTTAGCGGCGGGGGATTTTGCCGGCGGCGGTGGTGGCGAGCTTCTTCACGAAGTCGAGGAGCCGCGGCACGGCGTGGGGCTCGAGACGCTCGCGGCAGATCGCGAGCGCCGCCGACCGGACCTGATCGGGCGTGGTGCCGGCAGGCAGGGGCTCATGCACCACGATCTCTGCGGCCACGAGCTCACCCGTGATCGCGCTCGGCAGGCCATAGACGCGGGCTTCGGCGATGCCCGGCACGCCGCGCAAAATCTCCTCGACACGCTTCGGAAACACCTTCGCCCCGCCCACCACGATCACGTCGCTCCGCCGCCCGGTAAATTCAAACCGCTTACCGCGGCGCTCGACCAGATCGCCCGTGGCCACTTCGGCCGTGTCGCGCGAGAGCTGCACGAGCAATTCGCCATCGCGGCGCATCGAAAGCCGCGCACCGCCGGGCAGCTGCTTGCCGATCCACTCCGCCGGAAAGCCCGCCGAGCCGTCGGTCACGCGAAACACCTCGCCCAACTCCGTGGTGGCATAGACATGCGTGATTTTTGCATTCGGGAAGAGTGCCTTGGCCTGGTCCAAAAGCTGGGCATCGGCCGCCTCGCCGCCGAGCGTGATTCGATCGAGCTTCATTGTTGAGACCGCCGCACGGTCGCCCGAGGTGATCAGCCGGCGCAAGAGCGTGGGCGTGGCGGGCAGGATCGACACGTCTTCGTCGAGGCAGGCCTTGGCCACGAGATCGGGATCGCGCGAGGCTGGCACCACGATGCGGCCGGCCGTGAGCAGCGCCTGGAGCCACACCTGCAGGCCGGCCCAGCGGGTGGCGTCGTAGACGAGCAGCCAGCCGCGGCCGTGCCACTGCTCGGCGAGCCGGGCCGCGGCCAAGAGCGAATCCCAGGAATGATCGACGAGCTTCGGCGGGCCGCTCGTGCCGCTCGTGGCCACTACCACCTGCGGCGGCACCGTTTCAAACTCGCGCCGTGGGCCGGCTGCCGCGGTGGGTGGCAGCGTGAGCGAGTCGTCGAGCGGCAGCCAGTCGCGGAGTTCACCCACGAGATCGCGGGCGTCTTCGGCAAGAAAGGCCACGGGCACATGCTCGCGGCCACAGGCTGCGGCGATCACCACCAGCGATTCGACGCGCTTTGCACGGGCCACGATGCCCACCGGCCGCGCCCCGGCCAGCTCGGCTTCGAGCTTCGTGATCGCGGCAGCGAGCGTGGCATAGTCGATCACGCGGCGCGAATCGCCGCCGGCATTGGCGACGATCGCGGTGCGGTCGGGAAACTGGCGGGCGACGAGGGCGACGGCCGAAGCGAGCCGGTCTTCGGCCGGAGCGTCGGCGAGATGGGCGATGGTGGTGGCGTTGGCGGCGGTAGTCATGGTGTGTGTGAGCGGGGTGAATCGATGGCGGCGGAGTAAATACTGACAAGATCAGAGACGGTGCGAATGGCGGGCCGCGGCGCCACGGCCGGAGCCGCACGAAACGGATCGACGCCGAGCGACCGCTCCAAGAGGACGATTGTTTGCGCGAGATCGAGCGAATCGAGGCCCAAGTCGGCCGCCAAGAGCATCTCTGGTGCGATGGCCGCGGCATCACGGCCGGTGTCGTGGAGCACCGTGCGGATGGCGGCGGCGATAGCGTCGAGCGGTGTCATTCGAATTCAGTCATCGTGGCCGATCCGGGAGCGGCGATGCCGCGGCCCGTGAACGCCTGCCAGGCAAGCTGCACCATCGTGGCGAGGGCGATCCAGAGGTCGAGAGCCGGGGCAAACCATCGCCCCAGCATATCGACATACTGCACATCAAGCTCCAGCCGGGTGGGCCAATCGAGCGAATTCCGGCCGTGAATCTGGGCCCAGCCCGTGAGCCCGGGCAGCACCTCGAGCCTCCGGGCCTGCCGCGGCGAATACCGGGAAAGGTAGCGAAGCGGCAGCGGCCGCGGCCCGATCATGCTCATCGAGCCGGTGAGCACGCTCACGAGCTGCGGCAGCTCGTCGAGGCTCGTGCGCCTGAGAAACAAGCCGAACGGCGTGAGCCGCTCATCGTCGGGCAGGAGGCAGCCGTCGGGGCCTTTTGAATCGGTCATCGAGCGAAATTTGGCGAGCAGAAACGGCCGGCCGCCCTGGCCGGCACGCTCCGAGAAATAGAGGACGGGGGATCCGAGGCAGAGCCGCACGGCGATCCACACGATCACGAGCAGGGGGAGGAGGATGATGAGCAGCGCAGCAGCAGCCAGCAGATCGAGGCCGCGCTTGATGTATTTGGCGTAGAGCATATGTAGCGACAGGCCTCCAGGCCTGTCGAATCCGGCGCACGACAGACCTGGAGGTCCGTCGCTACATAAGGCGAAGTTCCACGACAGACCTGGAGGACTGTCGCCACGAGGGGGAAGTTTATTCGACAGACCTGGAGGTCTGTCGCCACGAGGGAGCCGGCCCATACTCAGGCACGAGTTCCTGGAGCCGGGCGCGGATCATGTCGGCAGGTTCGTCGAGCACCTCGCGGAGCGCTTCGAGCAGGCCTTCGATGGCCGCGAGATCGGCAGGCCGATGGGTTGCACAAAACACCTTCGGGTGGGGCGTGGCCACGCGGCGCTCATCGGCGAAGTAGAGTTCTTCGGCGAGTTTTTCGCCGGGCCGCAGGCCGGTGAACACGATCTCGATGTCGTCTTCCGACATGCCCGAGAGCGCGATCAGGTCGCGGGCGAGGTCGACGATCCTCACGCTCTCGCCCATGTCGAGCACGAAGATCTCGCCGCCCTTGCCCATCGCCGCCGCCTGGAGCACGAGCTGCGCCGCCTCGGGAATGAGCATGAAAAACCGCTCGATCTCCGGATGCGTGACCGTGATCGGCCCGCCGCGACGAATCTGCTCCTGAAACGTCGGCACCACGCTGCCGCTCGATCCGAGCACGTTGCCGAAACGCACCACCATGAAACGTGTGTCGGATTCGCTTGAAAGTGCCTGCACGTAGCGCTCGGCGATGAGCTTCGAGCAGCCCATCACGCTCGTTGGATACACGGCCTTGTCGGTTGAGATGAAGACAAACGTTCCCGTGCCATGGCAGTCTGCAAGGCGGGCCAGGATCCGCGTGGCGAGGCAGTTATTTTTGATCGCCTCGGCGGGGTTTGTCTCCATGAGCGGAACATGCTTGTGAGCTGCAGCGTGAAACACCACGTCGGGCCGGTATGACGCGAAGATTCGATCCATGCGATCTTCATCGGTGATGTCTGCGACGAGAAAGTCTGCAGCGGGTGCGCGATCGAGCCGGGCAAACTCCTGCTCCAGGGCAAACACGCCGTTTTCCGCGTGATCGAGGAGTACGATTCTCCGCGGGTGAAACCGCACCACCTGGCGGCAGATCTCTGAGCCGATCGATCCCCCTGCCCCGGTTATGAGCACCGTGCGGCCAGCAACCAGGCTGGCCACGGCCGAGTCGTCGAGTTGCACGGGCTCACGACGGAGCACGTCTTTGATCTCGACCGGCCGAAGTCGCATGTGGGTGCGGTCATTGGCCGTCACGCCGAGCAGTTCGTCGATCGCCGGCATCACCTTGACAGCTGCCCCGGAGGCTGAGCAATCGGCGAGCAGTTGACGGAATGCGCGGCCCGTGAGCGTGCCAGACTGCACGAGCACGTCGTCCACGTGCCGCCGCGCGACCTCGGCGCCTGCGTTTGCCACGCTGCCGAGGACTTCGATCCCGGAGAAGCGAGTGTGATGCAGCGATGCATCGTCGTCAAGAAATCCCACGATCACATACGGGCTGCGGGCCGTCGCCATGAGATTGCGGGCTAGAAGTTCTCCGGCCTGGTTCGCCCCGATGATCAGTGCCGTGCGGGCCGGCTGCCGACTGAACAGGGGCCGCAGTTCTTCGTGGACGCTCCGCCACACGGCGCGAATTCCGCCGATCAGCAGAATCGTGGCGGCCCAGTCGAGCAGGATCACGCCGCGAGGTACGTGCTGCACTCCCCCGAAACGGCCGCTCGTAAGAAACAGCCCGTCGATTGTTGCCAAGACGAGCATCGAAAGCGTCGCTGCCCAGATCAGATTGAGGAGATCGGCGAACGCCATCCTGCGCCACGACACATGGCACAGCCCCAGGACGTAGAAAATGATCGACTTCAGCACGACGAGGCCACTGACCGTGGCGGCATAAATTGCGAACCACCGCCATTCAAACGTGAAGTCGTAGCGGGTGAAAAAGGCGAAGAAATACACCGCTGCGAATGCCACGGCGTGTACGACGACGAGCCCAGCCGCTTTGCGAGAGAGCGGTCGCATGCCGATACGGTGTTTCGAGAGGGGCAGGTTCATTCGGTCTTCGGTGTGTGTTCGGAACCGCCAGCGGGGGCGAGGCCCGTTTTCGCGCACCGCCATTCAACGCCAACGGTGAGTGCAAGAGCGAGACCGACGGGCAGAAGTGGCAAAAGCGACCTGATCACCAAAGGGACGGCTGGCAACACCATTGCGACGCCTGCCAAGCCGCCAGCCGCGGCCAGGCCGCCGTAAAGCAAGCTCACCCGGGCGTGGGGCACGCCGCTCCGCACGAGCCTGTGAAACAAAAACTCACGATGAGGCTCGAGCGGATTGTGCCCGGAGGCTGCGCGCCTGAGCACGGAAATAAATGGGTCGTAGATGTATGGCCAGAGCATGACAGCAGCCGGCACGAACACTGTTCCGCGCCAATGCGACGGAAACAACAGCGGCATGGCGGCAAAAAACGTGCCTAAAAATGCGCTGCCGACGTCGCCCATGAAGATCCGGGCCGGCTGCCAATTGAAGACGAGAAATCCGCCCGCTGCAGCCGCCAGAAAAGCACCGAGCACTATCGAAGGGGGTACCCAGCACACAAGCGCGAGCACTGCGAATGAAATCCCGACAACTACGGCGCCGAGGGCTGCCATGCCGTCGATGCCGTCCATAAAGTTAAACGCGTTGGTAAAGCCGACGATCCACAACACCGTGACGGGCCATGCCGCCCGGCCAAGCTCGATCTCTGGAAGGCCCGGGATGCTGATCGAACGCAGCGGGCCGAGTAGCCATGTAATCGCTAGAGCCACCGCAATCTGGATGAAGAGCCGCAGGGATGCCCTCAGCGGTTGCATGTCGTCGATCACTCCGACGAACCCGATCACGAGCGCTGGTAGGAGCGTGCCGGCCATGATTGGCATCGCCATGTTTGGCCAGCGAAACGCCGCTGCTGTCGCTCCCGCAGCCACGGTGATCACGATTGCTGCACCGCCGCCGCGGGCCGTCGGCAGGGCGTGGGCGCTACGGCGATTGGGCAAGTCGATGAGCCGATAGCGTGTGGCAAGCACGATTACGAGGTCTACGATGACCGCAGAGAGAACGAACACCAAGAGCGCGAGCCCCGGCCAGAGCACCGATTCGAGTTCGTGCAGCGGTGGGAACAGGTCGGCGGAATCGGGTACGGATGGCATGGTTATCGAGGGTTAGCCGCGGGCATCGAGCAATGCGCGGGCCACCATCTCGGCGACAGCCGGCGACACATGGGCGCCCATCGGCAGCGACAGGCTGCGTGCGGCGAGGTGATCGGTGGCTGGAAGATGCCGGTCAGCTGAATGGTATCGGATAAACGCGGGCATGCGGTGGCAGGCCGGCGAATAGTAGGCACGCGTGTCGATGCCCTGGGCGGCCAGAACTTGCCTTACCGCGTCTCGGCTCGTGCCGAATTCATCGGGGTTGATCGTGATCGAGAAATCCTTCCAGCTACTCGAAGCATTGGCAGCAATCTGCTGGACGCCAATGCCCGGCACGCCATCGAGCACATTCAGATAGGCTGCCGCCGCCGAGGCGCGGCTTCGGAGCACTTCTGGCAGCCGAGCGAGTGACGCGTGGCCCAGCGCTGCCGACAACTCCGGAAGCCGGCCGTTGAGGCCTGAGAGTGAACACGAATAATCGCCGTCGTTGCCGTATTCGCGAAGCCGCCGCAGGAGCGCTGCAAACTCGGGCGATGATGTGGCCACCAGGCCTCCTTCGCCCGCCACCACGAGCTTCGTCGGCGAGAGGCTGAAAACTTGGGCAAAACCTTCGCTGCCGACTTGCCGACCACGAAACCGGGAGCCGAGGCCGTGGGCCGCGTCGATCATCAGCGGAATGCCGGCTTCATCCGCTATCGACGTCAGTTCGTCGAGGTCGCAGGGGCATCCAAATGTGTGGCAAGCAAGAATTGCCGCGGTGCGGGGTGAAATCGCAGCTGCAACGGATGCCGGTGATACCGTCCACGCGGCAGGGTCGCAATCCACGAAGACGGGCCTCAGGCCGGCCCACTCAACGGCGGCTGGGCCGGCCAAGAAGGTGAAACTGGGCATGATCACTTCATCGCGCTGCTCGTCGCCCTGCATGTGCACCAGCGCCTTGAGGCCGAGCGCTAGACCAACAGTGCAGCTTGACACGCCCACCACCTCGATAGCACCGAGCCGGGCGCATGCCGCGGCTTCGAGCTGCGCCAGTTCCTCGCCCTTCGTGAGGCTGCCGCCAGCGAAGATCTTCCGAAAGGCGGGCTCCACCTCGACAAACGAGGGAAGATCCGGCCTTACGAACGGCACGCGCCATCGTGCGGCTGGCGGCGGCGACATGGAGTGCGTGGAATTCACGAGGCTCCCACCCGCGCGGGATGGGCGGGATGCCGCTGAGGAGGCGGCCCATCGGCCGCGGTTGAACTGATCTGGATCAGTTTCGTGGCGGCGGCCTCGGGGCCATTGGCGACCGCTTCGCGGAGCTCGGCAAGCCAGCCCTGCACCTCAGCGAGGGGGCGGACAGCACGCTGCGCGCGGATCACGAACGGGCTGCCGGTTGACTCATGCTCCTCCTCCGCAAAAAACAGGTCTTCGTCGAGCTTTTCACCTGGCCGGAGGCCGCAGTAGTTGATCTCAACCTGGTGTTGTGGAATGTCCATCACGAAAGCCAGGATGCCAACGAGATCGACGATCGAAAGCGGCTCCCCCATTTCGAGCACATAGATCCCGCCACGCGGGCTCATCGCGCCTGCCAGAAGGCTGAGCTGGGCCGCTTCATCCACAGTCAGAAAATACCGGCGGACGGCTGGGTCGGTGATCGTGATCGGGAGCCTGCGGCGCAGCCGATCCATGAAGATCGGGACCGCGCTCCCGCTCGACCCGAGCACGTTGCCAAACCTCACGACGACGAATTTCGTTCGCGATTGGCCCGCAAGTGATTCGAGAAATCGCTCTGCCACCAGTTTGGACGCCCCCATCACGCTCGTGGGGTAGACAGCCTTGTCGCTGGATAGCGCGATGAATGTATCCACACCGTGCTCGGCTGAGATCTCAGCGAGCGTGGCGGTGGCGAGCGTATTGTTTTCGATGGCTTCGAGTGGATGATGCTCCATCAGTGGCACATGCTTGAACGCGGCCGCGTGGATGATGACGTCGGGCCGCTGATCGGCAAGCAACGCGTGGACGCGGTCGGGGTGGCTGATATCGCACAGCTGCGGGACCACGTCGATCGCGGTTGTGGGCAAGGCCTCGACAAGCTCGCGATGGATGGCGAACAGGGCCGGCTCCGCACGGTCTACGAGCACGATGCGCGAGGGATCAAAGCGCATGAGCTGACGACAGATTTCAGAGCCGATCGATCCTCCGGCGCCGGTTACGAGCACACGCCGCTCGGCGATGAATGGCGCGACGTGAAAGTCGTTCGCATCCAGGTGAGCTGCTGGTCGTGAGAGCAGGTCATGGATTTCGATATCGCGAACGCGGATCGGCTTCACGTTGGTTGCGGTGCGCTCGCCATTGCAGGAAGCGTGGTCTTCCGCGATCCGTACCCGCACTTTCACCGCCGCGCAGGCGTCACAAAGGGCCCGAAGCCGCTGCCCGAAAATCGATCCTTCGCGGACGATGATTTCGCCCACCCGGAGCCGCTCGGCACACAAGGGCGCCATCGACACCGGGCCGAGCACACGCGCCCGACCGACCGTGATGCCATAGTGCTCCGGGTTGTCGTCGAGCAGGCCCGCCACGTGGAATCGCTGCGCTTTGAGATTTGGAAGCGCAAGTGCGAGCTCACGGCCCGCCTCCGATGCATCGACGAGCAGTACGGCCCGCTCGTTGCCAGCAGCCGTCGCGGGCATGATTTCTTCGTAGATGCTGCGGGCCAGTGCTTGCATCCCTCCCACACCGACGAGCGTGAACACCCAATCGAGGAGCAGCACGGATCGAGGGATGGGAATGCCGCCGAGCGATTGTGCGAAGTAGTTGAAGGCCACGAGCAGCAAGAGGCCCGTGGTGGAGGTGCGGAGCAGGCGGTTGAGATCCTCGAATCGAGCGGCCCGCCACGCACGATGGCAGAAGCCTCGCCAGTAGAACAGCACGAGCTTGATTCCAACCACCCAGCCGATCGTGGAAAGAATGGTGTCGGAATCGCTTGGCTTGAGGAGCAGCTCGCCGCGCACGAAGAAGGCAGCGAGATACGACGCCTCGAACAGGAGCGCTAAAAATGCCGTGACGACGATCGCTTCGCGCGTGGGAATGCGAGAATGCCACCACTTGTCGAACCACGTGGACACGGATCGCGTGAGGGTCGAGACCATTCGCTGCCTCCTACAGCCTTTCCAGATCGACGTCTTCGAGCTCCACCGAAGCGCCCTGATTCAAAAACCGCACCGCCACCACGAGCCGCTGCTCGCCGTGCCGCCTCACGACCGTGCCCTCGAGCCCCCGCAAGGCTCCTGTTCGTACGCGAACGAGCTGGCCTGGTTCGATCCGGGCCTCGGGCGTGAGCGGGCAATCGGTGTCGATGAGCTGCTTGATGCCGCGGAGATCGGCAAGCAGGGCGGCCTCATCGCCGATCGGCAGCCAGCG
>JAIXPT010000240.1 GCA_027486095.1 Planctomycetaceae bacterium | reverse complement strand
GGCAGGCGCTCGGTGTGAAGGTGGTGGTGCACGCCAACGGCAAGGGCGCCGGCCGGATCGTGATCCCGTTTGGCAGCCTCGACGAATTCCAGCGGCTGCTGGACCACATCACCGAGTAGCGACGGAGCTCCAGCTCTGTCGAATCCGAGCCGCAACCCAACAGGCCTGGAGGCCTGTCGCTACGGCTGTGCTACACTCCCAGCTCCCTCGGGGCGTAGCGCAGTTGGTAGCGCGCTTGGTTTGGGACCAAGAGGTCGAGAGTTCGAATCTCTCCGCCCCGATTGTCGGCCGGCCGGCTCACGCTGAAAAGAGCCGCAGCCCCGCCCAGACGGCGGCGAGTGCACATGCGTTCGTGGCCACGACGTAGGCGGCTGCCGCAGCGAGTCGGCCGTGCTCCGCGAGCTCCACCGACTGGAAGGCGTAGCTCGAGTAGGTGGTGAAGCCGCCGAGCAGGCCGACGAGCAAGATCGACTCGAGCCCGTGCGACATCCCGCCGCGGGCCCGCGCGTAGCCCACGATCGCGCCAAACGCGAATGATCCGGCGACGTTGACGGCCAACGTGGCCCAGGGAAATCCGGCGCCGAACAGCCGCGGGGCGGCGGCATTGCACCCGGCCCGCAAGAGCGTGCCGATCGCTCCGGCGCAGGCCAGCAAGAGTCCGTGGGCGAGCGTCATGGGCGAAGTCTGGCATGCCCAGGCACGCCCTTTCCATCCCGGGAATTTTGCATCGCCTTGCCTCGCGACCGCCCACCGCCTAAATTTTGGTCATTCAAAACCTTATTTTTGAGGCGTCAAAATGTCGTGCCCACCGCCACCCCAGCCGCGGCCCAAGGCGGCCTTCAGCCTCGTCGAGCTGCTCGTGGTGATCGCGATCATCGGCGTGCTCGTCGGGCTCTTGCTCCCGGCCGTGCAGAGCGCCCGCGAGGCGGCCCGCCGCTCGCAGTGCGCCAGCCACATGCGGCAGCTCGGCCTCGCCCTGCACGGCCATCTCGACGCCCGGCGGCGGTTTCCCGCGGGGTATGCCGCCGACACTGCCAGCCCCACCCGCGACCCCGACACGTTCGACGCCGCCCCCGGCACCGGCTGGGGCCTGGCGATCGCAGCCTTCATCGAAGCAGCGGCTGTCGCCGCGGGCTACGACGCTCCAGCGGGTGTGGCCGTGGCCGCCAATCGCGGCGTCGTGTCGCAACGCCTCGCCGTCTTCCTCTGCCCCACCTCCACCGGCCCGCGCGAACCCTTTGCCGCCCAAAGCGAAAGCGGCAGCCCACACCCCTCGGGCGCGGTGCTCGGCCGCACCGATTTCGTGGCCAACGCCGGCCATGAAGATCCGTGGGACGTGGCAGCCCGCGCCTCGTGGGAAGGCATCGCCAATGGCCCGCTCTTTCGCAACTCGCGCACGCGGCCGGCCGACGTCCGCGACGGCCTCTCGAAAACGGTCTTCATCGGCGAGCATTCCCAGGCGCTCTCCCAAAAAGCCTGGGCGGGAGTCGTGCCCGGCGCCTGGTGCCAGCCGACCGAGCAGCAACGCCTCACCGGCACGGCCGCCGAGCATGCCGCCGCTCTCGTGCTCTCGCACAGCGGCCCGGCGGCGAACGAGGCGAGCGTGATCCACGTGCCCAACGATCCGGCCGGCCACTGCGACCAGATGTTTTCCGAGCATCCGTCGGGTGCGAATGTCGTGTTCGGCGATGGCTCGGTGCGGCTCGTCGAGGCCGCCATCGACCGGGCCGCGTGGGCCGCCTCCTGCAGCATCGCCGGCGATTGACACCCCCGGCGCGCGTGGACAAGCCCCGCAGAATCCGCGACACTCCGGGGCTCACCTTTCGCACGGAGTGCCCGCATGGCCGCATCGCTCATTCATGCCCGCATCGACGGACCGATCGTGATGATCGGCTTCGGCTCGATCGGCCGCGGCATGCTGCCGCTCATCGAACGGCACTTTGATTTCGACCGCGCGAAGTTCGTGGTCATCGATCCCGACGACCGCGACCGTGCGATCCTCGACCGCCACGGCGTGCGATTCATCCATACGGCGGTGACCCGCGAGGGCTACCGCGAGCTGCTCACGCCGCTGCTCACCGGCGGCGGCCAGGGCTTCTGCGTCAATCTCTCCGTCGATACCTCGTCGCTCGACATCATGCGGCTGTGCCGGGAGCTCGGCGCGCTCTACATCGACACCGTCGTCGAGCCCTGGCCCGGGTTTTATTTCGATCGCACCGCTCATCCCGAATCGCGCACCAACAACGCCCTCCGTGCCACGATCCGCGCGGAGCAGGCGAAGCATCCGGGCGGCACGACGGCCGTGTCATGCTGCGGGGCCAACCCCGGCATGGTGTCGTGGTTCGTGAAGCAGGCGCTCGTCGATCTGGCCGCCGACACCGGCCGCACCGTGGCGACGCCCGCCGCCGCCGACCAGCCCGGCTGGGCCCGCCTGATGCGCGATCTCGGCGTCAAAGGCATCCACATCGCCGAGCGCGACACGCAGCGCTCCCGGCAGCCGAAGCCGCCGAACGTGTTCGTGAACACCTGGAGCGTGGAGGGCTTCCTCTCGGAGGGCATGCAGCCGGCCGAGATGGGCTGGGGCACGCACGAAAAGTGGCTGCCGGAGAACGGCCGCCTGCAGACGATCGGCTCGCGGGCCGGGGCCTATCTGCTGCAGCCGGGCGCCAACACACGGGTGCGCACCTGGTGCCCCACGCCGGGCCCCCAATACGGCTTTCTCGTCACCCACAACGAATCGATCTCGATCGCCGATTCGTTCACGCTCCGCGAGGGAGGCGACGTCGTCTACCGGCCCACCTGCCACTACGCCTACCATCC
>JAIXPT010000428.1 GCA_027486095.1 Planctomycetaceae bacterium | reverse complement strand
GCCGCGTCGCCGGCCACGAGCCGGTCGCTCGCCACGAGGCCGATCGCGGCGCCCGCCAGCGCCACATAGAGAAAGCATCCCCCGAGATGACCGCGAGGCTGAAGCAGCATCCACATCGGCACCATCGCCGCCCCGAGGCAGTAGAGCAGCAAGAGAATGCCCCAGATCTGCTGCGCGCGGGCGTTCGTCGTGCCGAGCATGGCCGCGAGGTCGAACGGGATGAACTGCCCGACCCAGATGGCGACGCCGACGAGCGGCACGAAGATCGCCGTGGCGAGCCAGAGCGGCATCTTGAAGACCCGCATGCACAGCCCCATCACGATCGGAATCACGAGATAGAGCAGGCTCGACGTGGCGATTCCGCCTCCCGAAACCGTGTCGCCGTTTTCGAGGGTTTGCCGGCCGATGAAGCTCGAGGCCGTGATGTCGGTGAAGGCTACGATGATATAGACCAGCGCGATCCACACGAACGCGAGAAACAGCACGTAGGCCCGGCGGCTCATGTGATCGCGGACCACCTCCGCGATCGAGCGAGCCTTGTGGCGGATCGAGGCCACGAGCGCCGCGAAGTCGTGCACGCCGCCGATGAACACGCTGCCGACGAGAATCCAGAGGAGCGCCGGCAGCCAGCCGAACGCGACGCCGGCCAGAATCGGCCCCACGATCGGGCCGGCCGCGGCGATCGCCGAAAAATGCTGCCCCATGAGGAGCTGCGGTGCGATCGGCTCGTAATCGACGTCGTCGCGCAGCGTGACGGCCGGCGTGGCGTCGGCGTCGTCGAGGCGGAAGAGCCGGGCGAGCAGACCGCCATACACGCGGTAAGCGACGGCGAGCACGGCCGCGGCGGGCACGAGAATCGTGAGCAGGCTCACCGAAGATCCTTCCCTTCGCCGCGGTCATTCCGCCGGGTCCGGATGGCGGGGCTTCCGGCCCGCCACGAATTTCACCATCATGGTCTATCCGTCCGGCGACGTCGACTCGGGCATTTCACAGACCAAGGAGCGGGCACATGGCGACACCCAGCGTCGAAAAGCTGATCATCATCGGGAGCGGGCCGGCCGGCTGGTCGGCCGCCACCTACGCCGCCCGCGCCCAGCTCCAACCGCTCGTCTACGAAGGCGCGATCACCGAAAAGAACCGGATGTCGGGCACGCTGCCGCTCGGCCAGCTCGCCCTCACGAGCGAAGTGGAAAACTACGCAGGCTTCCCGCACGGCGATCTCGGGGCCTTTCTCGATTCCGCTCTGCCCGCGGCGCGGCGGCAGATGATGGCGCCCCACGCCGGCGAGGGCGTCACGGGCCCCGAGCTCATGGAGCTGATGCGGCAGCAGGCCGTGAACTTCGGCACGCGGGTCGTCACCGACGACATCCTCTCGGTCGATTTCTCGAAGCGGCCCTTCATGGTCCAGCCCGCCGATGGCCCGGCTGTCCATGCCCAGTGCGTGATCGTGGCCACCGGCGCCAGTGCCAACTGGCTCGGCCTGCCGAGCGAGGAGCGGTTCAAGAACCGCGGCGTGAGCGCCTGCGCCGTGTGCGACGGGGCGCTGCCGCGGTTTCGCAATCGTGAGCTCGTCGTCGTGGGTGGCGGCGATTCGGCCGTGGAAGAAGCGACGTACCTGACGAAGTTCGCGAGCACGGTGCATCTGGTGCACCGCCGCGACGCGCTGCGGGCCTCGAAGATCATGGCGCAGCGCGCCCACGACGACCCGAAGATCAAGATCCACTTCAACACCGCGCTCGCCGAGGTGCTCGGCGACGACGGCCACGGCGTGACGGGCGTGCGGCTGGAGAGCACGACGGAACAGGGGAAGGATGAGACGATCGACGTGGCAGGGGTGTTTCTTGCGATCGGCCACACGCCGAACACCTCCTTCCTCGCCGGCCAACTCGAGCTCACGCCGAAGAAATACATCGTGTGGAAAAAGCACTTCCGCACCGACACGAGCGTGGAGGGCGTCTTTGCCGCCGGCGACGTGGCCGACGATTACTACCGCCAGGCGATCTCGGCCGCCGGCACCGGCTGCATGTCGGCCCTCGACGCCGAACGCTGGCTCGCGGGGCATGGCGTGTAGGACCGGCTTCAGCCTGTCCTCCGGGTTTTTATCGAGCGCGCTCGGCTCGGCGAACGAGGTCGAGAAACTCCGCCCGGTAGCCTCCCTCGTCGCGGCCGAGGGCCCCGCCCGCGATCTTCGCGACGAGCGGCAGGCTCGCATCACCCCGCTCGCCGCTCTCCCGCAGGATCATCCCGAAAGCCGCCACGGCCGCGGCGAACCGCAGGTCGGCAGGGGCGGCGTCGAAGGCCGGGCCCCGGTCGGCGAGCGGCACCTCGAAAAGCGCGCTCGTGTCGCCATCGGGCCGCTTCCAGCGGAGCTTTACCGTGAGCAGTTCCTGGCTCGCGTCCGCAGCCGGGGCAGGCTCCTTCGCCTCTGGCTGCGGCTGATACTTGAGCGGCTCGGCCCCGCCGCCCGCGGCCGACTCGTCGCCGACGAGCACGATCTCATACAGCGCCGTCACCGAGTGCCCCGCCCCGATCTCACCGGCATCCTTTTTGTCGTCGCGGAAGTCACGAGCCGCGAGGGCACGGTTCTCATAGCCGAGCAGCCGATAGGAGGCGACCCGCGCCGGATTGAACTCCACCTGGATCTTCACATCCTTCGCGATCGTCACGGTACTTCCGGTCAACTGCTCGACGAGCACCTTCCGCGCCTCGCGGACGCCGTCGATGTAGGCATAGATGCCGTTGCCGTTGTCGGCCAGGGCCTCCATCTTCTCGTCTTGAAGATTGCCCTCGCCGAATCCGAGGACTGTCAGGAAGGTGCCGCTCGCCGCTTTCTCCTTGATGAGGTCGATGAGAGCCGCCGTGCCCGTGACGCCCACGTTCAAGTCGCCGTCGGTGGCCAGGATCACACGATTGGAGCCCCCCAGGACGAAGTGCTCCCGAGCCTGTTCGTAGGCCAGCGCGATCCCCGCGCTACCGTGCGTCGAGCCGCCGGGCGTGAGCGATTCGATGGCGGCCAGGATCTCCCGCTTTTTTTCGCCCGTGGTGGGCGGGAGCACGAGCCCGGCGTTGCCGGCATACGTGACGATCGACACGCGGTCGTTTTCCGACAGCTCCTCCACGAGCATCGCCAGCGCCTGTTTCACGAGCGCGAGCTTGTTCGGGGCCTGCATGGAGCCGGACACATCGATGAGGAACACGAGGTTTCCGGCCGGGCGGGCCGCGCGATCGATGTCGCGGCCTTGGAGGCCGATCCGCACGAGCCGGTTCCCCGCCTTCCAAGGGCACTCCGCTGCATCGACCGCGACGGAAAACGGTTCGTCTCCCTGAGGCTGCGGATAGGCGTAGCGGAAGTAGTTGACGAGCTCCTCGATCCGCACGGCATCGCGCGGTGGCCGGCGCCCCGCCACCAGAAACCGCCGCACGTTGGCATACGATGCAGTATCGACATCGATCGAAAAGGTCGAAAGCGGCTGCTGGCGGACCGACGCCATCTGGTTCTCGGCCACTCGGGCATACTGTTCGCTGGCTTCCGCTAGGCGGCTTGACTCCTCACCAGGCTGTGGCATGCGACGCAGGAGTTCCTCCGCGAACCCCTCCCGATCGCTTGGCGGATGATCGACTTCCAGCCGGCCGCCCGGCGCCATCCTGAATCGCGGCGCTGCCGCCGAAGGTGCGGCCTGGCTCTCAACGCTGCTGTCGCGCAGCATCGGCATCCGGTCGTTCGCTGGAGCAAGAGCCACGATCGACCCACCAGCCTGGCGCTTCGTCGCCACGACGGCCGACGGTTCGGCCTGAACGGCAACCGGTGCCGCCGGCTCGGCGATCGGCCTACGTCGGGCAACGTCACGCCCCTCGAGCCGCCACAACGCTGCCGTCACGGCCACCGCAAGCGCGGCGGCGAGGCTCGCAACCGGCAACACCCGCCGCAGGATCGGGGTCGTGAACGACCGCGGGCGAGGACGACTGGCCGCCGCGAGCACGGCCCGGCGCACACCCGGCAGCCTTTCGGCCGCATCGTCGGCTACCTGGGCCGCATGCGCCTGCCGCAGGGCACTGGCGATCACGCGCATCTCGGCAACGTGGCGGCGGGCCTCGACCTCGCCAGGATCGGCAAGGCGCTGCTCGATGGCTGCATGGTCGCGACCATCTAGGTCGTCGAGGGCATAGGCCGTCAGATCTGCTGCGCGGGATGCGGCATCTCGATCATGGTCAGGAAACATGGCGTTCCTCATCACGTGAATGGAGCGGTTGATCGGCGGTGAGCAGGCTCTGCACGAGCGGATGCGACCGGAGCCCCGCCAGGCCCCGGTGCACGAGCACGCGGACGTGCCCCTCGGAGCGCCCCGTGATCTCGGCGATCTCGCGCGACGCAAACCCCTCGCACCAGAGATCGAGGGCCTCGCGTTGCGCGGCAGGCAACTCGCGCACGAGCGCGAGCACCCTGCGACCGATTTCGGCCCGCTCGGCGGTCGTCGCTGGGTCGCCCGCCCCGCGATCGACCGGCGTGGCCGTGGACGACGACGGCCTCAACAACTCATCGTCGATCGCCTGTTCGCGGCCCGCGCGGCGAAGATGGTCGAGCGCCTTGTTCCGGCATACGCGAAACAGCCACGGGGCCACGCGCCCCTCGAGCCCAGCCTGCGACTGCTCGCAGAGTTTCACGAACGCATGCTGGACCGCGTCGGCGGCGAGGTCGAAGTCGCCAAGGAGACGGCGCGCGTAGCGGCGGAGCGGCAGCTCGTAGAGATCGACGGCCTCGAGCACCCATCCGTGGGAATCACCGCTGGGGGCCATGGTTCCGCTCCGGGCTTTGTCACGGGCCGTCCTGCCTTCATACCGGAAGGCCGGCCAATCCGTCTGCCATGACAACGCGGCCGCCCACGATCCGTTACAGCTGGGGCCAAAAAAGAAAAACCCGGCCGGAAGTCGCCTCCCGGCCGGGTCGATTGAACGTCAGTCGTGGTGACAGGCTGAAGCCTGCCCTACGGAGCCACGGCTGGAGGCCGTGCATTGCGGCTCGGGGCAACCTTGGCTTGCCCCGCAGCCGCGACAGCCCGCCGGGGCCATGGATGGCCCGGCGGGCGTAAAGTTAGAAGCCGACGTACGTCACCAGGATGTCGCCGTGCTTTTGAAACCGCACGACCACGGAGCAGCCGCAGGCGTAGTCATACTTCACCTGGCCGCAGCCAAACACGGTGCACCGCGACGTTTCGCAGGGGCAACCCTGGCAGCAGGCCGGCAGGCACACAGGCACGTTCACCGTGCAGCAGGTCTCCGGGCTCGTCGGAGTGAGCACGGTTTCATACGTCGGCTCTGGGCAGCAGCCGCAGTCGTGCTTGTGCTTGTGGGCATGCTTGTGGCGATACTTGATGCACGGATTGCTGGGGCAGCAGGTGACGGCACCGCAATCGGGCTCCATCTCACACGACGGCTCGATGGCACAGGCCGGCTCGAACGCACTGCAGCCGGGCTCGACGGCACACGAAGGATCGGCATGACGACGGTGGTGGCCGAAGCCGGCATCGGCCGACACGGCGGCGATCAACAGGAAGGCAGCGGTGAGCATGCCGACGAAAAACAGACTGACCATGGGAGGAAACTCCTTGTCGCAGAGACTGGGGGGGG
>JAIXPT010000429.1 GCA_027486095.1 Planctomycetaceae bacterium | reverse complement strand
GAGGAAGCCCGAGGCGTGAGCCGAAGGGAATACGCGTGGCTGTTTGCAATCCGGGCATCCTCTCGGCTTACGCCTCGGGCTTCCGGCGAAGGCGAACGTCCGGCGAGACGGTACGGGGTAACCCCGAGCCGGCACCAACCGTATCGCCGGCTCCGAGCTCAGGAGCGTCACGCACCCGCCGTTGCCAAGACTTCGGCCAGGTGGATCGTCCGCGGCGGCGGGCTGCCGGCCGGCGTGTGGCGCGTGAGCCAGCCGTCGAGCTGGAGCTGGCAGGAGGGATCGCTCGACACGATGTAGTCGCACCCCGTGCGGGCGAGCGAGCCGCCCTTCACCTCGGCCATGGCCGTCGAGATCATCGGAAACTTCACGCTGAAGAGCCCGCCGAATCCGCAGCAGCTCTCGGGCTCGTCGCACTCGACAAGTTCGAGGTCGCGCACGTTTCGCAAGAGCTCCCGGGGCGCATTTTTGATTCGCAATTCACGGAGACCGTGGCAGCCGTCGTGGTAGGTGACGCGATGGGGAAATCGGGCGCCGACGTCCGTGACCCCGAGCTTCTCGACCAGGAACTCCCCGAATTCGAACGTCCGGGCGGCGAGGTCGAGGGCTCTCGTCTCTTCGGGCATGCCCTCGAAGAGCTGCGGATAGAAAACCCGCATCATCGCCACGCACGAGCCGCTGGGGCCGACGACCGCCTCGGCCCCGGCAAACACGTCGAGCGCCCGCCGGGCCACGTCGCGAGCCTCGTCCCAGTAGCCCGAGTTGAAGCTCGGCTGCCCGCAGCAGGTCTGGCCTGTGCGAAACTCGCAGGTGTGGCCGAGCCGCTCGAGCACGGTCGCCACCGCCATGCCCACCTGCGGCGTCATCTGATCGACGAAGCAGGGAATGAAGAGGCTGATGTGCATAGGAAGAGTGTAGATGACCCGTGTTCCGATGCCACAGCGAGGTGAGGCGGGTCGGCGAACGCTCGAGGAGCCTTGGGCCAGCCCGGCCCACGGCAGATAACCTTCACTTTCACCGCTTGATCGCACGCACGAGCGCCGTGCCCATGTCGGCCGGGCTCTCGGCCACCTCGATCCCGGCGTCGCGAAGGGCGGCGAGCTTGGCCTCCGCCGTACCCTTGCCCCCCGAGATGATGGCGCCCGCGTGCCCCATGCGCTTGCCTGGCGGCGCCGTGCGGCCGGCGATGAAGGCGGCGACGGGCTTCGTGACATGCTTTTTCACATACTCGGCGGCCTCTTCTTCGGCGCTGCCGCCGATCTCGCCCATCATCAGGATCGCATGGGTGTCGGGGTCATTTTGGAAGAGTTCGAGGATGTCGATGAAACTCGAGCCCACGAGCGGGTCGCCGCCGAGGCCGACGCACGTGCTCTGCCCGTGGCCGAGTTGCGTGAGCTGCCAGACGGCCTCGTACGTGAGCGTGCCTGAGCGGCTCATCACGCCGACATGGCCGGGCGTGTGGATATAGCCAGGCATGATGCCGATCTTGCACTCGCCCGGCGTGATCACGCCGGGGCAGTTGGGGCCGATGAGCCGGCTCTTGGAGGCGTGCACCACGGGCATCACGCGGGCCATGTCGAGCACGGGGATCCCCTCGGTGATCGCGATCACGAGCTCGATGCCCGCCGCGACCGCCTCGAGGATCGCATCGGCCGCGAATGCCGGCGGCACAAAGATCATCGTGGCATTCGCGCCCGTCGCATCGCGGGCTTCGGCGACGGTGTCGAAGACGGGCAGATCGGCGACTGTCTCGCCCCCCTTGCCCGGCGTGACGCCGCCCACCATCCGGGTGCCATAGGCCAGGCAGCCGCGGGTGTGAAACTCTCCGACCTTGCCGGTGATGCCCTGGCAGATCACGCGGGTGTCGCGGTTGACGAGGATGCTCATAGGAGGGGTCTCGGGATTCGGGGAGGAACGCCGGTGGTCAAGTCATCCTCGCGGCTCACGCCTCGGGCCTCCCGGCGGCGGCGACGACCTTCTTGGCGGCGTCGGTGAGGCCGTCGGCGGTGATGATCGCGGTGCCGCTCGAGGCGAGAATTTTCTTGCCTTCCTCGACCTCGGTGCCCTCGAGCCGCACGACGAGCGGCACGGTGAAGCCGACGGTCTTCGAGGCTTCGACGAGCGCGGTGGCGATCGTGGTGCAACGCATGATGCCGCCGAAGATGTTGACGAGGATCGCCTTCACGTGTTTGTCGGAAAGGATGATCCGGAAGGCTTCCGTCACCTGCTTCACGTCAGCCCCGCCGCCCACGTCGAGAAAGTTGGCCGGCTCGCCGCCATGATATTTCACGAGATCCATCGTGCTCATGGCCAGGCCCGCGCCATTCACGAGGCAGCCGATCGTGCCATTGAGCTTGACATAGGAAAGGCCCGCGGCGGCAGCCCGCGTTTCGGCCGGCTCTTCTTCGGCCTCGTCGCGGAGCGCGGCCACGTCTTTGTGGCGGAAGAGCGCGTTGTCGTCGAAGGTCATCTTGGCGTCGAGGGCCACGAGCGTGCCGTCCTTCGTGAGCACGAGCGGGTTGATCTCGAGAAGCGAGGCGTCGAGATCGACGAATGCCTGGCAGAGCCGGCGGAAGAAGGTTTCGGCATGCCGCCAGCTCGCCGTGGGCAGCCCGAGCTTCGATGCCAAGAGCCGCGCCTGATAGCCGGCGAGCCCGCGGTCGGGATCGAAGGGCTCGGAAAGAATCAGCTCCGGCGTCTTCGCCGCCACCTCTTCGATATCCATGCCGCCGGCCGTGCTGGCGATCAACACGGGCGATCCGACGCGGCGATCGACGAGCACGGCGCAGTAGAGCTCGCGGTCGATCGCACAGCCGCTCTCCACGAACACGCGCCGCACCACCTGGCCCTCGGGGCCGGTCTGGATCGTGACGAGCGTCTTGCCGAGCAAGCCCGCAGCGATGCGCTCGGCGTCGGCGGCGGTCTTGGCGAGCTCCACGCCACGCTGCTCACCCCCCTGCACCTTCCCCTTGCCGCGGCCGCCCGCGTGGATCTGGGCCTTCACGGCGCAGACGGGAGTGCCCAGCGCCGTGAACGCGGCGGCGGCCTCGGCGGGCGTGGTCGCGACACGTCCTGCCAATACAGGCACGCCGGCGGCCCGCAGCAGATCCTTGGCCTGGAACTCGTGGATTTTCATGGCTGGGCCCTCGGTGCGGATTCAATGTGCCCGGCGGACAATATGGCACGAACGCTCGCCGCGACAACTGCCGTGGGCCGTGCGGCCGCGGCAGACCGGCTCAGGCCGCCGGCCGGTCGGCCGGAAGGGCGGCAAACTCCCAGGCGACAGGCTCGTGCCCGGTGACCGCGCCCGCGGCGCCCAGAAGCCGGCGCATGATGGAGTCGCCGAAGCGATGCCGCCGACCGTAGATCACAAGCTGGCTCGGGTTGAGGAAGAGCCGGTGGAAGCCCTGGTCGATGAGGCTCCGATGAAACACGACGTGTTCGCAGTCGGTGGCTCCGTACCGGCCGGCACGAAACGCCTCCATCGTGTAGACGCCCAGGCCACCGAAGCACGAGGTGACCGGCACCAGCGGATCACCGACTTGGAAGAAATGGCGATGGGCCTCGGCCGTGCGCAGCGGCGTCATCGCACGGTCGAACCGCAGCGCCCACATGTCGTATTGCCTCACGGCGTTGAAGCGCAGGCCTTGACGGCGAAAAATCAGTCCGTTCGAGCCGACGAAGTCCCAGCCATCGTGGCCGAAGGTATCGGCAATGCCGTCGATGCTGAATCCGCCCTGGATGTCGAGGTCGAGCAGGATGGTCACGTCGAAATCTTCACAAGACCCCACCACATGCTCCTGGCAGACCCGCCGATAGCGGGCCATGCGCTCGATGCGCTGGAGGCAGCGGGAGGTCGGATTGCGGGGGTCGCGGCGATCGTCGCTGGTGATGCTCACTCGCGGGTTCGAAGCGGCCCAGCTGCGCAGGATCGCCTTCGTGTCGTCTACCGAGTCGTTCTCGAAGATGAACGTGCGCGAGTCGGCGAACAACGCGGCCAGGCGTTCGAGCCGCCGGATCGTGAGCGGCAGGATCGGCCCGAGGTTGCGGGCCAAACCGGCGAATGCCACGCGCGATCGCGCCATGCGCGCGAGCCCCCGCACCCGCCGCGCGTGGGCGGCCGGACCCGTTGTCGCGACCAGCGGGAAGCAGGCGTCAGGAAACACGTCGTCAGTGAATCGGGGCATGGGAGGCCACCGGGGCGAGGGGGATCCTAGCGGGATCCGGCGGTCGGGGCAGCGGGAGATTTTTCGGGAATCCGGGGTTGCGGTGTTTCCGAGGATTGCCTATTTCCCCGAGTCATTCCTGGAGAAAATCATGAGCACGCCCTCGACCACCGCGGCCGCCGCCCAGATCGCCGACGTCGTCTTCAAGCCGCTCCGTCGCCACGGCGACCAGCGCGGCTGGCTCGTGGAGCTCTATCGTGAAGATGAGCTCGACCCCGATCTGCATCCCGTGATGGCCTACATCAGCCAGACCGAACCAGGCGTCACGCGCGGACCGCATGAGCACCACGACCAGACCGACTACTTCGCCTTCATTGGGCCGGGCGACTTCGAGCTCGTCTTGTGGGACGCCCGCCCTTCATCGCCGACACACGGGGTGCAGACACGCACGCGGTGCGGCGAGTCGAGCCCATGCGCGGTCTCGATTCCGCCCGGAGTGGTGCATGCCTATCGCAATGTCAGTACGGTGCCCGGGTGGGTGTTCAACGGCCCGAACCGGCTCTATGCCGGCCCCGGCAAGCGCGAACCCGTGGACGAGATCCGGCACGAGCACGACGCCAACTCGCCCTACCAATTCGATCCGTCCTAAAGCCGCCCGAGGAATCATCACCATGACCGCTCCCTTGAAGGGCATCGTGCTTGCCGGTGGATCCGGAACGCGGCTGCACCCGATGACGCTCGCGATCTCGAAGCAGCTGCTGCCGATCTACGACAAGCCGATGGTCTACTATCCGATCTCGGCCCTGATGCTCGCCGGCATCCGCGACATTCTCCTGATCTCGACGCCGCACGATCTGCCCCACTTTCAGCGGCTGCTCGGCGACGGCTCGTCGTTCGGCATCGCGCTCGAGTATGCCGAGCAGCCTCGTCCCGAGGGGCTTGCCCAGGCCTTCGTGATCGGGGCCGAGTTCCTGGCCGGAAGCCGGGCAGCGCTCGTGCTCGGCGACAACATTTTCTATGGCCATGGCTTTCAGGGAGTGCTGCATGCCGCTGCGGCCCGCGAGCACGGTGCGACGATCTTCGCCTATCCAGTGCGCGACCCTGAGCGATTCGGCGTCGTCGAATTCGATGCCGCAGGCCGGGCGCTCTCGCTCGAGGAGAAGCCCGCCCAGCCGCGATCGCACTACGCGGTGCCCGGGCTTTATTTTTACGACCGCGACGTCGTGCAGATCGCCCGTGACCTACGGCCGAGCCGCCGCGGCGAACTCGAGATCACCGACTTGAACCGCGTGTATCTGGAGCGGGGTGATTTGGCAGTGGAAACGCTCGGCCGCGGATTCGCCTGGCTCGACACGGGCACACCCGATTCGCTGCTTCAGGCCTCCTCGTTCGTGCAGACGATCCAGGAGCGCCAAGGGCTGAAGATCGCCTGCCTCGAGGAGATCGCGCTCCATCTCGGCTATGTCACAGCCGCGGAATTGATCGCGACAAGCGGCACCATGAAGAGCGACTACGGCAGATATGTGTTCGAAATCGCGACGGAATTCTCGAGGAACGGAGAGCCCACGGATGGACACGCTTCTCGGGCGGATCGTGGTGACGGGATCCAACGGCCAGCTGGGGCGGGAGCTCTGCCGCCGGCTGGGCAGCGCCGCCGCACCGCTGCCTAGGTCGGCTCTCGACATCACGAACTCGGGCGACGTGCCGCGGGTGCTTACGGACCTGGCCCCGGCGGTCGTGATCAATTGCGCGGCCTGGACCGCCGTCGATGCGGCCGAGCGGGATCCGGCCGCATGCTTCGCCGCGAACGCCGGCGCGGTGGCCGCCCTCGCCGCGGCATGTTCCACGATCAACGCGCTCTTCGTGCAGGTCAGTAGCGACTATGTGTTCGGTGCCGACGCCACCCGCAGGCAACCGTATCGCGAGGCCGACGCCCCGGGTCCTCTCGGCGTGTATGGCCGCAGCAAGCTGGCCGGTGAGATCGCCGCCGCGGGCTGCCCGCGGCATCTTGTCGTGCGGACGTGCGGGCTTTATTCCGTCGGGCCATCGGGGCCGGTGCGCGGCCGCTGCTTCGCCGACACGATGCTCGTGCTCTCTGGGGAGCGCGACGTGCTCCGGGTGGTCGATGACCAGCACTGCACGCCGAGCTATGTGCCGCATGTCGCCGCCGCGATCCTGGCACTCATCGATCGCGGTGCCACGGGCACCTTCCATGTCACGAATGCCGGGGCCACGACGTGGCATGGGTTCGCCTCGAGGCTGCTCGATGCGGCAGGTGTGGCGACGCCAGTCGAGCCGATACCGTCGTCCGCCTATCCGCTGCCCGCCCCCCGCCCGCCCTACAGCGTCCTTGATCTCGCGCGGCTCCAAGCCGCAGGCGTCGAAATGCCAGACTGGCGTGACGGCGTGGCTGAATACGTTGCATCCCTGAATTTTTCATCCTCGAATCGGGAAAGTGGCTCATGCGTCCAATCCTCGTGACCGGCGGCGCCGGCTTCATTGGCGGCGAATTCGTGCGGCAGTGGCTTGCCGAAGAGCGGTCGGCCGTCGTCAATCTCGACAAGCTCACCTACGCCGGCAATCTCGAATCGCTCGCCTCCGTCGCCGGGGATCCGCGGCACGTGTTCGTGCGCGGCGATATCGCCGATGCCGAGTGCATCCGACAGCTCCTGCGCGAGCACCGCCCCGCCGCGATCGTGAACTTCGCCGCCGAGAGCCATGTTGATCGTTCGATCGACGGGCCCGGAGCCTTCGTGGAGACGAATGTCGTGGGCACGTTCCGGCTGCTCGAGGAGACACGTCACCATTGGAAGGCCCTGCCCGACGCCGAGCAGCGGGCGTTTCGCTTTCTGCACGTCTCCACCGACGAAGTGTATGGATCGCTCGGGCCCATGGGCGCCTTTCAGGAGACGACTCCCTACGCACCAAACTCGCCTTATTCGGCGTCGAAGGCCGCGAGTGACCACTTTGTGCGCGCGTATCACCACACGTATGGCCTGCCGACGCTTACGACCAACTGCTCCAACAACTACGGCCCCTTCCAGTTTCCCGAGAAGCTGATTCCGGTGATGATCTTGAATTGCCTCGAGGGCAAGCCGTTGCCGGTGTATGGCGACGGCGCCCAGGTGCGCGACTGGCTGTTCGTCGGGGATCACTGCCGGGCGATTCGCGCGGTGCTCGCCCGCGGCCGCGTCGGCGAGGTCTACAACGTGGGCGGCGACAGCGAACGGAAAAATATCGACGTGGTCCATGCGATCTGCCGGGCGGTCGATGCCTTGCGGCCGGGGTTGCCGCACGCGCCCTCGACGTCGCTGATCACGTCGGTCAAGGATCGGCCCGGCCACGACCGGCGGTATGCGATTGATTTCACCAAGATCCGCAGCGAGCTCGGGTGGCAGCCGAGCCTGTCGTTCGACGAGGGGATCGTGCGGACGGTCGCGTGGTATCTCGATCACACCGAGTGGGTGGCGAACATCGCCAGCGGCGGCTACCGCCGGGCGCGGTTGGGGCTGGCCGCTGCCGCGACGTGACTCGTCCGGGAAGGACAGGATCGCTCATGGCAACCGAGCAGCGTGGGCGGGATGGGATCCACCTGGCGATCGATCTCTCTCAGGGAAGCGCCCTGACCTGGGTCGCGGGCGAATTGGCCGTCGCGCTCGCCGATCTCGGCGTGCAGGTCAGTCTGTTCCCCGTCTGCACGCTGTGCCCCACGCTTGAACCGCGACTGCGGCCCCAGCAGGAGGCGGTCATCAGCGATACGCCCTGCCTGGGCTACGACGTCAAACTCAACCACTGCTTGTCGCAGTTCCTCATGCAGGAGACGGCGGGTGAGATCGACGCCGAGTTGTTCGTCACCAACTCCCGGTTTCGGGGCGGCATCCACCCGCTCGACCAGTGGAGCTGCAACCTCGCGACCAACGATGCGCGGAAGCTCCCCCTGAGTTCGTTCTGCCGCGACAGCCTCGTGGACCTCGGGGTTCCGGCCTCGCGCTGCTCCGTGGTGGCCCCGGGATACTCGCCGGAAATCGAGTCGCTCTTTCCGGCCGGGAAGTCCCGGGACGCCGCCACGGTGCGCCGAATCCTCGTGGTCACCAATTCCCACGACCTCGATCGCTACGGCACCGACATCCTGATCCCGGCCCTCGCCAAGGCCTTCTCCGCAAACGACCCCGTCGAAATCCACATCAAGGATTACGGCGCCGCCTGCGGCTCGCGGGTGCTCCGCGAGTTGATCGCGGCCCAGCCGTCGTTTCCGAAGTTGGTGTGGCACGAGACGTTTCTTTCCAAAAGCGATCTGATCCGCCTCTACGGCGACATGCATCTCCTCGTCGCACCGTTCCGCGGCGAGGGGTATGCCATGAAAATCATCGATGCGATGGCGCTAGGGCTCCCGGTGATGATGCCGGCTTTCGGCGGCCCCTGGAATACGCCCCGGTGGGAGGATACCTGCCGCTTGAATTCGACGAGGTGCCCGTCGGCCCGTGCTACGACACCGAACACTACCTCGTCGGTCCAGGTGCCTACTGGTGTCAGGTGCGCGAGGACGCGCTCGTCGAGTCGCTGCGGACGTATCTCCGCAGCCCCGCGGCGGCCGACGAGGCGGCGGCAGTCGCCCGGGCCCACGTCTTCTCGCGATACACCTGGAGGCACGCTGCCGAGTCGCTCGTGCATGCGTTGCACCAATGGGGTGCCGAGAAGGAGCGGAAAACGGCCCGCCGCCGCCGGCCGGCCACGCTCCCGCTCTCGGTGATCATGCCCACCAAGGACCGCCCGCACGAACTGGCGAAGACCATCGCCGGCTACGCTGGCCAAAGCGACCGCGCCTTCGAACTCCTGCTGGTCAACGATCATGGAGATGGTGATGCCGTGCGCGGCATCGCCGCCGCGGCGGGCAAGGGACTCCGCGTGCGGGTGCTCGACAATCCCGGCCCTCATGGCCCCGGGGCGGCTCGGAATGTTGCGCTCGAGGCGGCCGAGGGCGAACTGTTTCTCGTCACCGGCGACGACATCGTGCCGGCCCGGGATCTCGTGGCCCGCCACCGCGAGGCCCATCGTCACCACGCCAATCCCGAGGATGCATTCGTCGGCAGGGTCGATTGGCATCCGGATGTGTCCCCGGGCTGGTTAATGAACCACATCGTCGGTGCGGGCGGCCATCAATTCGCCTACCACGACCTGCACGACGGCAAAATCGTGCCATACGACAGGTTCTACACGTGTAATGTTTCGTGGAAGCGGCGATTGACGGCGGATATCGAGCAGGTCTTCAGCGAGGCGTTTCGCTTCGCGGCGTTCGAGGACGTCGAGCTCGGGTACCGGCTCTCGCACCGGGGGCTCCGGCTCCGCTACCTCGCCGATGCCACGGGCTATCACATCCATGCGATGACGCCGCACTCGTTCTTCGAGCGGATGCGCCGAGCGGGGAGCATGCGGACCATCCTGGATGCGATGCATCCGCGGCTCGTCGGCGAAGACAGCCTCGCCTTCTACCAGGATCTCGAGCTCGAACGTCGCCGCCGCATCGCCTGTGGATCGCCCGAGGGCGACGAGCCGTGGGAACGCCGGCTCGCACCCCTCCTGGCCGCCTTCGATGAACTGGATCGACGGTCCGGGTCCACGCAGCCGCTGTCCGGTGCCGCGGCGCACCGGATCAAGCTGGCGGATGCGCGGATTGAAGCCCTCAGATGCCGGCTTTTCGACGACCTCTGCGCCGCCTTCTCTCGACTTGGGCAGGCGGAGGAATGGGGCCGGGCGTCTCATGACGACGGCTGGGCGATGTCGTGGGTCGCCATGCTGGAGGTGGCGACGCGGCAATCCACGGCGCGACCCGCTCCAGCACCGCCGCGCCGGCCGCATCATCCACTCAAGCAGGCGGTGCTGCAGTTTCGGTTCGCCCGCACGGTCCGCGAGTGGCTCCGCGAGGCGAAGCGTCGTCGTCGTGCCGCGTAGCCGACCCCCGTCACCCCCGAGGTTACAACCGATGCTCGGTTTCAGGTTGAAGAAGGCCAAGAGCCTCTCGAGCGCCGACGTCGTATGGGGCTTCGCAAACATCCTCGGCCGACATCCAAGCGGTCCGGCCGAGATCAAGCCCTTCCTCGAATCCTGTGGCGACTTCGGTGACATGGTCCGGAAGCTCGTCGCCATGCCGGAATACACGACGCGGCGGACGATGGCGACCGACGGCTTCGTCTACGACGACTCCGCCGGCGTGCAGGAGCGAGTCGAGCCGATTCTCCGCCGGCTCGAGCCGATGCGGGCGACGCAGCGCGGCAAGATTCGCATCGGCAAGGAGGCCGACGGAGGGTATGTCATGCTCGAAGATTTCGCCGGCATCGGGGCTGCCTACTCGATCGGCATCTGCGACGAGGTGTCGTGGGATGTGGCGATGGCCGAACGGGGGATCGAAGTGTTCCAGTACGACCACACGATCGACCGGCTTCCGCTGGAGCATCCGCGGTTCCACTGGTCGAAGACGGGCCTGGGACCGCGGGCCACCGCCGACCTCGAGACCCTCCCGCGCCTCCTCGACCGGAACGGGCACCGCGGCCGCGACGACCTGCTGCTCAAGTGCGACATCGAGGGCTGCGAATGGGATGTGCTCGCCGGACTGCCGGACGACTGCCTGGGGCACTTCAGGCAGATCGTGATCGAGATTCATTTCCTCGAACGGCTGACGGATCCGGAGTTCGCGGCGCTGGTGGGGCGGGCCGTCGCGGTGCTCACCGCCGGCCACCGCGTCATTCATGTCCACGCCAACAACCACCGGCCATATGCAATCGTCGGTGGTATCCCCCTGCCCTCGGTGCTCGAGTTGACGCTCGTGCGCACGCGGGACGTGGGGCTCGAGCCGAGCGCGGAGCTCTTTCCGGGCCCGCTCGATTCCCCCTGCTACAGGGGGCGGGCCGATTTCCGGCTCGGAGCGTTCCGCTACTGACCGAATCCGCTCCAAACCGCCATTCGTACGCGGTCACGGCCGGACAAAATCTACAACCTCGCCGGCCTCCGCTCAGGCGAGCAGCGTTAAGCAGGTCGCCAGCGAGGCTATCCGCGCTGCGACCCGAGATTCGCCATCTGACGTGCCACGCGGGTGACTTCACGCACGACCTTGCCGGGGATTCCACGGGGATGTGGCGTCGAGGGCCGCGTGCGCCGCACCCCGGCCCCCGCCGCATGTCGGCTCTCCGCCGCCAGACAGCGCCTGAGCAGCGACTCCCGAGTCGTGTAATAGCCTTCCTCCGACCATGGTTCCTCGACGTCGTCTGGGCAGAGGTCCACGAAAAACTCGAGCCCGTGGGGCTCTGAGATGCGCGCGATGCGGAGGGGCACCAGGCCGAAGGCCCGTGCATCGTGGAGCAACAGCTCGAACGACTCTGGCGTGAAGGCCCAGCAGTGGGTGTCGATGTAGCTCTCGGGCACGGCGCCGTCGGGGCCGAACCATGTCTGGTAGAAGGCCAAGGTTTGGCGCACCGGCGTCCATTGGCCGTCTTCGCCGAGCGTGCTGCGGTGGGCCTCCTCACGGAACGCCTGGTAGACCGTGGGCTTTTTTCGCTGCTCGTGAAAGGCCTGGAGCCACTCCGAGATATCGGAGATCTGCCTGAAGTGATCGAAGCAGAATCGCTTGTCGGGAACGGCCATCCGCAGCGTGCCGTGGGGGCCGAGCACCGCAGCGCACTGCCTCAGGAAGCGGATCGGATCGGGCAGATGTTCGAAGTTGTGAGAGGAAAGAATCCAGTCGTATTTACGATCCTGCCCATAGGCTGCAATCGAGAGGTCGGCGAGATCGCAGGCCGACCCCACCAAGTCCACGGCTTCAATGCCCGGCACTCGGTCCGGGCCGAGATGAGGATCGGCGGCGGCTCGGGTTCGGAGTTCAGCGGCATCGAAAACGTCGATGGTGGTGACGCGATAGCCGTCGCGCCGCGGGGCGATCGGATTGAAATAGGGACCGATCTCGAGCACCGCGGACTTCTTTCCGATGCCGTTGCGCAGAATCGTGAGGCGGTCCATGAAGGGCATTCCTTGCGAAGAACGTGCCCCCCATCCCATGTGTGAGGGGTGCGTGGGGAGGAAGGTAGCCGGCCATACACGAGGCACGGAAGCCCGTTCTCGGCGTTCTCTCGCTGGCGTGGCGGCAGTCCATCAGCCGATCAGGCGACTCTCACCCATTCGGGAGGCGGTCTGGCGTCTCAGGTCGGTCATCGCCTATACCTCCCGAATCCCGCAAAGTATTCCAATAAGTTGCGTCATGATCTTTGATTTCATGCGCCGGTTTCGCCCGCGCAGCGAGGCGGCTTCATCGCAGGCCTTCATCGCACGCTGTGCATGCTGCGGCGGCACCGAGTTCGAGAGCCGTTCTGTCCTCTGGCCCGAACTGATCAAGGAGTGGGGGCTTTCCCGGACCGAGGCCGCCTATATCGATCGGCAGCAGGGCACCGCGTGCCGCGGGTGCCACTCGAGCCTGCGATCGATCGCCCTGGCGACCGCCGTGATGCGATATTTCGATGGTAGGGGCACCTTCGAGACCTGGGTGTGCTCGCCCGCCGCAGGCCGGCTGGCAGTGCTCGAGCTCAATGGTGCGGGAAATCTGACGTCGTTCCTGCGCCGCCTTCCCGGCCACGTCGAACGGTCGTATCCCGAGGTTGACATGCTGGCGATGCCGTTCGCCGACGGCTCGTTCGACCTGGTGGTTCATTCCGACACGCTCGAGCACGTGCCCGATCCGGTGCGCGGGCTTGCGGAATGCCGCCGCGTGTTGCGATCCGGCGGTGCCTGCTGCTTCACGGTGCCAGTGATCGTCGGGCGGACGTCCCGCTCGCGGGCCGGCCTGCCGCCGAGCTTTCACGGTGCACCCCGCGCGAATATGGACGACTACCGCGTGGAAACGGAATACGGTGCGGACGCATGGAGCCATGTGATCAAAGCCGGCTTCGGCGAATGCCGGATCGTCGCTGCCGAATATCCGTCGGCATGCGCTTTCACGGCCGTCCGCTGACGAGGGCAGACCGGATTGAATGGTCTCGGAGGGCGACTCTGCGATGCACGAAGAACAGCACACCGCACCCTCCCTGACCAACCCTGGGGAGCGGCTGATGACGGACAATCAGACCCATACGGCACTGGAACATCTGCACCGCTATGCGCTCGCCCATGAGATCGCCGCAGGACTCGATGTTCTGGATGTCGCATGCGGGGAAGGTTATGGGTCGAATCTGCTTGCGGGATGTGCCAGAAGCGTCGTGGGGGTCGATGTCGCCGCCGACGTCGTCGCCCACGCCGCCGCGAAGTATCGACGCAAAAATCTCCGCTATCTGCACGGCTCGGCGACGGCCGTGCCTTTGCCCGCCGCCGCCGTCGATCTCGTGGTGAGCTTCGAGACAATCGAGCACCTGCGGGAGCACGACGAAATGCTCGCCGAGCTTCGCCGCGTCCTCAGGCCGGGCGGACGGATGATCATTTCATCACCCGACCGCCGCTTCTACAGCGAAGCGACAGGGCATGCGAATCCGTATCATCTCAAGGAACTTTCATGCGAGGAGTTTCGGGAACTCGTGGCCCGATTTTTTCCCTATGTGCGGCTGTTGCGGCAACGCGTCGTGTATGGCTCCTTGATCGTGCCTGAGGGACAGGCTGCGGGATTCCGGGAATATCGCGGCGACTTCACAGGCTACGCTCGCGATGCCCAGTTGCAGGACGCCATGTACGACGTGATCGTCGCGTCGGATGCGGCGCTGCCCGACTGGCCGCTGTCACTATGGGATGGCACGCCGTTCCGCGGAGAGCGCTCCACCGCTGCCGGGCGTCACGCGGACCTGCCGCCTGGGCAGCCCGCAGGCGTCAGCAATCCGCAGGCGAACGCTCGGCCTGGCTTGCTCGGTCGCGTGAGGCGCGAGGTGCGCCGGATCTGCCGCCAACTGGCAGGCATTGGAAACGTCTCCTCGCGTCAGGCGGCGACCCGGCGCGCGGGCGGACTCGGGCTGATGTCACGGACAGCCGCCTCAGGGAATGAAATCGTCGATGGGTAGATCGCCGGGGTCGTGGCCAGATCCGGGTAGGCCCAGGGATACGCTTCGTAGTCGATGCGATAGACGCCCCGAATGAGAGCGCGCGTGTCCCGGTCGAGAAACGCGTCTGTAGAGGGCGTGCCGTACGTCGCGAGCGTGTGCCGATCGGCGGGCAATGCCGCCGGTGTTTCCGGCCACGTGCAGGCGGCGGTCGGGGGATTGTGATGCTCGGAGACGCTCAGCCCCTGCACGGCAACATGCCGGAGGTGAAACATATCCTCGAGCTCGGCCAGGCCGGCCGCGAGTTTTTCAAGCTTCAAGTGAGCATGCACCCGGGTGTCTTGCAGCGGCGTGTATTGCGGCCGGAAATGAATGTCGATCACGTGCCCGAGCCGTTGTTCGTCGGCTATGAAGTGGAGAAATTGTCGAAAGCTCAGCCCCCGCTGGTGGCCGAGCCCGGCTGCCTGCTTCCACGCGTTCACGGTGGCACCGGCAGCCCAGGCGGAGCTGTGCTCATTCCGCAGAAAATGGAGGAAGCTACTCACAGCCCGTGAGGCCGGGCTGCGGATCACCTTGATGATGAATGGGTCGGGGAGCAGGTTGTCAAAGGTGTGAACGCATTGCCTCAGATAGTCGTGCCCGGCGCACAACCGCTGCTCGCGGTAGTCGTGCACCCATGACGAGTACGCCAGGGCTTCTTCGAGCAAGTGATTGTGGGCGAGGAACCATTTGAGCACGGTCGTGCAGCCGGCCTTCGCCGACCAGCAGACCGCGATGGGAAACCCGGGCCTGATGAGCGGAAGGCACTCGCCAAGCCATGGCGACAGTGCGTCGGGCTGTGGCTGCTCGGTGGAACTTCCGGCGCGTGATCCACGAGCGGCAATGTCTCGAAGCAACAGCGTGAGTCGGCTCATGATGGCGGACCCGAGGAGCGCGGCGTGTGATGATCTTTCCGAGGTATCGACTGCGGCCCGAAGAATCTTGAAAATTCGCAATCTCGCCGCAGGCCTCCCAGACTACGCAGCCCTGCTTGATACTTCGCAAGGGGGGAGAAATATGGGGCAGGCCGGGCGGAATTGACGGGTGAAAAGGTCTGGGTTCCCCTGCAGGCATCGTCTACGCTCCGCACCAGGCACGAAACTACGTGCGTGGTCGAGGGCTGGCGATGCGAATCGGAACCATGATCGGCGACGCGGTTGAACGTCTGCCTTTTATCGACGAGCCGATCAGACGGATGCGGACGTTCTGCCGAACGCGAAAGCAGCGTCGGAGCATCACGAACGCCGCACGCCAGCACGCCGTCTACGCTGAGTGGGCGCGCGAACACGACACCCCCACGGCCAGCGATCTTGTGATCATGCGGCAGTCGTCGCGGTCGTGGAGTCACGAGCCGTTGATCTCGGTGGTGATGCCGGTGTTCAACACGGCCCCGCAAATCCTCGAGGAGGCGATCCAATCGGTCCGCGACCAGGCGTACGAGTGCTGGGAACTCTGCATTGCCGACGATGTCTCCACCGCGCCCCATGTGCGCACGATTCTCGAGCGGCATGCCGCCACCGATCCACGGATCAAGGTGTGTTACCGCACGTCGCGGGGAAACATTTCCAGAGCGTCGAATTCGGCGCTCGAGCTGGCGACCGGTGAATTCGCGGCGCTCGTCGATCACGACGACATCCTCCCGCCACAGGCGCTCTATTGGGTCGCCGAGGCGATCAATCGGCACCCCGATGCGGCGCTCTTGTATTCCGACGAAGACAAGATCGACGACCACGGGCGGCGGTTTCACCCATATTTCAAGTGCGACTTCAACCATGAGCTGCTGCTCGCCCAAAACATGGTGTCGCACCTGGGCGTCTATCGCCGTGATCTGATCGTCGCGCTGGGTGGATTCCGCCCGGAATACGACGGCTCGCAGGATCACGATCTGGCCCTCAGGGTCGTGGCTGCGGCCGGACGAAACCGTGTCGTGCACATCCCCCGGGTGCTCTACCACTGGCGGGCCATGCCGGGGAGCACGGCGGTTTCCATGGATGAAAAGCAGTATTGCGTGGATGCGGCTCGGCGCGCGGTGTCGGCCCATCTGGTGCAGGTGGGCCGCGATGGGACGGTGGAGCCGGTGGCGGAAGCTCCCGGCTTCCACCGGGTCAGGCATCGGTTGCCGGTCGATCACCCGCTGGTGTCGATCGTGATCTGTACGCGGGATCACGGGCACCTCTTAAAAACCGCGGTCGATTCGATCATGAGCCGAACGACCTACCCGAGATACGACATCACGATCGTCGATAATGGTAGCTGCGATATCGCCACACTCCGCACGCTGACGGATCTGGCTCAACGAAGCCCGATCACCGTGATCCGTGACGACTCACCGTTCAACTATTCGAAGCTGAACAATGCCGCCGTTGGCAGGACGCACGGAGAGGTCGTGTGTCTTCTCAATGACGACATCGAAGTCGTCTCACCTGATTGGCTCGAGGAGATGGTGTCGCTGGCGATCCTGCCCGATGTCGGTGCCGTCGGTGCCCGCCTTTGGTATCCGGATGGCACGCTCCAGCACGGAGGGGTGATCATCGGAATCGGGGGCGTGGCGAATCACGCTCATCCACGCCTACCGAAGGGTCATGGAGGATACGTCGGCCGAGCTGTTCTCCACCAGGAACTCTCGGCTGTCACGGGAGCCTGCCTCGTCGTGCGGCGCAAGGCGTTCGATGAAGTGGGGGGGCTGGAAGAGCGACTGGCGGTGGCATTCAACGACGTGGATTT
The DNA here is from genome assembly GCA_027486095.1 of Planctomycetaceae bacterium. Classification (GTDB taxonomy): domain Bacteria; phylum Planctomycetota; class Planctomycetia; order Pirellulales; family UBA1268; genus RGVT01. The sequence continues at coordinate 16,909 of JAIXPT010000429.1, read as the reverse complement.
CTGCTTACGCCTGCGCGCCGCCGGGTACCGCAACATCTGGACACCCTACGCGGAACTGGTGCACCACGAATCCGTATCCCGTGGTGCCGACGACAGCCCTGAAAAGCTCGCCCGTTTCCACGGGGAGGTGCGATTCATGCATGAGCGTTGGAATCACGTTCTCGACCATGATCCCTATTACAGTCCACACCTTTCCACCCGTGCGGCCGACTTCACCCTCGGTTTCACGCCAACGACGGCTCTTAAGAGAGGTGTGGCATGAAGCTATTTCGCAAGCGGACTCACCAGCCGCCGAAGCCCAACGACCGCCGCGTGCCCCGCGAGCAGATTCTCCTCACCGACATCGACAAACAATCCTTGGGACTCGAGATCGGACCCAGCCACTGCCCGATAGCGGCGAAACGCGATGGATTCGACGTTCGCGTGCTCGACCATCTCGATGCTGCTGGGCTCCGGGAAAAATACGCCGATCATGGCGTTGATGTGACCGCCATCGAGGAAGTTGACTACGTGTGGAGCGGTCAGCCGCTCGAAGACCTGATCGGGGCCGACCGATTCGCCTGGATCATCGCGAGCCATGTCATCGAGCACGTGCCGGACCTCGTGGGATTCCTCAATTCTTGCGACCGAATCCTCGTGCCAGGTGGTCTGTTATCGCTCGCGGTTCCCGACAAGCGTTATTGCTTCGACTGCCGTCGGGAAAATACGGCCCTTGGCCGGGTCATCGATGTCGCGCTGGCGAAGTCCACCAACCACTCTGCCGGTACGGCGGCCGAATATTTCCTGAAGGTCTGTCGCAAGGGTGGTCAGATCGCCTGGGGCGATGGGCACACGGGTGATCTCGAGACGGTGCACGGGCTTGCAGACGCCCTGCAGGCGATGGCGCGTGTGCAAGAAGGCCACTATTACGACCTGCACGAGTGGGTGTTCACACCCGATTCATTTCGCGGCATCGTGCGCGACTTGCGGGACCTTCGCCTGATCGGGCTCGAGGAACACCGCTTTCACGACACTCGCGGGCATGAGTTCTTCGTGACTCTGCGGAAGCCGGCCACGCCGAAAAGATCCGTCGCGTAGTCGATGCGCTCCAGGAATCGTCCCGCCAGTGAGAGGAGCCGCGATGTTTCGATTCCGGAAAAAACGCCAGGCTCCAGTTTCCGCAGCCGGCCATGCTCAAGCCGCTGTCGGCATCCTCGACGCCTACCGCATGGAGCGGCCGTCTCCACAGCACGTGCTCGATCTCTTTCAGGGCGAGTGGTCCTCGGCGATGCCGGCGGGCAGCGCATTACAAACCTCCCCCGGGCATGCGGCGCTCTTCGAGGATGCACGGGTCACATGGGCGGTCGCGCAAGCGGGCGGCGTTGCGGGCAAGCGGATTCTCGAAATCGGACCGCTCGAGGGCGGGCACTCCTACATGCTCGAGCAGGCCGGCGCGGCCGAGGTGGTCGCCGTCGAGGCAAACACGCGTTCGTTCTTGAAGTGTTTGTGCGTCAAGGAAGTGCTGGGCATGAAGGCGGTGCGCTATCTCCTCGGCGACGGCGTGGCATTCATGGAACACGATGCTGGCGGCTTCGATATGGTCTTCGCCAGTGGCGTCCTCTACCACCTCCAGGATCCGATGGCGTTTCTGCGGCTGCTTCCGCGCATGGCGCCGCGCGTGCTCCTCTGGACCCACTATTTCGACGCGGGCATCCTCCGCAACGCTCCTGCAATTGCGCACAAGTTTGGCCCTGTCGAACGGGGTGTCATCGACGGCTTCGGCTATGAGTTTGCCGAGCAATCGTACAAAGAGGCGCTCCAGTGGAATGGATTCTGCGGGGGCTCTGCACCAACAAGCCGCTGGCTGACTCGACAGTCGATCATCGACTATGTCCGCCACCTGGGCTACCGTCGCAGCGACGTGGCATTCGAGGCACCGGAGCATCCGAATGGGCCGGCATTTGCGGTTTACGCCGCCATGGACAGCAGTTCCTGACGGCATGGGCCCCGTGAGGAATCACTCATGAAAACTGGCGGAGGATCGACGGTCTTCAGCATCCAGCAGTATGTTTCGCTGATCGCCCTGTCATCGGTCGCCACGATCCTCTTCGGCATCAAGCTGCTGGTGATCGGCACCTATGGGAACGCGACCCCCTACTGGGACCAGTGGGACAGCGAAACGCAGCTCTACGGAGCGTTTCTCGGGCATCAGCTTGGCTGGGACAACTTTTTTACAGCACACAATGAGCACCGGATTCTCTGTCCGCGGTTGCTCGCGCTGAGCCTTTTGTACGGAAACGGGATCTGGAACCCGCTCCTCCAGATGGTGGTCAATGCCGCCTTGCATGTGGGCTTCATCGGTTTTTATGCCTGGTTGTTGCTCAAGGTCGTGGGCGAGCGGTTTGTGTGGCCGATCGCGGGCTTTAGCCTCGTGCTCGGTGCTGTGCCGTATGGCTGGGAAAACACGCTCGCCGGATTTCAGTCATGTTTTTATCTCTTCCTTCCCGCGAGCGTCGGGGCAATCTGGCTCGTCAGCCGGGCCGACCCGTTTTCGCTGCGGTGGTGGGGGGGCGTCGGACTCGCCTGCGGGGCCTTTTTTTGCGCTGCCAGTGGGGGGCTCGTGCTGGCCGCTGTGGCGGCGGTAGGCGTTCTCCAGCGTTGGCTTGGAATCCGCACAAGCAGGCGGGAACTGGCGTCGTTCATGGCGCTCGGGGTGTTGTTCGTCGTGAGCGTCGTATGCACGCCAAGGATTGAAAGGCATAACACGTTGCAGGCAACGACGCTCCTCCAGTTTCTCGACTCCTTCGACGGCTACTCGGCATGGCCGATCAAGGCCACCATTCTTGGATCCTTGCTGCGCAATGCGCCCGCTGTCTTCTTCTCGATATGGATCCTGCGCACGAAGCCCGCGGTGAACGATCGACGCTGGTTTCTGTTCACGCTCGCCGTATGGAGCGTCGGTCAGAGTATGACCATGGCGCACAGTCGGGCCGTCGGCTTTGTGCCGTCTCGCTACATGGACATGCTCGCGGTGGACGTGCTCGCGAATTTTGCCTGCCTGCTTTGCCTGGCTCAGGCCGAGTGCCCGCGGACCCGCTGGGCAATGGCTGCCGCCACCGCGTGGGTGGGGATCGTGCTCGGCAGCCTTGGTGTGAGCGCTCACAAACGGTGCCCCGGGGAACTCGAGCATCGTCGTGCGACGGCTCTGGCCCAGGAGGTCAATACCAAGAACTATGTGTATACGGGCGATGTCAGCCACTTGACCGACAAGCCGCATCTTCATGTTCCCTATCCGTGGCCGGAGAAGCTGGCGGCCATTCTCGATCGTCCGGTTGTGAGAGCGATTCTTCCACGAAACATCGGCGCTCCGATGGCAGGAACGATCGCGGGGCGTGCGCCGGGCGATGCCGGCATTCTTGCAGGTCATGGTCCGGAGGTACCCGCGCCGTTGGCGCCCGCGTGGGGTACCTTCGACGTCGCAGAGATGCCCCAAAACACGACGTTTGCGGTCATGTTTCCGGAGGCCCATCGGGGCTATTGCGTCGAGATTCCGATAGCCGGAAAGCACGACGCCCCGGGCATCAGCATCGAAATCGAACAGAATGGCATGCGCCGGCCGCTGCACGCCGTTGGTCATGGAACTGACGGCTGGCGCATCGCCATTGCCAAGGTGCGCGGCAGCCCCTTCACGGTGCATGTCGTAGACACGAACCCCGACGCATGGGTCGCGGTGGGAAGCCCCGTCGCGGTCGGAAGATGGGATGACCGCGTCGATCGTCTCCTCTCCCGCTGGTACGTGTTCGTGGTGATCGGAGCGGTCGTGGCCGTGGCGGGTGCGACATTAGCCAGCCTTGCCCTGGCGGAGCCAGGCAGCTATTCCCCCTCCGTATGAGGTAGGCGGCCTACGGAGCCGCCCTTGGCAGGCCCTTTCAGCGGAGCGGAGCAAAGCATGGTGCGCACGATTCTGGTGTCGGGTTCGTCCGGTCTGATCGGGAGCGAGGTGGCCCGCCATTTCGACGACCTCGGCTGGCGGGTGCACGGCATCGACAACAATCAGCGCGCCGTATTCTTCGGCCCGGCCGGTGACACACGGTGGAACCAGCATCGCCTCGCAGCCACGCTGCGGTCATTCAGGCACCACGAACTCGACCTTCGCGACCGCGACGGGATTCTCAGGCTCGTCGCCGAACTCCGGCCGGATGCGATCGTGCACACGGCCGCGCAGCCGTCGCACGACCGGGCGGCGGCCATTCCCTTCGACGATTTCGACACCAATGCCGTGGGCACGCTCAACATGCTCGAGGCGGCCCGCCGGGCGGTGCCCGAGTCGCCGTTCGTCCACATGAGCACCAACAAGGTCTATGGCGATGCCCCGAACGAGATTCCACTCGCGGAATGTGCCACCCGCTGGGACTACGCCGACACGACCTTTGCCGCGGGCATTCCCGAGACATTCCGGATCGACGCCAGCAAGCATTCGCTGTTCGGGGCTTCGAAAGTGGCCGCCGACGTGATGGTGCAGGAGTATGGCCGCTATTTCGGGATGCCCACCTGCTGCCTACGGGGTGGCTGCCTGACGGGCCCGGCGCACTCGGGTGTCGAGCTGCACGGCTTCCTGAGCTATCTCGTGAAGTGCAATCTCGAGGGACGGGAATATCGTATCTTCGGCTACAAGGGCAAGCAGGTGCGCGACAACATCCACGCCGAAGACGTGGCCCGATTCATCGCCCGGTTTGTGGCCGCGCCGCGGCCTGCCGCCGTCTACAACATCGGGGGCGGCAAGGCGAACAGTTGCTCGATTCTCGAAGCCTTCGAGTTCGTCGCCGCCCGCAGCGGCCGGGCCATGCGCTGGGTCTACGACGACAAGGCCCGCGAAGGCGACCACATCTGCTACTACTCCGATCTGCGGCGGATGCAGGCCGATTATCCGGGATGGATGCCGGAGATTTCGCTCGGGCAAACCCTCGACCAGATCGTCGATGCGTGGCAGCGAGCCGGCCGCGACGCCGATGATGCCAGGAAGGCGGCCTGATGCGCTTCATCGTCACCGGAGGCTGCGGCTTTGTCGGCAATGCGATCTGCCGTGAGATTCGAGAGCATCTGCCAGACGCCGATATCGTGGCTTTCGATAATCTGCGCCGCGCCGGCGCCGAGCAAAACCGTCTGGAGCTCCGCCGCCGGGGCGTCGCCGTGGTGCATGGCGACGTGCGTTGCCAGTCCGACGTAGACGCACTTGGTGACTGCGACTGGCTGATCGATGCGGCAGCCGAGCCGAGCGTGCTGGCCGGAACGGCCGCGATGCCCGGCCGCGGCGTGACCGCCCGGCAGCTCCTCGAGCACAACCTGCTCGGCACGGTGAATCTGCTGGAAGCGGCCGCCCGGCGCCGTGCCGGAATCCTCATCCTGAGCACGAGCCGCGTCTACTCGATCACGGGCATGGCTACGGTGCCGCTCGCCGAGCGGGAGAGCAGGTTCGTGCCCGACACGACGGCCGCGATGCCGCCGGGGGTCGGCCCGCGGGGAATTCGCGAGGAGTTCTCCACGGCGGCACCGGTGTCGCTTTACGGGGCCACGAAACTCGCATCCGAGGCGCTGGCGCTCGAGTATGCCGACACCGCGGGGATTCCCGTGATCGTAGACCGCTGCGGTGTGCTTGCCGGTGCAGGGCAATTCGGGCGGGCCGACCAGGGAATCTTCTCCTGGTGGATTCATTCCTGGGCCCGCCGCCGTCCGCTGCGGTATATCGGCTTCGGCGGCCGTGGCCTGCAGGTGCGCGATTGCCTGCACCCGCGAGATCTCGCCAGGCTCTTGATCCTGCAGATGCGTTCGGCGACCGGGGCGAGCCGGGCGGTGCTCAATGTTTCCGGGGGTGCGGCGTCGGCGATGTCTCTCGCCGAACTTTCGGCCTGGTGCAGGGAGCGACTCGGAGGCCATGCCGTTGCCGCATCGTCGGAAGAGCGGCCCTACGATGTGCCGTGGGTCGTGTTGGACCACACCCGGGCGAAGTCGCTTCATGACTGGAGTCCCGAATACGACGCCCACTCAATCTTCGAGGAGATCGCCTGCCATGCCGAAAACAACCCAGACTGGCTCGATAGCACCGCCGGATGATGCCGATGGGCTCCGTCCCGCCGATGCGCGGGACGTGATCCCGCTCACCGAGAGCGGCGGCCGGCGGCTCGAAACGCTGTCGGTGGTGATCCCGGCCCGCGACGAGGCCGGCTGCATCGCATCGACGGTGGAGCATCTGCATCTCGAACTCACCCTGCACGGCATCCGGCACGAGATCGTCGTGGTGGACGACGGGAGCACCGACGCGACGCCGGCGATTCTCCAGGCTACGGCTGCGCGCATCCCGGCCCTCGTGCCGGTGCGGAGCCCGGGTCCGCACGGCTTCGGGAGGGCGATCCAACGCGGGCTCGACACGTTCACAGGCGATGCCGTCGTGATCATGATGGCCGATGAAAGCGACGACTGCCGTGACGTGGTTCGCTACTGGAAGGTACTGCAAGAAGGGCACGACTGCGTGTTTGGCAGCCGCTTCATGAAGGGTGGCGGCGTGATCGACTACCCACGTGTGAAATACCTGGTGAACAGGCTGGCCAACTGGTTTGTCCGCGTGCTCTTCGGGATCGGGCTCAACGACACGACGAACGCCTTCAAGGCCTACCGGCGGGAGGTCATCGACGGCTGCCGCCCTTTCCTCTCGCCGCACTTCAACATCACCGTGGAGCTGCCCCTCAAGGCGCTGGTGCGCGGCTATTCGTGGACGGTGATTCCGATCACCTGGCGCAACCGCCGCACCGGCGTCGCCAAGCTCAAGATTCGCGAGATGGGAAGTCGCTATTTCTTCATCGTGGCCTACGTCTGGCTCGAGAAATACTTCAGTCGGGGTGATTATCGGAAGCCGGTGACCCCGGCGATCGACAAGAAGCCTGCCGCTGCGGCTTGATTCGCAGCACAGTCGAATCAGGGTTTTCGCGCGACGACGAGAAATTGCTTGCCGAACAGGCGCCACAGCAGTGGCACCCGCAGATAGAGACGCAAGAACGCGATCGGCGGTGTCCATCCTTGCGACATCGAATAGGGAAGGAACCGGGGCTCGACCCGCTCGATCGCGAAGCCGCACAGCCGCAAGCCTTCGCCGAGGGAGCGGTCTGTGAGCGGCAGAAAGTGGTCCCAAAAATCCCAGTAGGCGCCCTGCACCACACGGATATTCGGCCCCAAGCAGATGATCCGTCCTCCCGACTTCAAACAGCGATGGGCTTCTTGGAGCGTCCGACGCAGCGAGTCCTTGTCGGGCAGGTGCTCGAAGAAGTTACTCGTGAAGACGACATCGAGCTCGCCATCTGCGAGCGGCCAACGGTGTGAGCAATTCTGCTGCAGAATCTCCACGCCCGGCCCGACGTGCTTGGGCATATCGGGGTTCAGATCCATCGCGAGTTTTCGGCCAGCTTGGGCATGCCGGATGAATTCACCCCAGCCCGCGCCGAGATCGAGCAGCACTGCGTTTGGCCGCACATAGCGCTGGAAGCAATCGCTGACGAGCACCTGCCAGACGGCCTCACGATAGGGTGCGAGAGCGGCAAACCGCTGCTCGTATTCGGCGCCCAGATCATTGAGGGATTCCATAAGCCAGGCAGCGTATGCCTCGCTCGGGAAAATCGGCAAGGCCGCCGTCGAGTGGTTTTTCAGGCCCGGTCAGTTGCCAGTGGCACGACGCGCCTGGTGCCGCATGACGAGATCGCCCCATGCGGGCGCGAGGGAGCCGAGGTCGGCGAGCACTTGCCGCGGATCGATGGCGTACTGATTGCGGGAAAAGATACCCGCCTTGAGAAACGGCACGCCCGCCTGCCAGAGGCGGCGCCAGAGCAGTTCGCTCGGGTTGTAGGGAGGCCCCCGGCGCCGCAGCTGGCGGATGTGTCGCAGGAGGCCGAGCGGCCCGAGGCCGGCAGCCGCGTGGAGCATCTCGCGGATCGTCGGGGGCGGCTCGTCGCGGCTGTCGATGACCGCGCCCGCCTGAAATCCGGCCGCCTTGAAAAACTGCGACATGCCCACTTCGTAGCGGTTGACGACGTCTTCCTTGGTCGGCTGTGGTGCTACCGACTCCCAGAATGCCGTGAACGCCGGCGACTCGAGAATCGGCCGGCGCATCGCGAAGCACCACGACTGCACATGCGGCTCACGTTCCGCCGACATCACCATGCCCCAGAGATCGAAGGCCCGGCCCCGTGGGTCCTCGAGCGCGGGGCGGAGATCGAAGAGCGGGCCGTAGACGCTGTCGTTGACGAAGAGAATTTCGTCGTATCGCTGTGGATCGCCGAGCCAGCGGACGCCGGCCTGCCAGCTGCCGAAGTCATAGCCCACGTTGTCGCGCGGAAGAAACCCGTCTACCACGCCGTCGAGCGCTCTGGGGAGCTTCCCGGCGCTCACCGACACGAGCAAGAGCGTGTCTGCAAGCGGCCGATACGCCTGCACCGCGGCTACGACACATGGATCGACGACGCCGTCGCGGTCGAAGTGGGCGAGCACGACCGCGCGTTTCATCCGGGCGCCTCGAGGGCGTCGAGCAGGGCGACGAGCTTCCGCTCGCGCCACAACCGTTCGAGGGCGTCGGGCGCGAACTCCCGCTCGGAGAAGTGCGGGCTGTAGAAGGGATCGGCGGCGAAGTAGTCGGCCCAGCGGGCCTCGAACACGTCCTGCGCCGTCCACTTCGCGGTGCGGGTGCGGCTCTCCCAGTGCACGGCGGTCACATGCGGCGTGTACGCGATCCTGTGTCCTGCCCGCCGCAGCCGCAGGCAAAGATCGACATCGTTGTAGTCATCCGGGAAGATCTCGTCGAATCCACCGACAGCAGCGAAGGCCTCTCGGCGTACGAGCATCATCGCGGCCGTCACCGCCGAGTATTCCTGGAGCGATTGCAGGCGGCCGCGATACCCGAGGGCGTCGTGCGGGAGGCCCGCCTGGCCGTGGAAGCCATGCCGCCGGGGCGTGAAGACCACGCCGGCATGCTGGATGTCGCCGTCGGGGTAGACGAGCCGGCAGCCCACCGCGGCCAAGGCGGAGTCGAGGCCGATCGTCGCCACGATCTGGCCGAGCCATCCGGGTGAGAAGCCATCGACGTCGTTGTTGAGGAACAGCACGAGCGGAGCCGTCGTACGCTGCACGGCGGCATTGTTCATGGCCGCGTAGTTGAACGGCCCGGAATAGCGCAGCACCGAAAGCCGCCCCGCTGTCGATTCACGTGCCAGGTAGTCGAGTAACTCGGGTTCGTCGGAATCGTGGTCGATGACGGTGATGTCGTAGGCGTCGTAGCCTGCGGTCGCGCGCACGGCAGCGACGCACGTCTTCACGAGGCCGGCCGCGTTTTTCGTGGGAATGATGATCGACACCGGTGGCGACGAGGCGCGGCCGAACGTGAACTGGTGGATCGCAGGATCACCGGGATGGGCCACGGCCGAGGCTTCGATGCCGCACCGGGCGAGGGCTGCCGTCGCCACGGTGTGCAGTGGGGCGCCGGACGCAGCATGGACCACCGCGAGCGGATGCCGCACATGGAGCACGGTGGCCGCATCGCGGCCGTGCAGGGCCTCGAGGGCGAGGGCGTAGAAGAGCTCGTGAGCGGATCGCAGTGCGGCCGGATCATCGAGCAGGCGATGAACGGCCTCTGCGAGAATATCGCGGCGGTAGACGACGAACGGCTCGACAAAGTTTCCTGCCAGCAGATAGAGCCAGGAGAAATCGGGCTTGAGATGGGGAATCGGCGGCGCGGAGCCGAGGCTGTCCGCATGGTCGGCATACAGCGCGTGCCAGTCGGCTGCCGAGGCGAGCGCGAGGCCGATCCAGAGCGTGGCGTCGGCGCAGAGTTCGGCGGTCGAAAGACAGACCGCAAGAGGGCGATCGGAGCACGATTCGAGTGTCTCACGAATGCCTTCGAGAGGCCGCTCGCCAAGCACCGTCACGCCTGCGGCGGGCTGCAGCTGGCCACGAATCGATTCCACGCACCGCTCCTGCGCCCGCATACCCTCGGGAGAAGTGTCCGTCGCCAGCACGAGAAATTCGATCGCAGGCAAGCGGCCACTTGGCTGCCTGAGTGCCCGCGGGTCGATCCGCCGGGCGGCACGGACAAGTTGGCGGCGTTGGCGCTCGTCGCGCACCCGCTGCCGCACGCTGCGGAAGGCCTGCTCGAGGCTTTTGAGGCTTCGTCCCAGCGGGCCGCGTTGCCGCTTCATGGCGGTGTCCGGTGGGCGTCAGGTGGAAGAGAGCGTGTGCGCGAGCCGCTCGCGGAGGGCCCGGTGAGACAGGCGTTCGGCGACCGTGCGCCGGGCGGCACGGGCGATGGCCCGCGCCTCGCGGGGCCGCGCCCGCAAGCGTTCTACCACGTCGGGCAGCGAGGTGCGATCGGCGGCCGCGTAGTTTACGCCATCCTCGAGCAGATCGTGCCAGCACTCCTCCCAGCCGGCCTCGAACCGGATCGGCAGGCCTCCGAACAAGCCGCCGAGCAGGTAGCGATCCCATGACGACGAGTTGCCATCGGCATCGACGAGAAACCGATGCCGGTTCATGGCCCACACGGGCATCCGCCAGCCCACGAGATCATCCTGCTCGAGCCGCGCGGCAAACCGGCTGTCTACCTGCTTGAGCCGCGACACGCGGCAATCCGCTCGGGAGATGCTTTTGGCGGTGAGGCACAGGGCCACGCGGGTGTTTGTTTCGTAGGTGGTAGCCCCGGTGCTGGCCCCACGAAAATACACGCGGTCTGTTTTGCACGCCCAGGGGAGCGCCGGGCCGAGCCAGGGCCGGGGCCGCAGCAGATAAGGGTTGGGGATCAGCCGGGCCTGTGAACCGGGCCGCCGCGCGAAGGCGAGGATCCCGGCGGGAGCGTCGGCATCGACGCCGTCGCCGAGGTCGATGAGCACGTCGTGAAACGAGAATGCACCGGCCGTTGCCGCGATCCGATGAATCACGTCGGCCAGGAGCCGCCAGCGAATGAGGAGCCGGCTGGCTGTTTGCGCCGAATGAAACTGGATCACCACCCGGCGAGCGGAGCCCTGTGGAACGAGCGTCCAGCGTGTCTGCGAGGGGCCGAGCATGCCGTCGAAGCCGACCGCGACCGGCCGGTGCGACAAGGCACGGAGCGTGCGCCGCGGTCGCACGAGCCAATAGCGCGGCCCCTCGGGGTGCCATCGTGACACCGCCTCGGAGGCCCCGGCGGCAGCGATCATGCCGCATGCTTCGCGGAGGAGCCGAGCGCGGGAGCGTCGAACGAATAGCCAAAGCGATCGATGTCTGGCCCGAAGGCGTCGGCCACCAGTGCGGCCAGGGCGGGCGTGTAGTGCAAGCGGTAGTCGCCGCCGGCGCCGGCGTTGACATGCGGGAGCCGGGCCGCGAGCTGCAGGTGCCGGCAGACCGTGGTGAAGTCGGCCTCGAGCGCCTCGAACCGGCCCACGAAATCCACGAGCAGCCTGCCATGCCGGCTCGTCAGCATCCGGCTTTGCACGAGTTTGCCGCGGCTGGCTTCGTAGGCGACGTAGCGCTCGAACGAACCGAGCCGCCGGGCGACGCGGCCTCGGCGGTGCCGGTGGCTGTGCGTGAGGAAGTGATAGGACGAGACGAGCAGATCCCAGGGATTCCGCACGAAGGCGAACGTGAAGAGATCGGCGAACGCATCGGGCGGCAGCTCCCGATGGAGGATCGCCGCCGGCGTGTGCGTGCGGAAGCGTTTGTGCCACCATGGGGCGAAGTAGTTGACGTGGATGCCGCAGCGATCGAGCCAGCGGTTGGGGGCGTAGGCCAGCGGATCGTCGGCAAACGGCTGGAGCGCCACCTTCACGCTGCACCCGCCCGTCTTGGGCAGGTGCACGAAGGCGAATCGGCGGGAATGCGAAATCAACATGCGGGCGGCTTCTCCAAGAAGGGCTCGTACCATGCCGGCCCCCCTGCTGTCATCGGGGGATCTGGCGCCCCGGCCTGCCTGCCTTGCGCAGCTTGCCGCCTTTCAGCGGCCGGCAAAACGATTGCTCATGGCCCCTGCCGGCAGTGCCGAAAACACCGATCGTAGGACTCATGACGATCGGGTGGGGTGCCATGGCCGGGCGGCGATCACGACTGCGTCTCAATCGCGTGCTCGCGAGCTTCGCGGTTACGTGCGCGGTGGTCGTGGGGCTCGACCCGCGGCCGGCGTGGGCCGGAGAGCCGGGCGCCTACGCCACGTTCGACACGGTGTTTCTGCAGCGGTGGAACCGCGCCTCGAACCAGCCGCTCGTGTTCGACGGCGCGGCGGTGGACGCGCCGGCTGTCATCTCGGGGCGCGACATGCACTTCGCCGTGCAGCCGGGGATTCGGCTGTTCGTGGGCGATGTCGATGACTGTGGCCGCGGCTGGGAGGTGGGCTACCTCGGCGTGTGGGGCATGTTCGCCGCGGCCGAGGCGACCGGCCCAGGCACGCTGCGGGCCCCTGATCCGCTTGCGCTCCAGCCGAATGTCGGGCTCAACGATGCTTCGTTCGCCCGGGCCACCTACTCCTCGACGCTCAACTCCGCCGAGGCGAACGTGTTTCTGCGCGAGGCCGACACCGGCTACGACCGCCGCTCTGGAAGGCCCTGGCAGCGGTGTGAGGGCTATGTGGCGGGGCAAGTCGATTGGCTCGTGGGCTTTCGCTGGGCCGGGCTCGACGAATCGGCGAGCGTCTCCTACGCCCCGGCGGCCCCTCCCCTGCCCACCACCTACGGCGTGCGGTCGAGCTCGAATCTTTTCGGCGCACAGCTCGGCACGCGCGGTCGGATGGAATGGGAGCGGTGGGCCGTCGAAGGCTGGGCGAAGACGGTGCTCGCCGGTGCGGAGCGGTCGCAGTCGCAAGCGCCGATCATCGACGCCCTCGATGGCGGCGAGATTCGCTCGGCCGGAGCGTCGCGCGACGGCGGCGTAGGGTTCATCGGCGACCTGAGCGCGAGCGTGATCTACAAGCTCAGCGACACCTGGGGCCTGCGGGCCGGCTACAACCTGCTCTGGATCTCGGGCGTGGCCCTCGCCCCCGACCAGCTCGATTTCGCGGCCCTGCCGGCGGGAAGCACCGCGATCAGCGCGAACTCGAGCGCCTTTCTTCACGGCGCCAATCTCGGCCTCGAAGCCCGTTGGTAACGCGGCGATGGCAGACGACCGGCGCCAGGTGGGCCGGGGGGTGAGCCGTCAGGTCGTCGTGAGCAGCTCGACGTCGAACACGAGCGTGGCGTTTGGCGGGATGCTGCCGCCGCTGCCCGTGCTGCCGTAGCCGAGATCAGCCGGGATGATGAGCTGCCGCCGGCCGCCCACCCGCATCGACCGCAGGCCCTCGGTCCAGCCCTTGATGACGCCGTTCAAGGCGAACGACGTGCCGTTGTTGCCATCGAACCGCGTGCCATTGAGGAGCCGCCCCTCGTAATTCACCGTCACCCGGGCCGTGTCGGACGATGGCCGCGCCCCGCCGCCCACCACGATGTCGCGATATTGCAGCCCCGATGCGGTCGTCACGATCGCGGCAGGCGAGGCTTCCACCGGGGCCGACACCGCCGCATCCGGAGTCAGGCCGCCGATCGCGCCAAACGCCGCGCTGCCGATCGCCGCCCGCCGCAGGCTGGCCGTTCCGCCGGCGCCCTGGGTCGCATACAGCCAGTCGGCACGACCATCGCCGTCGGTGTCGATCGCCGCGGCAGCCACGGCGGCATTCTTCGAGCCGAGCGCGGCGAATGCGGCCGCAGTCTGCAGCCGTGCGTTCGTGCCGACGCGGCCGTCGTAGATCTCGATCTGCGAGCCGCCCCGGCGGCCGGCCGCCACGATCACGTCCGCGATCGAATCGGCGTTTACCCGGGCCGTCGAGACGGCGACGCCGCCCGCGAAGGTCGCCTCGAAGGGCTCGAAGGCCTTCACCACCGCCGGGCTCGTGCCCGATACTTCGTACACCCGAACGAGCGGCGTGGTCGTCGGCCCGTTCCCGACGACGATCTCGAGCCGGCCGTCGGGCTTGCCGGCATCCACCGTCGTGCCGCCGGCAAACGTGCCGAAGTCGCCGACCGCGACGGTCGAGCCTCCGACGAAGTTTTGTGCGAACGGCCGGATCGTCACGAACTGGCCCGGCGTCGCGGCCGCGGCGGTGCGAAACACCCGCACTTCGCCGTCGCCCGTGGCCCGGGACACGACGATGTCGGCGAGCCGATCGCCATCGACATCACCCACGGCCAGATTCACGCCGCCCGTCCAGCGGGGCCCGAACGGGGTGATCCGGTAGGCCGGGAGCTCCACGCCGCCGAGCGTGAACACCTTGACGACGCCGGTGATCCCCCGGCCCGGAGCCACGACGATCTCGGGCAGCCCGTTGGCGTCGAGATCGGCGAGCACCGCCTGCACGCCGCCACGGTAGCCGCCCGGATAAGCATCAAATTGCGTTCGCACCGCACCGCTGGCCGGGTCGATCACGCGCACGATCGACGAGCTCGTCCAGCCGGCGGCGTCGGTGAGCAGGAGCGATTTCGGCACGAGCACCTGGGTGCGGGTGATGCTGTCGTTGGCGGCCGTCGTGTCGCCGGCCGCCACGACGGTGGCCGTCGAGGAGGCAAGGCCCGTGGCATCGGCCGCAAACGTGCCGATGATCGAGAACGTGGCCGACCCGCCCCGCGGGATCGAGAGCGTGTCGCCGGTCGCGATCTGCCCCGCCCCGCTCACCGGCCCCGAGCCACCCGTCGAGTAGGCAGCCGTCCAGACAGGGTTGCGAAACTGGCTCGCGAGGGCCGTCGTGAGGGATGCGTTGGCGACGTCGGTCGTGCCCAGATTTCTCACGACGACGGTGTAGGCGCCCTGGGTCGCGGGCGTGAAGAAGGCCGGAGCCGTGATCTCCGCTGCCAGGTCGGCGGCCAGGGGCTGCCGCGCTTCGAGAGTCTCGAGCCCGGTCACCGCATGGCCGAGCGATTCCCACCGCAAGAGCGTGTGGGTCGAGCGGCGGGTGGGCAAGCGGCGGCGACGCATGGCGGACACTCTGGCGGGCGAAACCTCGGGCTCGGGCAGTCTCTACGGCTAGAACTACCCCGGGGTTCGCCGAACGTCAATTTTTCGGCTCGGAAAGGCGATTCGCAGAAGAAAAAAGCGAGGGGGCCGGGCGATCGCTCGCCCGGCCCCCTCTTGATCACGACACGAAGTGTCTGGCCTTGGCCTTAGCAGCCGCAGCGG
This sequence comes from Planctomycetaceae bacterium, assembly GCA_027486095.1. GTDB lineage: Bacteria > Planctomycetota > Planctomycetia > Pirellulales > UBA1268 > RGVT01. The sequence goes on along the minus strand of JAIXPT010000429.1, from coordinate 1,732 downwards.
CGGCAGCCCTTGCGGCGGCAGCCCTTCTTCGCACCGCCGCAGTCGCCACAGGCGCCGGCGTCACCGCAGGCACCAGCGTCGCCACAGCCACCGGCAGCACCGGCGTCACCACAACCGCCACAGCCACCCTCGACGGGCACTTCGACAGCCACGGTCACGCACTTCTGCACGGGCACTTCCTTCGTCACCGTGTGAGGAACGCGAACGGTGTAGCTCGCGGTCTTCGTCTCGGGGACGCAGTCATACACCGTCACGGTGTACGACTCTTCCTTCTGCGAGGGAACCATGACGGTGTAGGAAACTTCCTTCGTCATGGTTTCCGGCACGCACTTCGTCACCTGATACTCGCGAGTCTTGGTCTCGCTCTTGTACTTGGTGACATTGACCGTGCGGGTCTTCTGCTCCGGCACCATCTTCGTGACGGTGTAGGTGCGGGTCCGCTCTTCCGGCACGCAGGTCGTGACGGTGTAGGTGCGGGTCCGTTCCTCGGGGCGGCACTTCTGAACCGAAACCGTGCGGGTCTTGGTCTCGTTGACCATCTTCGTCACGGTGTAGGTCCGGGTCCGCTCCTCCGCCTTGTGCTTGGTGACGCTGACCTTGCGGGTCTTCGTCTCCGGCACGTACTTCGTCACGGTGTAGGTGCGGGTGCGCTCCTCGGGGCGGCACTTCGACACCGTGTAGGTGCGGGTGCGCTCCTCGTCGCGGCACTTCGTCACGCTCACCATCCGGCTCCGCTCTTCCTGACGGCACTTCGTGACCGTGTAGGAGTAGGGGACCTCTTCCGTCGTGCACTGATAGCTCGTGCAGGCGACTTCCTTCGTTTCACACGAGGGAACCCACACGCGCTTGCAGCACATCTTCGGGGGGCAGGGGCAGCCGCAGGCATCGACGCCGCCGGCCACTTCCACCATCTGGGTCTGCCACGAGCCGCCGCGGACCTGCACCTGCTTCATGGTCGTCACCGGGACGCGCTTCTGCACGGTCCGGGTGCCGGTCATCTCTTCGGTGTAGGGCACGCTCACGGTGTACTTCTGCTCCATCTGCTCGGTGTAGGGCACCTTCACCGTGTAGGTCGAAACCTTCTCTTCGGTGTAGGGCACCATCACCGTGTAGGTGGCGGTCTTCTCTTCCTGAACAGGCACGCTCACCGTGTAGGTCTGCTCGACCTCTTCGGTGTAGGGAACCTGGACGGTGTAGGTCGAGGTCTTCTCTTCCTGCTTCGGAACCATGACGGTGTAGGTCGAGGTCTTCTCCTCGCTCACCGGCACCATCACCGTGTAGGTCTGCTCGACCGACTCGGTGTAGGGAACCTGCACGGTGTACTCGGCCGTCTTGGTTTCCGTGACGTTCTTGTTGACCGTGTAGTTCACGGTCTTCGTCTTCGTCTCGGGAACCATCACGGTGACCGTGCGGGTCTTCGTCTCGGTCCGCGGAACCTGCTTGTTGACCGTGTAGGTCCGCTCGCGGGTTTCCGTGGTGTACTCGGTGCAGGTGACCGTCTTCATCTCGGTCACGTACTGCTTCTGATACACCGTCTTGGTGCCGCCGCACGAGGCGCCGGCATCACCACAACCACCACTGACGACGGCGCCGCCTTCACAGCCACCCTCGCAGCCACCGCAGGAGCCGCAGTCCTTCGCCCACGTGCTCGTGCACATGGCGATGACGGCGACAGCCGGCAGGAGGCAAGAAAGAACTTTGCGAATCACGCAAACCTCCAAAAAGGAAAAAG
>JAIXPT010000079.1 GCA_027486095.1 Planctomycetaceae bacterium | reverse complement strand
CGGTGCCCTCGCTCGGCTCACGGAATCGCGGGCCGGTGCGGCGGCCGCCACGTTCGAGCCGGCCTTGCACCTGGCCACCTCGATGCGTTCCTTCCGCGCTGAATCGCTCTCCCGCTTCGTGAAGGCGTTGCTCGACGGCGCCCCCTCATCCGATCGACATTCGGGTAAACATCGACCCGGTGCACTGGTTCCTGAGCCCCGCGAAAGACACCCGCTCGTCGCTCTATCTCGAAGACGCGGCGACGGAGTTTCAGGTGCAGGGGCTGGAGCTCGACTGGACGATCGTCACGTGGGACGCCGACTTACGCTGGTCGGGCGACGACTGGAGCTACCACAGTTTTCGCGGGGCGAAGTGGACGGACGTGAAGAAGCCCGAGCAGCGGCAGTATCTGAAGAACGCCTACCGCGTGTTGCTCACGCGGGCTCGGCGCCGCGACTCTGCCATATTGTCCGCACCAGCGAATAAGCGACCGTACTGTGTGCGCACAGCTCTCTACAACGCGGCGATGCTCAGTTTGGACATGCAATAACTTCGTATCGCTCCCTTTTCAAAAGATAGAACGCACTTATGGCCGACATCGACTCACGCTTTAATGCCAAGTACACGACCGAGACCGTGGCGCTGCAGCGACTTGAGGGCTTGGGAAAGAACGTAGTCGGAGCTACTGCAGCTAGCCGCATTGCCACGCTACATAAGCTATCTCGTGAAGGTGTTTCTATTTGCCTCGCAAAGGCCGCGCGGTTTCCCGCGCGAAAAGCAGAAATCGACGAACTAATCGAGGAGTTTGTGACGTTCGGCGCGAAAGCCGTTCTTTCCACGGGCGCCCAACGTGGCGGCGATTTCCTCAACAACCAACTGCGCGGCCAATGGGCAGAGCGAGTCGTTTTGTCGATGGCCATTGATGATGTGCGACTAATCCCGTTTGGCCCATCAGGGGCGGCTATGCCAGGCGAAGAAGACCATCGGGAGGTCATTATGACCTTCAAGGAGATTCACCTAATTGAGGGTAAGCGTCCGGATCTCATCGCTTTCTCACGTCAGACGTACGAGAGCTTATCGTCAGAATCACGAGCGCGAGCGGAAAGTTGGCCGAAGCGACGACTCGACGCCGCAGATGAGGAGATTGTTCGTCAGGCGCTTTGCGGCGTTGAAGTCAAGAACAGCAGTTGGCACTATGAAAGACGACGCGATGCGGGCGGTGGCCCTCTTTCGATAACTGTCAAAGCGGAAGAGGTATCTGAAATCGCAAATTGGTGTGAGAGATATGCGCTGCCCGTGGTGTTTATTCAAGTACTATTCGATGAACTTTACTGCATGAGTTTCCGCCGCATGCAGAAAGCGATCGACCGTGGACAACTCTACCGCCCGGGTGACTACCTTCTTGATGAACAAACGGGAGAAAAAACGTATCACAGATTTCTGCTGGACGATTATCGACACCGGTGCGGCAAGGTCGTGTTTCCGGACCAGTCCACCGCCGAAGTCCGAGTTCTGAAGGACGGCGCTGTTGTGCCTTATATTAATTTTCAGCCGGCAATAGCTGTTGATGTGGCGAATGAGGTAATTCAGACAGAGCTCAGCGTGCAGTGAAATATGCTAGTAAGAATATTCGACGCGCGCAATAAGGCTGTATCAGGCTTACGCAATCGCTTTTAGCCGCCGCCAGCCATCCCGAGCCCTTTGAGATCGCTTGCATCGGCGTGGCCCTTCCGCTGAAGTTCTAGCACCCGTCTTCGGCTTGCGCCGTTGCGCTTGTTCTCTTTAACGGTATAAGCGATTGCTTGCTCGAACTCGCGCGGCAACGGGACAGATCGGCCTTGGATTCGGCCATTGCGAGATACCACGTCGATCAAGGAGGCACCCAGTACGCGGCCAAAAACAACCGGCACAGCATTGCCAACCTGCCTGAACCGGCTTGCAAGCGATCCTTTAAAAGCCCATTCGTATGGAAACCCCTGAAGACTTGCACATTCTCTCAACGCGAGTCGCCTGAGGGATCCGTCGGACAGCCGAATCCAATCTTGCGACGCTGATGCAGTAACCGTACGCGCGGGGAGATTACGATCCGCGATAAATGTGCCTTGCCGGTATCCCCAATGGCCGCCTGGCCGTGTCGCTTCGCGCGCACCCGCACTTTTCAGGCCTTTACCCTCGGGGATATGCGATAACTGCTCGGCGAGTGCACTGGTCGGTCTTATCACTTCTTCTTCAGCCACAGGAGGCTGTTCATCCAAAAACTGGCCAAGCGTTAGCCATGGCAGCCTAGACCCAAAAAGGCTTTGCTCGCTTTGAGCCTCATGCGTCTTTTCAGGGAACTCTGGAGGATTTCCGACTCGGCTTGCAAGCATGAATAGCCGAACACGTCGTTGAGCGCATCCGTAATCCGCCGCATTGAGTAATTGAAATGACGTGGCATATCCCAGGTTTTCAAATGCTTCCTTGATCATTAGCACGACCTCTCCAGGCTCACCGCGAGGTCCGCGGGCGGTCACGAGCCCTCGAACGTTTTCGAAGAGAATCGTCCGTGGCTTAAGTTCACCCGCAAGACGGACGAAGTGTTCAAAGAGCCGGCCCCTAGGATCGTGCACCGAAAGCATTTTTCCGGAACTTGAAAACGGTTGACACGGCGGCCCCCCTGCGAGCAAATCTGGAGTCCACCCTCGGCTCGCCCCTGAAGGCACCAAGTCGTCACGAGAGACGGTTTCAACCCCTCGCGAAACAAGCTTTGCTTTGCCGAGGATATGCCGATTGCTCTTGAGCGGATGCTTGAGTCGTTGGTTTTCCTGCAACGTTTCAGCACAGTCGCGGTCGCACTCCACGGCCGCCACCGTATGAAAGCCGGCTTGCTCAAGGCCGATGTCTAGACCGCCGGCACCGGTAAAGAGTGAAATGAGTGAGGGGGAGTCGGAATGCACTTAGTTTCCTCGGTCAGGGTGCGGGCAGAACGTGTGTACACGTACTGCAAGCTGTCCGCAAGACCTCATCCTAGGCCGTTTTTTATCCAATTGGTGGCAGGTCGCCTACATCGAGCGTCTTCTCGGTCCAAACAAATCCGGAGGTAGGCGGGGGCTTGGGGATTCCGGCCCGATGCTGATGGCCGAGCTCAACTCCCCGACAATCAGGACCTCACCCGCCTCCCTGGGCTCGATCTCAATCGGCTCGAAGTGTGCGCACACCACCGCCACCCTTGTAGCCCCTGATAGCCTCGGCCGGTGGATCTTTTCCATCGGCAACGGAGGCATGGCATGGCACGGGAAGTGGATCGGAACAAGCTGGCCGCGTG
>JAIXPT010000349.1 GCA_027486095.1 Planctomycetaceae bacterium | reverse complement strand
GCGAACACGAGGTCTGCCACGGCACGTGCCTCCTTGCTGTGCCCCGGACGGGGACGCCGCCGCGCGGCCGTCGCCGCACGGTGACGATCACCCCGAGCCGATCCGTGGCACGGGAATACAGGAAAGATGGGGGCAATGTAACGCCCGCCCCCGGATCACTCCAAGGTCAAAAACGCGTAAGTCCCACAAGCCGGCTCGGGGTTACCCCGTACCGTCTCGCCGGACGTTCGCCTCCGCCCTCCTGGGCTTCGGCTCACTCGGACCTGCCTGCGCTTCGGCATCCTGCCTGCGCTGGTCAGCTACGCCGTCTCAACGGCAGGGGTAACCCCTCGCCTACTCTTTCACGTCGTGATCATCGGGGGCGAGGCGGCGAAGGCGGTGGCGAGCGTCGCGGCCCATGAGCCCGGAGCCGTGGCGTCGTGCGCGGGGCCGATGGCGGCGATCACGCGGCTGCGCAAGAGCACGCCTTTTTCGACTGCTGCCGGGAACAGCCGCGCCGTGATGTGCACGCGGGTGCCTGCCGTGCGAGCGGTCACGCCGCGGGCGTCGAGCGGGTGGACGAGGAACAGAACCGCGTGGTTGTCTGCACCGCTCATGAGATAGCCGTGGGCTTCCAGATCCGACGCCGGCGCGTCATGCAGGCGGCCGGCTTCGAAGGTGAGTGGCTCGATGACGCCGCCCGTGAGGTCGGCGTTGATGTTGATCCGTGGCACGTCTTCCAGGAGCGCCGTCTGCGCCGACACGACCGCCTCGCGGCACCACACGCCTGCCGGGGCATCGAGCCATGCAGGCTCGGCCCGCCACATCACCGTCGTTCGCAGCCGACCGCCGTCGCGACTCTCATAGACGGCCGTCAGATCGCCACCGCGGCACCACGCGTCGGTGAAGTTGGAGTCGGGGTCGAGTTCGACGCCGAGCACTCGATCGGGCGCGGTGCCCCCGGGCCGCACGACCTCGAGCCCACCCTGCGGGTGGGCGAGGTCGATCGCCGAGACAAGGCCTCCGGTCGGACACGAGGCCCGCTCGCGGGCGAGCGACCAGGCGGCCGCGGGCGAGGAGATGGTCATGCTGCTATCATCCGGCGACGTTGGTGACGAGCGGTTCACGTCGGGCATGAACCGAGGACTAGCCGCCGCGGATTGTAGCGGTGGCCGTGCGGCGAGGCCGAGCGATGCCGGATCATCTGGAGGTGTGCGCGGCGGCGGCGCGGGCCGGTGGCCGGGTGCTCGCCGAGTGGCGGGGCCGGTTCACGGCGGCGAAAAAGGGCCAGCGCGACTATGTCACCGAGGCCGATTTCGCAGCCCAGCGGGAGATCCGGCGGATCGTGCTCGACGCCTTTCCCGCGCATGGCTTCGTCGGCGAGGAGAGCCTGCCCGACACCCGGGCGGTGGAAGAGTCGGCGGGCGGGCTGCGCTGGATCGTCGATCCGCTCGACGGCACGACGAACTACGTGCACGGATTTCCCGCCTACTGCGTGTCGGTGGCGTTGGCCCGCGGCGACGAGCTGCTCGTGGGCGCGATCTACGATCCGGAACGCGACGAATGCTTCACGGCGCGGGCCGGGGCGGGTGCCTGGCTGAACGACCGCCCGATTCGCGTCCGGGAGACGGCAGCCCCCCTCGACGCGCTCGTGGCCCTCAGCTTCCCACCGCATGTCACGATCGACTCGGGCGCCGTCGCCGATTTTCTCGCCGTGGTGCCGCACGTGCACTCCGTGCGGCGCACCGGCTCGACCGCGATCAACCTCGCCTATCTCGCCTGCGGCCGGCTCGATGCGTTTTGGGTGCGTAAAATCGCGAGCTGGGACGTGGCCGCGGGGCTGCTGTTGGTCGCGGAGGCCGGCGGCGCGGTGGGGCCGTTTGCGGGCGGGCCACCCGGCCCGGTCGCGCTCGAGCGGCCCGTGTTCATCGCCGCCGCCACGCCGGCCCTGCTCGAATCGCTCCGCGGCCTGCTCCCCTCTCACACAGCCTGAGGGCGCGATTGTGCGGGTCGTGCCGGCAGAAGCGGCGGCCCGGATGACGAAATCGCGTGCGTGACGGGAGGTTACGAACTAAGGTCGAAGGGATGGATCGCGCGATGCACCACGTTTCACGCCCGCTTCTCGTCGCCGCCCTCGTGATCGCCGTCGCGGTGCTCGCGGGTGGACTCGCGCGCGGCGATGAGCCCGCGGCGGCCGTGAAGGCGGTCGAGCCCGAGCTCTTCTATCTGCGCGACGACGGCGGCCGGCTCGTGCCGGTGCCCGGGTTCGGCTACCGCGATTTCGTCGATCTGTTGCGGCTCAAAGACGGCCTGCCCGGCGTGCCGCAGCCGCCGGCGGCGGTGCTCGAGCGGATCGACGTGGATGGCGATCTCACGGCCAGCACCCGGAGCGCGTGCCCGCTCGTGGTCACGCTGCGCGTGCGGCAGATTCGCGGCGGGTGGGCCCGGCTGCCCATCGGGCTCGATGGCTTCGTCGTGACCGCGGCCCCCGAACACGAGGGCGATGGAAGGTTCGTCCTCGATGCCGCCGCCAAAGCGGGCGGCTACGACATGTGGCTCGACGCGGCGGCCGATTCGGAGCACGTGGTGAAGCTCTTCGGCGAAGTGGCGGCGAGCCGCAGCCCGGCCGCCGATTCATTGCGGCTCGATCTGCCGCGTGCGACGGCATCGATCATCCGCCTGCGCACACCACGCCGGACGCCCCGGGTCGATGTGCGGCCGGCGGGCCTCGTGCCGCGGATCGTGCCCGCCGAGGACGGCGGCAGCGTCGTCGAGTGCAGCGGCGTGTCGGGCCGGGTCGAGATTTCGATCGTCGATCAACGCGAGGGTGACCGGCCCAGCGACGCACCCCCGCTTGCCGTCGCCGAGAGTGTTGTGCGGATCGACGGAACGATCGCCAGCACCACGGCCACCGTGCGGCTCGAGGGGCTGCCGGAGGAGATGCGGGAGATTCGGATCGCGCTGCCGCCGCGGACGCGGCTGGAGACGGTGGCCGATCCGGCGTCTCTCGTGCGGGTGACGGGCGACGCCGAACAGCCGGAGGCGGTGCTGCGCATCCAGCCCGATTCGGCGGGCCGCGCCGTCGTGGAAGTGAAGTGCGAGCGGCCCGTCGATGCGACGGGCGCGGCCACCTTCGAGCCGATGGGCTTCGCCGTGGCCGGCGTGCCGGGCTGGCGGCAGCAGGGCCGCGTGAGCCTTGTCGTGGAGGGCGATTGGCAGGTCGATTGGGACGACCAGGAGGTCAACCGCCGCGTGGATCCTCCGGTGGCCGCCCGTCGGCCCGGCTTCGTCGCGGCGTTTGCCTACGACTCGCAGCCGGCGCGACTGCCCTTGCGCGTGCGCCCCCGCGGCAGCCGCGTGGTCGTCGAGCCCGTCTATCGCTACGACATCAGCGGCACACGCGTCGGACTCGTCGCCACACTGCGGGTGATCGTGCGCGGCGCGCCGGTGTCGCGGATGTCGCTCAGCCTCGCAGGCTGGAACGTCGATGATGTCGGACCGCCGGGCATCGTCGATACGGCGGCCGTCGCCAGCAGCGGTGGCAGCATCGTGATTCCGTTCGTGCAGCCCTTGTCGGGTGAAACGACGGTCGATGTGCGGTGCAGTCTGCCGATCGCTCGCACCGACACGACGGTCGCCTGGAAACTGCCGGTACCGCGGGCAGACCTCGTGGGACCGGCCCAGGTGACGATCACGTCGGACAGCGACATCGAAGTGCTCCCCGATCCGGCCGCGATCAGCGGGCTCGTCCGCCAGGTGGCCTCGCCGCCGCGCCGTGGCGAATCGGCCCGGATCGCCTATCGGCTCGACGGCACCGAAGGGGCGTTTGCCGCGCGGCGGCGGTTTCTTCCGCGGCGGGCCGACGCGGTGGTGGTCGCCCAGGCCGCGGTGGCGGTGCCGCAGACACGGGTAGACGAGATGATTCGTTTCGACGTGGCCAACGTGCCGCTCGAGTTTCTCGACCTGACGGTGGCGCGGTCCGTCATCGAGGGTGGCTCGCTCGAGATCCGGCAGGAGAACGAACTGCTCAATCCTTTCGAGGTATCGTCGTCGGCCGACCTGCCCGACGGGCTGGCCACGATCCGCGTGATGCTGGCCACGCCCCTGCTCGGTGCCGGTGACGTGGCGGTGAGCTTCACGGTGCCGACGCCCGACGTGCCGAAGGAATCGACGGTGGCGGAGAGCCTGCCGCTCGTGCTGCCCCTCGAGGCGCGGATCGTGCGGCAGAGTTTCGCCCTGGCCGCCGGCGATCAATTTACGGTGGAGGTGCGCGGCGATGCGTGGACGCGCGACGTCGCGGCCCAGGCCGCCGGCCCGACTCGCAGCTGGATCGCCACCGGCGTGCAGGCCGCCGTTCCCCTCGCGCTCGCCACGCGGCCCGAGTCGGGAGCCGGCGACACGGTGATCGAAGCGGCGTGGTACGAGACGCGGCTCCTGCCCGATCGCCGCGACGATGTGCGCACGTTCGCGATCTCGAGCACGGCGCCCGCCATTCGCGTGTGGCTCGCACGGCCGGCGGAGGCCGAGGCGGCGGGGGCGCGGGCAGACCCGCGCGTGCGCGTCGATGGCGTGCTGGTCGCGGCCGCCGAGGATTCAGAGGGCGCGATCCGCGTGTCGTTGCCCGCGCCAGCCGCCGACACGGGCCGCCGGCGCTGCGTGCTGGAGGTGGAATCGACCGGTCCGCGCGGCCGGTCGGGCGGCTTCATGGCCGCCCCGGAACGCGTCGTCCTCGTGGCACCGCGGTTTCCGGCCGGCACCGTCGTGCGCCGCTTCTGCTGGGAGCTGTATCTTGCGGCCGATGAGCACGTGATCGTGCCGCCGACGGGATGGACGCCCCAGCAGCGCTGGCAGTGGGGCGACCTCGGGCCCGACTACGCGCCCCTCGTGACACGGGCGGCCCTCGCCGATTGGATCGCATCGGCGGCCCAGCGGCGCCCCGCCGCCGGCGACGTGCCGGTGGCGGAGCGCCGCGTGGTGTACGCGGGCGTCGGCGATCCTGGAACGGCCGCCGTGTGGCTCGTGCCGACGTGGATCCTCGTACTCGTGGTGTCGGGGCTCACGCTGGCAGCGGGGCTCGCGCTCGTGTATCGCGCCGCGCTGAGGCGCGTGCCGATCGTGCTCTCGATCGGGGCCTGCCTGGCCATGGCGGCGGCGCTCGCGCCCGACCTCGCGCCGCTGGTGGTCTTGGCGGCGATTCCCGGCATCGCGTTGTCGCTGTTGGCCGTGGCCCTGCGGCTGTTCGTCGATCGCCCCGCCGGGCGGCCGACCCCGCCGGGGCCCACGCTGCCTGGCGAGTCGTCCACGCGTTATATGCCGGCGCCGTCGATCGTGATCTCGCCGTCGGCTGTGCATTCACCCACGACCGTCACGAAGGCGGGAGGCTCCGGGGCATGAGGCCGAGCCTGCGACATGCGAGCCGGGGGCTCCTCTGCCTGCTCGGCGGGCTGATCGCGAACGCCGCCACGTGGGCCGCCGAGCCCGCTGCCCAAGCCGCTGCGCAGGCCGATGTCCAGATGCGGTTCATGCGCGTGCACGTGCCGCGCGACGGGCTGGCCGACGTGCCGCTGGGAGACACGCGCCATGTGCCAATGCCGCGCGAGGCGTTCGAGGCGGCCGTCGCGCGGCTCACCGCTGCGCCAGGCGAAGCCTTGCGGCCGGATGGTGCGCGGGCCGACGCGGCCCGCTACGAGGCGCGGATCGGCGCCGAAGGCACGCTCGAGGGGCGCGTTGCCTTCGATGTCGGGCCTGGCGCCGGTGCCAGCGTGCCCGGCGTGATGCCGCTGGGCGGGCTCGACGTCACGGCATGCACGGCCACGACCGCGGCCGGCGTCGGGGCGATGGCCATCTTCGGACTAGGCGACGGCACGTCGGCGGTGGCGACGAGCGGCGCGGGCGAATACGTGGCGGAGTGGTCGAGCGGAGGGCCGCGGCCGACGAGCGACGGCCCTCTCTACACGCTGCCGCTTCTGCCCGCCGTGCGGTCGTCGATCCGGTTGCAATTGCCGCCCGGGCGACGCCCGCTGCTCGTGGGGCATGAGCTTGCCCCGACCCGCGCCGGGGCCGTGTGGCTGATCGATGCGGGCGTGCGCCAGCGGGTCGAGTTGTACGTGATCGACGAGCCCGAGCCCGAGCCCGAGCCTGCCGTCTCGATCTGGAGCCGGATCGCGATCTCGGGACGTGCGGTGGCGGTCGATCTGGCGGCGCGGCCTGCCTCGGTCTGGACCGGCGAGCGGGTGGCATTCGAAAAAGACCCCGGGCTGATGGTGGCCGACGTCGCGCTAGCGGGGGGCGATCGGCGGGCCGTCGCGTGGTTCGAAGCCGACGACAAACGCTCGATCACGTGCCTCGTGCCGCCCGAGGCGCTGGGCACGCGCACACCCCTCGCCATCCGCGCGGTCGGGCCGCTGCCCGACGGCGTGGCCCGGCCGCTGCCCACCCTCCGCCCGCCCGTGGCCTCGTGGGCCGGGGGCGGGTCGGTGGTCGAGGTCGATCCCGACTGGACCTTGGCGGCGCTCGAGGTCGAACAATGCCTCGCCATCACCGCCGAGGCGGCGGCGGCGTGGCCGCTGCCCCCGGCCACTGAAGGCCAGGGCAGCGGCGGGGGGCAGGTCTTGCCGGCGCGTGTCTATCTCGAACACCAGGGGCCCGGCGCGAATGTGCGGGCCGCCGTGGTGCCGCGGACCGCACGGATCGACGTGCGCCGCGTGACGGTGGTCGATTTCGCACCCGGGGTCGTGGGGGGCGTCGCCACGTGCGATATCGACGTGCGCCGCGGCGAGGCGTTCGACCTCACGGGGCTCATCGCCCCCGGCTGGTTCATCGACACCGTGGACGCCGTCGGCTGGGCGCAGTCGCCCCTGGTGGGCGAGCCGATCCCGCTGCCGGGGGCACGAGCGGCCGAGGCCCTCGATTGGAAGGTCGTGCGCGACGCGCGCGGCGACGTATTGCGCATCGGCCTCACGGCGGCCGCCATGCCGGGGCGGCGGCTGCGGCTGCGCATCACCGGACACCGTGCCGGAGCCGCCGCCGGAGCGGTGTTTTCAGCAGCCGAGATCGACATGGTGCGGCTCGTGAGCGACACGGTGGATGTCGCCGCCATCGGGTTCAAGACGAGCGCGGAACAGGCGGTCGAGATCGTCGGCACCGACAG
>JAIXPT010000232.1 GCA_027486095.1 Planctomycetaceae bacterium | reverse complement strand
GTGCGGGTCTCCTTCACCATGGTGCAGACCTTGTAGCACTCCTCGCGGGAGCACTGTTCCTGCACCATCTTGCAGACCTTGTACGAGCAGGTGCGGACACGCTGCTCGGGCACCATCTTGCAGACCTTGTAGGTCCGGACGCGTTGTTCCGGAACCATCTTGCACACCTGGTACGTGCAGTGGCGAACCTGCACTTCGGGCACCATGCGGCACACCTGGTAGGAGCACGTGCGAACACGCTGCTCGGGAACCATGCGGCACACCTGATACGTCTTCACCCGCTGCTCGGGCACCATGCGGCACACCTGGTAGGAGCAGGTGCGGACACGCTGCTCCGGCACCATGCGGCACACCTGATACGTCTTCACCCGCTGCTCAGGCACCATGCGGCACACCTGGTAGGAGCAGGTGCGGACACGCTGCTCCGGCACCATGCGGCACACCTGATACGTCCGCACCCGCTGCTCGGGCACCATGCGGCACACCTGATACGAGCAGGTGCGGACGCGATGCTCGGGCACCATCTTGCAGACCTTGTAGCAGCGGACCCGCTGCTCGGGCACCATCCGGCAGACCGTATACGAGCAGGTCTTCACCCGCTGCTCGGCGACCATCTTGCAGACCTTGTAGGCCTGCTTCTCGACGATCGTCTCGCGCTCGTAGCGGACACACTGGATCTCCTTCTCGCAGACCGTCGGCACCCACTTCTTCTTGGTGATGGTGCGCGGCGGGCACTGCTCCTCGACACGGCAGACCTTGCCGGGCACATAGCGGCGACGGCCGGAGCAGTCGCACTCCCAGCAGCCGGGCTCGCGGATGCACTTGGTGATCACCGGGCCGGGGATCTCGCAGGTCTCCGTCTCCCAGTGGCCACCGCAGACCTTGACGGTCTTCGTGTAGTGCACCGGCTTGCAGACCGTCTTGCAGATGTCGCGCTCGCGGGCCTCCCACACCGGCTTGCACACGGTGTAGGGGATTTCCTTCGTGCACACCTCCTTGACGGGCTTGCAGACCGTGTAGGTCTCCTGCCGCTCCTCGTAGACGGGCTTGCACACCGTGTACGGGATCTCCTTCGTCATCGTCTCGTACACCGGCTTGCACACGGTGTAGCACTGCTCGCGGGTCTCATACACGGGCTTGCACACCGTATAGGGGATCTCGCGAGTCCGCGTCTCGTACACCGGCTTGCAGACGGTGTAGCACTGCTCGCGGGTCTCGTAGACGGGCTTGCACACCGTATACGGGATCTCCTTCGTCATCGTCTCGTACACCGGCTTGCACACGGTGTAGGTCTGCTCGCGGGTCTCATACACCGGCTTGCACACGGTGTAGGGGATCTCGCGGGTCCGCGTCTCGTACACGGGCTTGCACACGGTGTAGCACTGCTGACGCGTCTCGTACACGGGCTTGCACACCGTATACGGGATCTCCTTCGTCATCGTCTCGTACACCGGCTTCATCACCGTGTAGCACTGCTCGCGGGTCTCGTACACGGGCTTGCACACCGTATACGGGATCTCCTTCGTGCAGGTCTCGTAGACCGGCTTGCAGACGGTCGTGCGGATCTCACGGGTGCGCGTCTCGTACACCGGCTTGCAGACCGTGTAGGTCTCCTCGCGGGTCTCGTACACGGGCTTGCACACCGTATACGGGATCTCCTTCGTGAACGTCTCCCACACCGGCTTGCACACGGTGTAGTTGACGGTTCGCGAGCGGGTCTCCCACACCGGCTTGCAGACGGTGTATTCGACGCTCTTGAACGACTTCTCCGTCTCGTAGCGGACGCAGTCGATCTGCTTCTGTTCGACGATCTTCTCGCAGACCGTCTTGTAGCAGGTGTACTGCTTCTGCTCGTACACGACGTCTTTCACCATCCGCGTGCCCGCGCACGACGGTTTGGCGGCGCAGCTTGGTTCGCCGGCCGACGTCTCACAACTCGAACACTTCGCCCGGGCATGTGCGAAACCGACCGTGGTCAGTTTCGCGGCCCCGTGCTTGTAACTGGCGATTCCGCAGTAGGCGGCGTCGGCGACTTTCACCGACGACGCGATACAGCAAACCGCCAGCAGGCACATGAACAACGACCTTCTCATGTCTGCTGCCTCTCTCGAGGACGGCTCCTCAAAACGGTGGAAAAACTGGGAACGAAACGCTGGGAGCGCGAAAGTGGCGACCCACTTCCGCACTCTGAAAAGATCGGCCATAAACTCCCCGCAGGTTGATCACTCCCCGCAATCGGCGCGTCTTTTCCAGAGCCCCAGTGGCGTTACAACCGCTCCAAGCCGGACTCGGAGCCGGGGTTCGTTGCGATTGGGGGGGTCAGGCGGGTAGAGTCTTCTGGCTCTTGCGGGGCGACCTATGACCGACTTCCGACCACAGCAGCCCGGGGAGATCCCCTCCGACGCGACGGTGCCCAAGGTCGTCGTCAGCCGGATCAGCCTCTATCTGCGCGAGCTGCAGCGGCTCGAGGCGGCCGGCCAGCAGACGATTTCGTCGAGCCAGCTGGGCACGCTGCTCGGCTTCAGCGACGCGCAGGTGCGGAAAGACCTCGGGTTTTTCGGGCAGTTTGGCTACCCCGGCGTGGGGTATCGGTGCGACGAACTGATCCACGCGATGCGCGACATCCTGGGCACCAATCACGCGTGGCCGGTGGTGATGGTGGGCGTGGGCAATCTCGGCCAGGCGCTCCTCGGCTACCGCGGCTTCGGCCGGCAAAACTTCGCGATCGAGGCGGCCTTCGACGCCGATCCGGCGAAAGTGGGCCAGACGATCCAGGGCGTGCGCGTGCAGCACATCGATGAACTGCCGGCCGTCGTCAAGGAAAAGGGCATCCGGCTGGGCATGCTCGTGGTGCCCGCCCAGCGGGCCCAGGAGGCCGCCGACCGGCTCGTGGCCGCGGGCATCGAGGGCATCGTGAACTTCGCCCCCGTCACGCTCACGCTGCCTCCGCACGTGCAGAGCGTGTCGGTGGATCTCGCGATCGAGCTCGAGCAACTCTCCTTCGCCGTCACGAGCAAGCTCGCGAAGATCGTCCCGTAAGTCCCGCCGTAGGGACGGACCTCCAGGTCTGTCCATGCAGGATGTAGGGACGGACCTCCAGGTCTGTCCATCCGACAGGCCTGGAGGCCTGTCGCTACGTGTCTGCTATTCTCCGCTGCATGTCCTCTCTCGCCTCCGCCGGCTGGCACTTCGACAACTCCTACGCCCGCCTGCCCGCGGCCCTCTTCACCCGCACGGCGCCCGTGCCCGTGAGCGCCCCGCGGCTCGTCGCGTTCAACGACCCACTCGCCCGCGAACTCGGCCTCGACGCCACCGTGCTCCGCGACACCGGCGCCGCCATCTTCGCCGGCAACGAGATGCCCCCGGGCGCCGAGCCGCTCGCCCAGGCCTATGCAGGCCATCAATTCGGCCACTTCACCAATCTCGGCGACGGCCGGGCGATCCTCCTCGGCGAGCAAATCACGCCCGACGGCCGGCGATTCGACATCCAGCTCAAGGGCTCGGGCCGCACCCCCTACTCGCGCAATGGCGACGGCCGAGCGGCGCTCGGGCCGATGCTGCGCGAATATCTCGTAAGCGAAGGGATGCACGCGCTCGGCATTCCCACCTCCCGCAGCCTCGCCGTGGTCGCCTCGGGCGACTCCGTGCTCCGCGAGCGGCCGCTGCCGGGGGCCGTGCTCACCCGCGTGGCTGCGAGCCACATTCGCGTGGGCACGTTTGAATATGCCGCGGCCGTCGGCGATGGCCCGCTGCTCGCGGCGCTCCTCGACCACGCGATCGCCCGCCACGATCCCGAGATCACCGAGCCCGGCGACAAGGCGGCGGCGTTCCTCGCCGCGGTGCTCGAGCGGCAGGCCGCGCTCATCGCCAAGTGGATGCTCATGGGCTTCGTGCACGGCGTGATGAACACCGACAACATGGCCGTGTCGGGCGAGACGATCGACTACGGCCCCTGCGCCTTTCTCGACATCTTCGATCCGGCGACGACGTTCAGCTCGATCGACCGCAACGGCCGCTATGCGTATTCGAGCCAGCCGGCCATCGCCCACTGGAATCTCGCCCGCCTCGCCGAGAGCCTGCTCGCGGTCATGCCCGGCGGCGAGACGGCGGCCCTCGAGCGGGCGAAGGCCGTGATCGCCACGTTTCCCGAGCGATTCGGCCGCCACTACCTCACTGGCGCCCGCGCGAAACTTGGCCTTTCAACCGCGGAGCCGGGCGATGCCGCGCTCTTCGCCGCGGTGCTGCAGTGGATGCACGACACCCGCGCCGATTTCACCGCGACCTTCGCGAGCCTCCCAAATCACTCCGCCCCGTGGAGCGCGGCCTGGCAGGCCCGGCTGGCCCGCGAGCCAGGCTCGGCCACCGACGCCGCAGCGCGAATGCGCCGCGCGAATCCCGTCGTGATCCCGCGGAACCACCACGTCGAAGAGGCACTCACCGCCGCGGAGGCGGGCGATCTCGGCCCCTTCGAGCGGCTTCTCGCCGCCCTCCGAGCGCCGTACGAAGCAACCCCCGACAACGAGCCCTATCGCAGCGGCCCGCCGGCGGGGTGCGGCCCCTACCGTACGTTCTGCGGCACGTGACCAGGTGATTGACAAGCCACTTCTTATGGCTCCTGACGATGCCGGCACAGATCGAAACAATGGTGCATCATGCCGCTGAGAAATCCGCCAGACTGGTGGGAATTCGACTTGGAGTTGAGCCCGCACATTCTCGACCGGATGATCGACCGGGGTTTCACGGAAGTCGATCTTCGGCTCATGATCGAGGCCGCAGACGTTATCCGGCCCGGGTCGAGTTCCGGTAGGTGGATTCTTGGTACGCTACACATTGATACCCGCTGGGAAATCGTTGTCGAACCGGATGAGCGCGATCTTGTGATCGTCGTTATCACCGCATACAAGGTCGAGGCACGATGAAAAAGTCGTTTCTGACAGTCACGTACCGGCATGGGCGCGCGATCGCGGCATACATGCAGTTGCCGCGGCAGCCAGGTGACCGTGCGGCCACGACAGAACGCGTCGACGACATCCTGTTCATCGACCGATCAGCGGATGGCCGGCCACTGGGCGTGGAGATCACCGACCCGTCACGCTTTGATCCGGATCGGCTGTTCTCGCTTCTGCAGACTCTTGGCCAAACAGACGTGGATCGGACCGACTTTCTCCCGCTGGCGGCCGCCTGAAACTGCCCGATGGTGTAACGGTAGCACAAGGGATTTTGGTTCCCTTTGTCTAGGTTCGAATCCTAGTCGGGCAATTTTTCAGGCGGCCCCCCTTTGACGGCCGCGTGCTTGCATCGGCCGCAGCCGTTGGCGACGATAGGTGACTTTCGGGCACACTTTCTGGAGCACACCATGCGTCGGGCTAGGAGCAACCGGCTGGGCGGCGTTGCAGGGGTTCTTTCGCTGATGCTCGCGGTGTGCGTGCCCGCGAAGGCCGATATTGCCTACTTCACGAGCTTCACGACCGGTGCGCTCGTCCGCTACGACACGTCAAATCCCGCTGGCACCGCGACGGTGCTCTCCGGGTCTGGGTCAACCGTACAACCCGGCGCGCTGGCGATCGGCCCGGACGGCAACCTCTACATCGGTGAGGCGGGAAATGGCGGGGCATACGCCCCGCGGATCTCGAGGTTCAACTTGACGACGAACACGCTCTCTCCTGTGTACACGTTCGCGGCATTCGATGTGTTTCCGGGCAGCCTCGCATTCAAGGGGAGCGACCTCCTCGTCGGGCGAAATCCCTTCTTCGGAAATACCGGGGCGATCGTGCGGCTGACCAACGTAACTGGGGGAGTGGCGGCACCGAGCGACTACACGACGGGTGGCAATTTGCAGAGCAGTCCCGGCCTCGCACTCGCCGCCGACGGCTCGCTGTATGTGAGCGACCAGACGTACAATTTCATTTCAGGCCTTGCCAGCGGCCCGGTGAAACGATTTGACGCCACCGGCGCCTTCGTCGGCGAGGTCATCGCGAGCGGATCGAGCGGGCTCTCCGGCCCGACCGGCCTGGCGATCAACGGCTCCACGCTCTACACGGCGAGCATCATGGCTGGCACGATCCTCCAGACGAACCTCGGCACGGATGCGACCACAGGGTTCGCCAGTGCGGGAGGCTTTTTCGAGGTCGGTTCACTGGCCTTGCTTTCCAACGGCGGCCTGCTCGTGGGCAGCCCCAGCGGCAGCGGCAACATCTATCGATTCGGTCCCGATGGCGCGCTCGTGAGCACGTATTCCACCGGGCTCGGCCAGATCGGCGGGGTCGTGGCCGTGCCGGAGCCGGCGACCGCCACTCTCTCCCTCGTGGGTATCGCACTTGCCTCATGGTGCCGATATCGACGAAGCCGAGGCGGCTGATGCGGCGGGCCAAGCGGGCCTTCACGGTCGTCGAGTTGCTCGTCGTGGTCGCCATCCTTGCCGTGTTGGCTGGGCTTTTGTTGCCTGCCGTTCAACAGGCGCGGGAGTCCGGCCGCCGCACGCACTGCACGAACAACCTTCGGCAG
>JAIXPT010000097.1 GCA_027486095.1 Planctomycetaceae bacterium | reverse complement strand
CGGCTGGCGACGACGATCTCGATGGTCGCGTCGAGCCGACCGGCGGCGATTTCGGCGAGCAGGTTTTCGAGCGTGCGGCCCGAGCCCGAGAGCAGGATGGCGAGGCGGAGCGGCATGGGTTTTTTCGACAGGCCTGGAGGCCCGTCGCTACGAGCGGGCGAGATGAATGGTGAGGGGGTGGCCGTCGATGTCGAGGGTTTCGGAGGCTGCGCCGGCGAGTGGGCCGAAGGTCGTCGAATTGGCCAGCGTCTCGCTGGCCACGGTTTCGAGATGACCGGCGAGCGCCGCACGCAGTTCGGCCGAGGAGGTTTCGAAGCCGAGGAAGATCCGGTCGGTGAAGTCGAGGTCGAGTGTCTTGCGCTGCGACTGCACGGCATGCACGACCTCCCGCACGAGCCCTTCGGCCACGAGCTCCGGCGTGAGCTCCTTGGCGATCACCACCACGGCGCGCGGGCCCTCGGCCGCCGCCCAGCCCTCCTTCGCCGTGGTGCGGATCAAGACGTCGTCGCGGTCGATGACGGCCTCGCCGCCGCCTGCGAGCGGCAGCTTCGCCCGCCCCTCGCGCGTGAGCGTTGCCAAGAGCGCCGCCGCATCCACCTGCGCCAAAGCCGCGCGGGCCTGGGGAAGATTTTTGCCCAGCTTTGGCCCGAGCTTCTTGAGATCGGGCAGCACGCTGCGCGTGATGTAGCGATCGGGCTCGCGGCAGACCTCGAAGTGCTTCACATTCAGCTCCTCGCAGACAAGCTCGGCGTGGGCTGCGAGCCATTGCTCGTCGGCGGGCGAGGTGTCGGCGAGGATCACCTCGACCTTCGCGAGCGGCTGCCGCACCTTGAGCTGCTCCGCCGCGCGGGCCGCCCGGCCGAGCGACGAGACGTCGCGCACGAGGCCCATCCGGCGCACGAGGTCGGCGTCGACGAGCGCCGCATCCCCGGCGGGATAGTCCGTGAGATGCACGCTTTCCGGCACGAGGTCGCCGAAGGTGGCGACGGCGAGGTTTTGCCAGATCGCCTCGGTGACGAACGGCACGAAGGGGGCCGCGAGCTTCGTGATCGTGAGGAGCGTCTCGTAGAGCGTCCAGTAGGCGTCGAGCTTTTCGGCATTCGTCTCGGGGCCGCCATCGGCCCGGCCTGGGGCCCAGAAGCGGTCGCGGCTGCGCCGCACATACCAATTGCTCATCGCATCGACGAGGGCCGAGAGCCGCTGGGCCGCCGCGAAATGGTCGAAGGCATCCATCCGCGTGACCATGGCGGCGGCGGTGGCGTGAAGCTCCGAGAGCATCCAGCGATCGAGCTCACCGCGGGCCGCTGCGGGCCGCCAGCCACGGGGCTGTGTGAGGTCGGCATGGGCGAGGTCGGCATGGGTGAGGCTGCCCGGCGCGGCGAGCTGCGCCGCTGGGTCGAAGCCGTCGATCCGGGCATAGATCGTGAAGAACGAATAGACGTTCCAGAGCCGCAGCAGAAATTCCGGCACACTTTCCCGGATCGCCCGCTCGCTGTAGCGGATGCTGTTCCACGGCGGCTGGCCGGCGAGGAAAAACCAGCGGAGGGCGTCGGCGCCGTAGGTGTCGAAGATGACCGCCGGCTCTTTGTAGTTGCGTTTGCTCTTCGACATCTTCTGCCCGTCTTCGCCGAGCATGTGGCCGAGGACGATGCAGGTTTTGAAGGGATGCGGATAGGGTGTGGCGCCCTCCCCGGGCTGGCCAAACAGGAGCGTGCTGATCGCGAGCTGGCTGTAGAACCAGCCGCGGGTCTGGTCGATCGCCTCGGAGATGAAGTCGGCCGGAAACTGGGCCTTGAATTCAGCGTCGCCTGCGTGCGGCCAGCCCCACTGGGCAAACGGCATCGCGCCTGAGTCAAACCAGCAGTCGATCACCTCGGTTACGCGTTGCATGCGGGCGCCTGGGGCGAAGGGCGATGCATAGGTGACGGCGTCGATGTAGGGCTTGTGCACCTTCAGATCGTCGGAGAGCTGCGGATTGGCCGCCTTCGCCCGCTCGAACACGTCGGTGCCGGCGACGCCCGGCTTGGCCAGCAGCGCCGCATACGACGGCACGGCCTCCATTCTGCCGGTCTCCTCGCATACCCAGATCGGCAGCGGCGTGCCCCAGTAGCGTTCGCGCGAGAGGGCCCAATCGACATTCGTCTCCAGAAAATTGCCGAAGCGGCCGTCCTTGATGTGCTCGGGCAGCCAGTCGATGCGGGCGTTGTTGGCGAGCATCTCGTCGCGGAACTGGCTCGTGCGGATGAACCAGCTCTGCCGCGGATACTGGATCAGCGGATCGTTATCGGCCCGCCAGCAGAACGGATAGTCGTGGACATACTGCTCCTGGTGCACGAGCAGGCCGCGGGCTTTGATGTCGCGGGTGATGTCGCGGTCGCAGTCTTTCACGAAGCGGCCGCTGCCCATGCCGAAGGCGTCGGTGAACGTGCCGTCGGGGGCCACGCAATTGAGCAGCGCGGGGCCCTCGCCGGCGGCAAACCGGGCCTGCTCAGCCACGAGCACGGTGTAGTCGATCTCGCCGAAGGCCGGGGCGATGTGGACGATGCCGGTGCCGGAGTCGGTGGTGACGAAGTCGGCGGCGACGACCCGCCATGCCACGGGGGCGGCGCCACCGGCGACGAGCGGGACGGCTCGCGGCGGCCCCGGCTCGCGAAACGTGTCGAAGGGGGGCAGATAGGAGCGGCCGACGAGGGCGGCGCCGGGGAGGCGAGCGACGATGTCGAACGTTTTTTTGAGTTTCTCGCCGAGGGCCGCGGCGAGGGGTGCGGCAATGACGTATTCGGGTGGGGCATCCTCTCGGCTCACGCCTCGGGCTTGCGGGGAGAGCGGGAAGGTGAGCAGACCCGGATTCCCGTCGCTTCCGCTCCGGGCTTCGTGGGGCGACGCACAAGAAGCCCCCGGCGGGAGCCGGGGGACGTCCGGGGACGGAGCCTCGCGGAGGACGACGTATTCGAGGTCGGCCTTCACGGCGGCGAACTGGTTCGAGGGCAGCGTCCACGGCGTGGTGGTCCAGGCCACGAGGCTCCGCTGCGTCGGCAGGCCGGCATCGTCGAGCAAAGGAAACGCCACATACACGCTCGGATCAGCCACTTCCTTGTAGCCCTGGCCCACCTCGCCGCTCGAAAGCGCGGTGCCACCCTGCGCCCACCACCACACGATCTTGTGGCCTTGGTAGAGCAGGCCCCGATCGAAGAGCTCGGCGAGCGCCCACCACACGCTTTCGACGAAGCGCTGGTGATAGGTGACATAGGCCTGGGAGAGATCGATCCAGAAGCCGATCCGCTCCGTGAGCCCCTCCCACTCCTTCATGTAGCGCCACACGCTCGCCTGGCACTTGTGGATGAAGGGCTCGATCCCGTAGGCCTCGATTTCGGCCTTGGAGTGGATGCCGAGCTCCTTGCACACCTCCACCTCCACCGGCAGGCCGTGCGTGTCCCAGCCCGCCTTGCGCTCGCAATATTCGCCGCGCATCGTGCGATATCGCGGGTAGAGATCCTTGATCGTGCGCGTGAGGCAATGCCCCGGATGCGGCATGCCATTGGCCGTGGGCGGACCTTCGAAAAACACGAACCTTTTCGCCCCGCGCCGCCGCTCGAGCGACGTGCGGTAGGTGCCGCGGTCGCGCCACAGGGCGGCGATGGTTTTCTCGAGGGCGGGGAAGTCGGGCTTGCCGCGGACGGGATCGATCATGGCCGAAATCGTACCGCGACGTTCCCCGCTCCCGAAGAGGCAGGCTTCCGGCGGGGCGCACACACACGGCTGCCGGCAAGGACTGGGGCGATCGTGGTGTTCCGCGTAGACTGAGGGCATGCAGGGGACATGGAGCGGTGACATCCGTCGTGTGTGGGCCCTGGTGTGGGCCATGGTGGCCTGGTGTGCGGCCATGACGGCGGCCGGGGCCTCTGCGGGCGATGCGTCGCCAGCGTGGTTTGTCGCGCCATCTGGTAGCGACGCCCACGCCGGCACGCAGGCCGAGCCATTCGCCACACTGGAGCGGGCGCGGGCGGCGGCCCGGGAGCACGATCGCTCGGCAGCCGACGCGGAGCCGGCGACGATCTGGCTGGCGCCGGGAATTCACGTACGGTCGGGGCCGTTCGTGCTCGGGAGCCGCGATTCCAAACTCGTGATCCGCGGGCCGGCCGACCGCACGGCCCGGATCCACGCCGGCCGCCTCATTGGCCGCGATGCGATGCGGCCGCCGCCGGCAGCGTTGCTCGAGCGGCTGCCGGCCGAGTCGCGGGAGCGGGCCGTGGCGATCGAACTGGCCGCCGTGGGGCTCGCCGATCTGGCTCCACCCCCCGATATCTACATCGATGGTGGAGGCATGCCCGACCTCTACGTGGACGACGTGCCGCTGCCTCTCGCCCGCTGGCCCAATGGCGCCGCCGCCACGATTGAAAAGGTGATCGACCGTGGGCAGGGGGTGGGCGGGCCACGGCGGGGCGGCGTGTTCATCGCCCGCGACGATCGCGTCGGCCGGTGGCCGGTGGCGGAGGGCGTGTGGCTCGAGGGCTACTGGCGGGTGCCCTGGGATCCCGCCACCATCCGCGTGCAGGCGATCGATCCTGCCTCCCGACGCGTCGATCTGGCCGCGGCGGTGCAGGGCGGCATCGGTTCGAAGTATGCGCCCAAGGGGGAACTCGGCGATGGCAAGGAGCCGTGGTGGGCGGTGAACCTTCCCGAAGAGATCGATCTTCCAGGTGAGTGGTGCATCCACTGGCCTGCGAAGACGCTGCTGGTGCTGCCACCCGCCGGGTTTTCACCGCAGTCGGTGGTGCGAATCGCCGCCCAGAAGGAGCCGGTCGTGCGGATCGAAGACGCCACGATGGTGGCCCTGCAAGATCTCGTGATCGAGGGAGGGCTCGGCGACGGCGTGGCGATCAGCGGCGGACACAAGGGGCTCGTGCTCGGCTGCACGCTCCGCAATCTCGGGGGCAATGGAGTCGTGGCCGTCGGCGGCACGAAGCATGCCGTGCGTGGCTGCGACATCTACGCCCTCGGCGAAGGCGGCATCGTGCTCGCAGGCGGTGACCGGGCCACGCTCACCGCGTGCGGCCACGCCGCCCGCAACAACGACATTCATCATGTCGGGCTGCGGCGGAAGACCTACGCGCCGGCGATCAAGGTGGGGGGCATGACGAAGGAGAATCGTCGGCTCGACGCCGTCGGGTGCCGCGTGGCCGACAATTTTCTTCACGATCTGCCCCATGCGGCGGTGCTTTACACCGGCAACGACCACGTGTTCGAGCGGAATGAAGTCTGCCGGGTGGCACTCACCTCGAGCGATGTCGGTGCGTTTTATTCGTCGCACGATTGGACGAGCCACGGCAACGTGTTGCG
>JAIXPT010000304.1 GCA_027486095.1 Planctomycetaceae bacterium | reverse complement strand
GCGGTGGACGCGGCGGCGGCGGCGCTGGAAGACGGCGTGGCGGCAAGCCTGGCCGGAGGCACCCATCATGCCGGGCCCGACTGGGGCGAAGGCTATTGCGTGTTCAACGACACCGCCGTGGCGGCCCGCGAGCTGCAGGCGCGGGGCGTCGTCCGCCGGGTGCTGATCCTCGATTGCGACGTGCACCAGGGCAACGGCACGGCGGCGATCTTCGCCGGGGATCCCACCGTGTTCACGATGTCGATTCACGGGGCACGAAACTTCCCGGTGCGCAAATATCCGAGCTCGCTCGACGTGCCGCTCGAAGACGGCACGGGCGACGAGGAGTATCTGCTTCGGCTCGAGCCGGCCGTGGCGGAATCGCTGGACCGGGCCCGGGCGGATCTCGTGCTCTACATCGCCGGCGCCGATCCCTACGCAGGCGACCGGCTGGGGCGGCTCGACCTCACGAAGGCGGGCCTCCTCGCGCGTGATCGCCTCGTGCTCGACGCGGCCCGGGGCAGCGGCATTCCCGTGGCGATCGTGTGCGGCGGCGGCTATTGCCCCGATCTCGACGCGATCGTCGATATCCACGCGGCCACGATCCTCATGGCCGCGGCCCACCGGCCTGGGGGCGCCGCCGAGCCGCTGCGTCAGCCCTGACCGTCGCCGCGCGTCATCGCCGGAAACAGCGGCAAGACGACCTCGATCACGGTGCCCTGGCCCGGCCGGCTCGTGATCGTCGCTTCCCGGCCGAAGAGGCGGGCCCGTTGGCGGATGCCCTCGAGCCCGAAGCGATCAGGGGGCACGTGCCCGACGTCGAAGCCGACGCCGTCGTCGGCGATGCTCACCGCGAGGTCGCGTTCACCGCGTGGCTCGAGCACGATCGTCACGTGGCGTGCCGAAGCGTGTTTGCGGATGTTGGAGAGCGATTCCTGCACGATCCGAAACACGGCCGTCTCCACGTCGGGGTCGAGCCGCCGCAGCGGCTCGGGATGGAGATAGCGGATCACGGGCACGATGTCGTGCATCCGTTCCACGAGCGATTCGACCGCCTCTTCGATGCCCAGCTCGTCGAGCATCGGCGGCCGCAGGCCGTTGATCAGCCGCCGGGCTTCGGCGGCGGCCGCGCGCATCAGCCGCAGGCCCTCCGAGCTCGAGCGAATCACGTCGGCGAGCCGCGGGTCGTTTCGCGACTGCATGCTGTGGAGGCCAGCTTCGAGCTGCATGATCGCGCCGGCCTGATACTGCGCGAGGCCGTCGTGGATTTCATACGACACGAGCTGCCGCTCGCGTTCCTGGGTGCGCAGCATCTGCTGGAGCGCCTGGCGTTCGTTGCGCAGCGCCTGCTCCGTCTCGTGCAAGAGCCGGGCATCGATCGACGTGGCGACGATCGCCACCACCGATCCCCCCTCGATCACCGGTGCGGCCCGCACCGCATAGGCGGTCGTCTGGCCGAGCGGGTTGAAGGCCGTCGTCTCGTAGGCGGCTGTCTGGCCGGTGGCGAACACCTCTTCGAGGATGCGTCGCACCCGGTCGCGATCCTCCGGCACGATGAAATCCATGAGCGACAGGCCCACGACCGTATTCGCCGCCAGGTGGCCCACGTCGGAGCGGTTGAGAAACTGCAGCCGCAAATCGCGGTCGATGACGCTCACGAAGCCGTCGATGCTCGCCGTCAACGCCTGCCAGAGCAGCCCGGCGTCGGGCAGGGGCGGGGCCGCCTCAGCCGGCGGTGGAATGGGCGGTCTGTCTGCCATGCGGAACGTCACCCCGAAGCGTCTTCCGGCCTGATCTCGCCACGCCCGGTGTTCAACGTGGCAAGAGCTCAGCATACCCCCCGGGCGGCTGCCGCGCGGCATCCCGCCGGAATGGACCAGGGTTGTCCCTCGGCGCTGGTGGAATGTGGGCCGTTGACGACGAACACGTGTCAGAAAGCGAGGCGACGATGCACGGGCCGGCGCGGAATCGACTGCATGGCTACGAAGTGGGCTGGTTCACCCTCCTCTTGCAGATGGGGGTGGCCACGGAGGCCGACCTGCGGGCGGCCCAAGGGCGCGTGGCCCAGGCAGCGATCGAGCGGATGCACGCCCAACGGCAGCGCAAGCGCCGCCGGCGGAAACGCCGCCGCGACGATTGATGAATACTCCCGACAGGGATCGAACAAACGCAGTCTAACCCGAAGAAAACCTGAAAAGGGGAAGTCACCCGGCGCAAATTCCGATACCACAAAACGGGGTGGCAGCCGCAGGGCAGCCAAGAAGGCCAAACGGGCCAATGGCCGGAAGGGAGGTGCGAAATGATGCACCTCCGTCAACCCATTGTTCTTCCTTTTGGAAGGCCGCTCACCGCTCTCATCCATGCCCGGTTTTCCACCGAGGAACAGCGGCAGTCGAGCATCGATGACCAGATCGCTTCCTGCCGGGCGTTCCTCGACGCCAGCCTGCCCAAGGGCACCAAGGCTTCGCAGGTGAAGATCGACGTCATCAAGGAGCCCGAGGTCAGCGGCGAGATTGCCGACCGGCCGGGCATCAATCAGGTCTGGGCCGGCATCGAGTCGAAGCGGTGGGACCTGATCATCGCCGAAGAGTCGAGCCGGCTCTATCGCCACCACACGAAGGCGGGCGAACTCTTCGAGTCGGCGGTGGATGCCGGCGTGCGGGTGATCTGCCCGTCGGACTACAGCGACACGGCCGATGACGACTGGCCCGACCGGCTGCACATGTGCCAGATGCAGCATGCCCGGTCGAACTTCTACACCCGGAAGCGGATCGAGCGAGCCCACGACGGCCTCTGGGCCCGCGGGGCCGCGGTGGGCAACACCGTGATCGGCTACAAGCGCCGGTGCACGGTACCCGCGACGAAGACCGAGCCCGCCAAGGGACCGTTCTACGACGAGATCGACGAGGAGACGGCACCGGTTATCCGCGAGGTCTTCAAGCGGATCGCGAATGGCGAGACGGCAGCCGAGGTGGGCGAGTGGCTTGACTCGATCAAGTTCGCCAAGGCCAAGTGGTCACGTCAGGCGAAGTGGACCGCCGGCAACGTGAACGCGATCATCCGCCGCACGATCTACCGAGGTTTTGAGACCTTCCGCAAGAAGAAGGCGAAGCGGAAGCTGCGGACGGGCAAGTCGGAGTACGTCTGGAACGACGAGGACAAGATCCAGACCCGGCAAAGCCCGCATCTGCGGATCGTGTCGGACCATCTCTGGTACAAGGCGAATGAGGTCGTCGACAAGCGGCGGGTGTTCCAAAAGCCGGTCCGCGGCGCGGGGCACCTGCTCCGTGGAACAACCCGGCAGCGGCGCGGCCTGCTCGCTGGCGTATTCACCTGCGGCGTCTGCGGCTCGCCGATGTACTCGCACGGCAAGACGGACGGTGTCTTCCGGTGCTCGGGGGCCTCCAAAGGCACCTGTTGGTACCGCGGCTATTGCATGCGGGAACGGGTGTATCCGGCGGTGCTTGAGGCCGTCGTCGATGCGGTCCTGTCGATCGACGGTGTCCGCGATGCGGTGCTCGTCTGCGTGCGGGAGCTCCACGGGAAGGGTGGCTCGGTGGCCACTGAGCTCAAGAAGCTCGACAAGGACGAGAAGAAGCTCGTGGCGGCCATCGAGCAGCTGTCGACGGCGGTTGAGAGCGGCGACGGGCCGCTCACCTCGCTGACGTCACGACTGGCCGATCGCGAGCGCGATCTCGCGATCGTGAGGTCCCGCCGGCGGGAGGTTGAGGAGCAGGCGGGCCGCAAGGAGAAGCTTCCTTCGGCGGCGAAGCTCCTCGAGCACCTCGAGGCCGTGAAGGGCCAGCTGCTCGGTGACGAGGCCCGGGCGGCGGTGATCCTGCGGCGATGCTTCAGCGGACGCTCGTGGTCAATGCGTTCGATGAGCCGTAGCTCGTGAAGCATGCCCGGGTGATCGTCCGGCAGCGGCTGGCGGGCAAGACCTACAAGGAGATCGCCAAGGAGCTGGACCTGACGGAGTATCACATGGAGAACTGCGCCAAGATCGTGAAGCTCATGGAAGCCGCAGGGCTTGCGGAGCCGTACCGCCGGCTCACAGAGAAGCCCGACCATGTGCCGCAGTGGTGCAGCAAGCACTGGCTGAAGGCGGGCGAACGCAAGGGCGGCGGAAAGCGCCGCCGGGCGTCATAGCCCGTTCGGCCTGTTAATGTTCGTCACGGCAGGGGCGGTACCTTCGGGTGCCGCCCCTGCCTTCTTTTTTCACGGAAGGTTTCCATGGTGAAAATCACCACATTCAACAACCGACCGTTGCGGCATGTTCGCTACATGCCCGACGGCTCGGTGATTCTGAAACTCTACGAGCGGCGGCCCAGTGGTCGCGCTCGTCATCTCCGCGTGTCGCTGGCCCAGTGGCTGGCCGGCCGCGGTGGCTATCTGTTGGAAAGCCACGCCTCACGGCGTGCTCAGGCCCGGCAGCTCGCCCGCCGCCGTTGCGGGTGACGCTCAGGCGATGTGGCTCACGACTGTTCGTAAGCGTTCAGAAAGTCCTCTCGCGAGATCGAACTCTGACGGCAGATTATCCGGAGAGTCGAGGACTTGATCGTCTTGTGATTTGGAAGAGTAAGGGGCGTCTTTGTGCCATCGGTATTTTCCCGAACCATTGCTATGTGCTCACGCTCGCGGACGATTTGGAAGCCGAGAGCTTGGAGTGCCGCAACCACGCGCGCCCTCGAGGCGTCTTTGGGGAACTTGGGCATCAGTCGGCGTTCGCGAGTTCGGTCTCGGTCATGTAGGCATGCAGGAGTGGCGAGTCCTCCGCGAATGCATCCTTCCCGAAGGTTCCGATATGGAAGCGAATCGCTGACTGAACGTCGGCAAGCGCTTCATCCGCAGTGTCTCCCTGGCCAACGACGCAGCCGGCGAAGCCGAGAGGGTATGCAACGAACCCATCCTCATGCTGCTCCACGATGATTTTGTATTTGGTCGAACTCATGGCGGGCTCCAAGAGGGCTAAAGGACAATTTCACTCTATGATCGTTCTGCTGTACCAGCAAGTATGACTACGGAGTCGGTCAGCCATTGATCACAACTCCCCATGCTCTTAAGACGGGCCCGCGGGCTGGCCGCGTTGGTACCAGCGGGATTTTTGCGGTCGTTGCCGTCACTGCTCGTTCGAGACGAGACCTGGCGGCCTTGCTCGCGTCGATGCGTTCGAGGATCGCCCCGATGCGGCGTATCGTCCCCATGTTCCCGTATTGCACGGCGGCACGGGCCAGCTCGTCTGCTGTGATCCTGCCGGCGGCGAGGTCGGCTCGTATCCAGTCATAGGCTTCGGGCAGGCTATCGAATTGGGACCAATCGTAGACGGCATCGACGAGGGTGCGGGCGCGGGATGAGTACACGAGCGTCTCGCCAGAAGGCATTCGGACTTTCTCGACACCGCCGAGCCGGTCGCGGGCGACCTTGATGAGTTTCAGCGAGACGCTCCCAACCCGTCGCTCGCCGGAGATTGCGTCGTTGTAGATCGTCGTGAGAGCAGGGAGTTGCTCCGAATAGCCGTACCGATTGAAGGCCTTGGGCCCGGTGATCTGATAGCGGGCGTTCTTGTCTGCCATCAGGGCGTTGATGGCGGTGGCCTCGTCCGGCGTCCATATACCGCCGAGGGGCAATCTCGGCGGAAACAGGTACAGCCCCTTGCGGACGTTGGCGATCATGCCGGATCGCGACATGCGGCTGAGGAGCTCCCGCTCCTGCTTCGCCGACAGGCGTAGCCCGGAGGCCAGTTCACCCACGCGCATAGTGCGGAGATTCCGCATCTGGGCGAGGGCGAGGGCGGCGGTTTCGAGTTGGCCAAGCTTCCGGGGCATGCCGGTATTCTATTTCTGGATAATTGCCCGTGAAGCAATAATCGCAAAATAGCGTACCTCTCCTCCGGCGGCGATAAAGCAACACCACTTCTGTAAATCCGGGTTTTCAGAGGTGGGTCATCTGGCTTCCATGGTCAGGTAGGCACGTTCGGTCTCCCAATCGTCACTGATCTCTGAGAGGACGGCAGAGGCGAGTCGCAGGAGCGACGCTTCGTTCGGGAAGAGCGTTGCGACCCGCGTCCGTCGTTTGATCTCTTTTGTTGAGTTGTTCGAGACCGTTGTTGGTTCGCAGTCGCTTGCGGTGCCTCCGCCGTTAAGGACGCCCGGGAACGAGTCAAGGGCCAAGTGCGATATGGTCGTTACCGTGGCCTTCAACCGGCTGGATAAGGTCCGAACCGGGAGGGTCGATGGCGCGGGGCCTTTGGCTTTTTCGGGCCCCGCGGAATCGATATTCGGGCCGGCGGCCACGAAGTGAAGCAAACGCCCCAGGAAGCGGGGCTTTGTCCGGCGAAACTGCAAATACTCCCGACAGGGATCGAACCTGTAACCTTCAGCTCCGGAGGCTGACGCTCTATCCAATTGAGCTACGGGAGCAAGCAATCCGAGTCTAGCAGGCTCTGGGGGGCGAAAAAAGGATCGCTTCGGCCGTCGAGCAGCAGCGGGAGCACGGCCGCTCGGCCAAACACGCTCAGGCGGAGCGCCGCAGCGGCGTGGCCTCGGGCCGGCGTTTCGGCGCAGGCATCGCGCCATGAGGGCCGTCGATGCGGATCGTTTGCAGGCTGTCGGCCGCTGGCTCTTCGCCGGCCGCGTTCATGAGCCCGCGGAGCTGGCGATACCGGGGCAGGTACGAGCCGAATTGCATCAGGGCCACGAGCCGGCCGGCGAGCAAGGGCAGCGTGCCGAGCGGCGCCCGCGCCAGGGCGTGCCGGGCGACTTCGACGGCGTGCGCGGCGAGCGCCCAGGGCACGAACTGCCCGGCGATCGACCGCCAAAAGAGCCGCTCAGCGTGGAGGCCCGCGAGGAACGCGCCCTTCTGGCTGCGGCGGGGCCCGGCCACCACCCGCGATGATTCGTCGAAGACCACTGTCTGACCACTGCGGCTGAGCGCGATCGCCATGTCGGCGTCGGCGCAGCTGTCGCCGCAGGCGGTCGAAAAGCCGGGGCCGGCCGCGCGGAGAAAAGCCGTGCGCCAAAAGCCGGCTTCGAGCGCCGGGCCGTGCGGCCGCGGCGTTCCCCGGCCGGGGAAAACATCGACGCGCCTTCCGCCGCGGCGGCAGCGGATGCCCGCGGCGACGGCCCGCGTGTGATCGTCGGCCGCGACGGAGAGGGGCACGACGGCTGCCGTGGCGTCGTCGTCGAACCGCGCGAGCGGGCCCGTCGTCCAGCCCTCGGTGGCCCGCCAGCCCGCGGCGAGCACGTGCGTCACCTCGGCCCGGCTCGATGCCACCCCGACATTCACGCAGGCCACGAGGCTCGAGCCGATCGGCGCCTGCACGAACGTCACTTCGTCGCGGATGTTCCACGGATCGTCGTAGGCGCAGCCGAGCGCCACGATCACTTCGCAGTCATCCGGCCGTTTCTCGAGCACGCTCACGAGCGTGTCTTCGAGGGCCGCCACGTCCGCAGGCGCGGCGATCACGATCGAAAGCTGCGGCCGATTCGCTCCACGCTGCATGATCCCCGCCCCCACGCACACAAGACAACACGACGAACAGGCGCGACACCCGGCGGGCCGCACCGGGCCCGGGGCCAGACTACGCTCAGGCGGCGGCCCGCTGCGGCTGCAGCTCGGTGAACAGATTGACGGTGTGCAGCATCTCGCCATCGGCGTCGTAAAACTGGAGCACGCCGACGTCGATCAGCCACATCGCGAACATCTCGGCGGCCCGGTAGCAGCGGGCCACGCAGCGGCCGCGATCGATGCGGATGTTTTCCTGCACGTCGGCCACGTCGATGGCCTCGGCACCGAACTCGAGGAAGTACCGCGTCACGATGTGCCGCACGTCGGCGGCATGCATGTTCAGTCGCATGGAAAGCAACCTCCTGTTGCGGGCGTATCGAACGACTTCCTGTCGATCGGAGGCGAGACCATACCGGGCCGTTTCCGGCGGCGGTAGGCGTCTTTCCCGGGCCACGATCAAAGATCGCCGCCCGACTCCCTCCACTCGAGGATCTATCGGCGCGTTCGCCACCCCGGGGTGACGACCCGTTCGCGAGTCTTTCCAAACCGCATTCCCGGGCGGGTCTCGCCAGGTTGCCTGCTCGCGCCAGGCCCTACAGGCGGCCGGTCCAGGCCGGGTCGGCATACCGCTCGGCGATCAGGCGGGCCACCCGCTCCCGCGGCCATGCGGTGCGATTGCATGCTGGCGCGAATGCATGGCGCACGGCCGCTTCGAGAGCCGCCACCCCGAGGTTGAGATTCGCGAGGAACGAGCCATGAAGCCGGCCGGCCCGATAGGCGGGCTCCCGGGGAGGATGGCGGAGGATGCGGCCGATGAGGTCGAGATCGAATCCATCGAGGAGCGTGCCATGATAGAGCACGCCGTGCCGCCGCACCCGCAGCGCGTTGCCCGACACCTTGCGGAGCCCGTCGGCCCCGCACACCACGAGATCGCTGGAGCCGCGCCGTTCGACGGCGCCCGGGGCACCGATCGCGCGCGAGAGCGCGGCGCAGAGCGGATCGAGCATGCGGGCGTGAATCGCCTCGATCGGGGGCGCGCCGTCGGGCCAGGGCTCGATCACCGACCACATCAGGCATCCCGGGCCGAGCACCACCGTCAGCCCCCCGCTTGGCCGCCGCACGATCCGAACGCCCGCCGCCCGGCAGGCGGCGAGGTCCACTTCGTCGTCCAGCCGGCTCGACGAGCCCACGACGACCACCGGCTCGCGGGCCATCCACGTTCTCACCACCGTCGCCGCCGTGAGGCCCTCGTGGGCCTCGTCGAGCAGGGCCTCGTCGAGCGCCAGCTGCTCTTCGACGGTGTCCACGACGACATCGAGCCAGACGGCGCCGGGCTGGGGTGGAAGACGTTGACGCACCGGGGCACTCCCCTAGACTTCTCTGATAGTTCGCTCGTTCCAGGGCCCATCCATGGCAGAATCCAAGCGGCCGCTTTCGGCCGATGACGCGTTGCCTCCGGTCGAGCCGCCGAGCGCCGCGTTTCTCGTGCAGCTGTTCTTGGTGCCTGGGCTCATCGTCGCCATCATCGTCTGCGTGTGGCTGGCGTTCCACTGGCTCGCGCATC
>JAIXPT010000140.1 GCA_027486095.1 Planctomycetaceae bacterium | reverse complement strand
GCGCGGGCTGCCGGGCTGCTCGACGTGCGCGTGACCAACATTCGCGATTTCGCCGAGGGCGTGCATCGCCAGGTCGATGACCGTCCTTTCGGTGGCGGCCCCGGCATGCTCTTGATGCCTGGCCCGGTGGTGCACTGCGTGGAAAGCGTGCAGCGCGAGGCCGCGGCGCCCGGGCACCTCGTGATGCTCACTCCGGCGGGCCGCCGGCTCGATCAAGCGGTCGTCGAGGAGCTCGCCCGCCGGGAGCGGATCGTGCTGGTGTGCGGCCGCTACGAGGGCTTCGATGATCGGGTGCGGCAGACGCTGCATCCCGACGAAATCTCGATCGGCGACTTCGTGCTTTCCGGCGGTGAGGTGGCGGCGATGGTGATCGTCGATGCCGTCGCCCGCCTCGTGCCCGGCGTGCTCGGCGATGCCGAGAGCGCCCGCCAGGATTCGTTCTCCGGAGCCGAGCGGCTCGTGGAGGGGCCCCAATACACGCGGCCGCGGGAGTTCCGCGGCCTGCACGTGCCCGAGGTTTTGCTCTCGGGAGACCACCGGCGGATCGCGGCGTGGCGGCATGAACAGGCCGTCGATGCGACCCGCCGGCGCTCCCAGCCGACCATCCCCCAGCCTAATCCTCAGACCACCCTGCCCCAAAGGAGCCTGCCGTGAGCCAGAAAATCCTCGCCCATGTCGAAGCCTCGAGCCTCAAGCCCCAGCCCGATTCCTTCGCCATCGGCGACACCGTAGACGTGCACACGCGCATCCTCGAAGGTGAAAAGGAGCGCATCCAGATCTTCAACGGCGTCGTCATCGCCCGCAGCGGCTCCGGCAGCCGCGAGATGTTCACCGTGCGCCGGATCGTGGCCGGCGAGGGCGTGGAGCGGAAGTTTCCGCTCCATTCGCCGAAGATCGCCAAGATCGAAGTGAAGCGTTCGGGCGTGTCGCGCCGGGCGAAGCTCTACTATCTGCGCGACCGCGTCGGCAAGGCTGTCAGGCTCCGCGAGAAGCGCGACGACATCGCCGAGGGCGGCGCCGCCAAGAAGGCTGCCAAGAAACCCGTCACGTCCAAGGCTTGAGGTTCGCTTCCTCTCATGCGCCCGTCGCGCGACACGCTGGGAAAGCGGGGTGAGGCGGAGGCGGCGAAGTATCTGCGCGGCATCGGCTACCGCATCGTCGCCACGCGTGAGCGGATCCTCCGGGGTGATATCGATCTCGTGGCCCTCGACGGCCGCACCGTCGTGTTCGTGGAGGTGCGGTCGCGTTCGAGCACGGCGCACGGCCATCCGTCCGAGACAATCGGCCATCACAAGCAGCGGCGGGTGGCCCAGCTCGCGACGGCCTACATCCGCCGCCACCGGCTCGAAGACTGCTCGGTGCGGATCGACGTGGTGACCGTCACGTTCGACGGCCCCGAGGGCCGGGCTCAGGTCGAGCACTTTCAAAACGCCTTCGAGAGCCCCTGAACGGGCAGAGCCTCGAGCTCGTCGGCCACGTTGAACACGTGCAGCATGCCGGAGGGCAGCCGCCGCGCCAGCCGGTCGAGCCGGGAGCGGATCTTTTCGCGCGGGGCCTTGCCTTCGACCTCGCGAATCACGATCCCCGCCACCTGCCCGCCGCGCCGTTTCGCCACGGCCGCATAGACCTCGGGATCGCGCTCGCCTGAATCACCGACGAGCAGAAACCGCCGGTCGGGAAACTGTTCCATGATGCGTTCGATCGCCCGCCGCTTCGACCGCTTGCGCGAAGGCAGCCGGCCGAGCGGCGTGGAATCCTTGAGGCGGAAGAGCTTGAGGTGGAGCGAGCCGGCGGGCAGGCCGACGTCGGCCAGGAAGCCATCGAGGCACTCGGCCAGCTGCCAGGGGCTCGCCGACACGTAGTGAAAAATCGTGCCGCGGGCCTGCCACGCGCGATACACATCGACGATGCCGGGCACCGCGCGAAACTCGCGCACGAACGTGTTGGCCAGAAGCTCGCGCCGGTTGGCGACATTCGTCTCCTTGACGGTGTCGTCGATATCCGAGATTACCGACAGGCCGGCTCCCTCCACGAGATGCACGCGGCCGCCAGGCGTCGCAGGGGCGTCGGGCTCATCGCCGTCGATGGCGAGCCCCTCGTAGGCGATCCATCGGCCGTCGGGGCCCGAGCGGCTCACGGCTTCGTGCACCTGGGCCTCGTCGAGATCGATCGTCGCCTGGAAGTGCCCGGTGCGATCGGTCTGCCCGGCGTCGAAGCCTCGCCCCGCCACGCTCACCTGCACCCGCTGCCCGGCGACACGCTGAAAGAGAAATGCTTCGGCACGGCGCTGAAAGACCGCCGAGCCCGCCGCTTCGTCGTCGAGGTCGAGCAGGCGTTTGAGCACCGCCATCGCCATCGTGCGGCGGCGGCTCCGCAGCGGCAGCGGCCGCGTGACCATGCCCGCGATCGCCACCCGCCACAGGCCCTCCGCGGGCATCCGGGTCGCGTAGGTCGGAAAGAAGACGATCATGGGGCGAGGGTTCGGCGATGACGCGAGCCGGGGCAGGAGGGCCGGCACGGCTGCACGTCCTTGCAAGCCGCAGCCGGCGCATTCTACAACTGCAGCCCGAGCGCCCGGAATTTCTCCGGGCCATTTTTCGACCGTGGAGAGCAGCATGGGAGTCAAGAAAACCGGCAAGGG
>JAIXPT010000287.1 GCA_027486095.1 Planctomycetaceae bacterium | reverse complement strand
CGCATCAGCACGGCGGTGTGGACGTCGAAGACGACGTTGCCAGCCAGCCGGGGAACCTCGGCGAACACTTCCTGCGCCACGTGCAGGTGGCGCTCCGTCTCCACGAGCATGCCGCACCCGGGAGACGCACAGACCGCATCCAGGAACGACCAGGCATCACCGGCCGAAAACGGGCGGCGAAAGACTGCGGGATGGGTGGTCACGCGCAAAAACTCGTAGACGATGCCCCAGGTCAGATACCACGGCGCCGATTGGCTTTGGCAACGCTCCACGAGGGCTCGGCAGGCACGATGCTCAGCAGCATCCCGATCGGCCGCATAGATGAGCACGTTCGTATCGACGACGAACATGCTACCGGCCCATCGCATCGTAGAGGGCGTTGCGGTCGGAGATGTCGATGCGGCTGCCGCCGCTGGAGAAAGACGGCAGGGGCGGCACCTTCGCGACCGGCTTCGCCCGGCTGAGCGCCTGCCGCAGGGCCGACTCGACCAGCTCCGACATGGTCTGCCCGCGTCTGGCCGCCTCCCGCTTCACCGCCCGCATCGTGGCATCGCTGATCGAAAGCGTCGTCTTCATATGGAAAACCCTACGCATCGTATGGCTTTCCGTCAAGCTGGCCGCGTCACCGGCCCAGCTTCCTCACCGTCAGGTTCTTGATGCGGAAGTCGGCCCGTCGGGCGCCGAGCTGGAGCGTGGCATCGGGCTTGGTGGCGATCACGGTGAACTCCCGTTGGCCCGGGCTCCCCGGCTCGGCCTGCCAGACGCCGCGAAACTGGTCGGCCTTGCCGTCGGCCGAGCCGCCCTGAAACGAGTGGTAGAAGGGCCAATCGTTCCGCGCGGAGCGGATCTCGTATTCGTAGGAGATCCGGTAGCGTTCGCCCGGCTCGAAGCGAAACCGCTCGGGCGTGGTCACGAGATAGGTGTGCCCCTTGTCCGGCGGGGCGTCGAGCGTGTTCACCTCCACGCCGCCATCGAGCCACCGGGCGCCGTGGGCCAGCGACACCCGCGCGGCGCCGTCCGACAAAAGCTCGACGCCGCCCGCGGCGGGGAAGTCGGTGCGGAAGACGAACGAGTCGGAAACATCGGTGCGAAACGGCGACGCCGGCAGGCCCGCGCCGTTGAAGAGATTGCCATCCGGCACGGCCGCCCAGCCGTAGCGGACGGCAGCCGGCGCCGGCACCTCGGCGGCCCACACCTCGACCGTGCCCGCCGGCGATGCGTGCGGCGAGATTTCCGCCCGTGCGGGCCAGAAATTGCCATCCGCCCCCGCGATGAAAAAGTCCTTCAGGTCGCCATCCTTGGCCACGAGGCCGCCGCCCGTGTGCTTGAAATGGATCACGGCCCTGTCGCCGCGAACCTTCATCGTGTCGAACTCAGGCCCGGAATACTCGATCGCTTCGCCGTAGGCCAGCGCACGGGCCGCGAGGGCCAGCCGCGCGCCGACGGGTTCCTTCTTGCGCGGGTGGGAGTCGTTGGCATCGCCCACATCGGTGGTGACCACCATCGCGGTCTGCGGGGTCGATTTCCAGGCGAGCAGCTGCGCCTCGCGCAGGCCCGGGCTCCACCGCGTGCAGGGGGCGATCTGCACGAACAGAAACGGGAAGTCGCCCTGCCCCCACTGCCGCCGCCAGCTGCCGATGAGTGCAGGAAAGAGCGTGCGGTAGAGCAGCGGCGCATCGCTGTTGCTCTCGCCCTGATACCAGATGACGCCACGGATCGCGTAGGGCGCGAGCGGCGCAATCATGCCGTTGTAGAGACAGGCTGGGCGGCTCGTGTTGCTGTAGGCCGGAGACCCGGGCTGCCGGGGGGCGGCTTGGGCACATTCCTCCTCCGCGCGGAGCAGAGAGGCCAGGCGTGGATCACCGCCCAATGTCGCGCGGTCGGTCCAGGCCTCCGCGGGCGTTCCGCCCGCATAGGCTCCGATCAGCCCGACTGGCACGCCGAGCACCCGCCGGAGGTCACGGCCAAAAAACGTGGCCACGGCCGAGAAATCGGCCACGGTCTCCGCGGAGCATGGCTTCCAGGCGACCTCGGCATCGGCCTGCGGCTCGTCTGCGTCGCGGCGCGGCACGCTCGCGATCCGAATCAGCGGATCGGCTGCGGCGGCGATCGCGGCGGCGCCTTCGGAGGCATGTTTGTGCATCCATGCCATGCTCGCTTCCATGTTCGATTGCCCGGAGCAGAGCCAGACCTCGCCCACGAGGATGTTGTCGAGCGTCACGGTGGTGCGACCCGTGATCGTCATCGTGCGGCCCTCGGCCGACGCTGCGAGCGGCGCGAGATCCACACGGAAGCGGCCGTCTTTCGCCACCGTCTCCCGCTTCTGCCCGGCGAATTCGACCGTCACCCGCTCGCCATCCGCCGCCCTTCCCCACACGGGCACGGGGCGATCCCGCTGCAGCACGGCGTTGCTCGAAAACAGCGGGTGTGGCTCGAGCGTGGCCTGGCGGGCAGGGCCCGATTGAGATGCAGCGCCCGCGGCCTTCAGCCCCTGAATCGCAAACACCACGGCGTGGCGGCTTGGCCACTCTGCGATGGGCTGGATGAAGAGGCCGCCCGGTTCCTGCCTCCAGGCCAGCCGGGCATCGCTGCCAACGAGTTTGACCGTGCCGATGGCCTGCCCATCCAAGGCGGTGAGGCCGAGCGCCTGGATCGTGATCGGCGCCTGCGGCAGGCCGAGCACGATCGCGTAGATGGTCGTACCATCCTGCGACTGCGTGAAGCGGATGTCGGCGGCCGAATAGGGCGTGCAGCCGTCGCGATAGTCCCAGAGCTGGTTGAGGTCGCCGCGCCAGCCTGTGAGCTTCTCCTTCTCCTCGGGGATGGTCCGCGGCCCCTCACCAAACATCTTCCAGGGGCGGGTGTCGTAGATCGCCTCGCCGTTGGTGGCGAGCCAGCGGCCGATGTCGTCGAGGATCGCGGTTTCGTCGGTGTCGATCTCGCCGGAGCCGCGGATCGGCACGCTCAAGAGAAGATTGCCGTTCTTGCTGACGACATCGCACAAGAGGGGGATCACAGCCGCGGCCGTGCGGTAGGTGTGCTTCTCGAAGAGGGCAAGGTTGTAGTGCCAGTGGCCGATGCAGGTGTCGGCCTGCCAGGGCTGGGCGTTGATGCGATCGGTGCGGCCCCGCTCGATGTCGTAGACGAGGCACCGCTGCTGCGTCGCGTCGAGGCCCTTGGTATTCATCACCGCTTCGTTGCGGCCGCCGGTGCGTGCGAGGCTGCGGTTGTAGAGATGCGCCGCGATCTCGAGGCCGTAACGCGGCGTGTCGGCCAGCGGGAGCTTGAGGTCGTCGAAGTAGAGGAGGTCGGGCTCGTATCGATCGACGAGGTCGCGCACCCGCCGGGCAAATTTTTCGCGGTAGGCCTCGCGGGCCCCGGGCTCGCGTGACTGGGCGTAGAGATCCTGCGGGTCGAGACCTTCCCACCACTGCCCCGCGCCATCCTGCTTCGTGAGCCCGCCGTCGTAGGGAGCGCCGGCGAAGGGGCCGGCCTTGTCGGCGCCGCGGGTCGTCTCATACCACGACCACGCCGGCGATGCATGCACGCTCACGCCAAACCGCAACCCGGCCACCCGCGTGGCCCGGGCCCACGCGCCGATGATGTCGCGCTG
Source organism: Planctomycetaceae bacterium (assembly GCA_027486095.1). Taxonomy (GTDB): domain Bacteria; phylum Planctomycetota; class Planctomycetia; order Pirellulales; family UBA1268; genus RGVT01. The sequence goes on along the minus strand of JAIXPT010000287.1, from coordinate 819 downwards.
GGGCCCGATCGCTGCGGCGTTCCAGGGCTGGTGTTTCGAATCCCAGAGGTCAAAGTTGTCGTGGTGGTTGGCCATCGCCACGAGATACCTTGCCCCGGCCCGCTTGAAGATCGCGAGCAGCGCGTCGGGGTCGAACTTCGCGGCCTTCCATTCCCGGCACACATCCTTGAAGCCCGCCTTCGAGGGATGCCCGTATTTCCGCTCATGCAGTGCGCGCTCCTTGCTCCCCTCGACATACAGGCCGCGGGCATACCAGTCGCCCCCCTCCGCCTCGCACTGCGGGCCCCAGTGCGCGAAGATGCCAAACTTCGCGTCGCGAAACCAAGCGGGCGTCTCGTACTTTTCGAGCGACTCCCACGACGGCTCAAACGGCCCGGCGGCAATCGGCTCCGCGGCCCGGGCGGCGACCGCGGCCGTGGCGAGCAACGCCCAGAAGGCGACGCGGGAAGCCGCGGCGACCGCTGCGGAGGGAATTTTCAGAGGGGGCATCGTCGGGGTGGGCATCGTCGGCCGGCTCCGCGGGAAAGGCGGCGGGAAAGGCGTTTGCCCGCCTTCGCATGGAGCGTAACGCGGAGCCGCGGGGCTGGGGGCCAAGTCGTGCCAAAAACCTCAACGAGTCCTTTCCGAAGTCGTGCCAAAAAACTCATTCCGGGCGGCCGAGGGGGTGCCTAGGCTCGCGCAGTGCGGGTGAGGTCTTCCATTAGGGAATCAGCACGGGGAAGTTTCAATGCCAGCCATTCGAGCCAGCCTGAACGTCCACACGACGAGCATGCACCGAGGCGTTCGACGCACACTTCGCCGCGTTGCGGCGGTGGCGGT
>JAIXPT010000303.1 GCA_027486095.1 Planctomycetaceae bacterium | reverse complement strand
CCTCTACTGGCTGGCGACGTTCTTCACAGGCTGACGCTGGGCTTACCGTGCGCGGCACTGGCTTCGGCATCGACTCGCCCGAGCCGGCTTCGGGCTCCCCGTATCCCGTCGCCGGGCGTTCGCCTGCGCCCTCCAGGCTTCGGCTCACTCGACTCCGACTGCGCTTCGGCATCCTGCCTGCGCTTGTCTGCATACGCCGGCTCCCGGGATACGGGGAGCCCGAAGCCTCCCTCGATCAGTTGAGGAGGCTCGGGGTTACCCCTGCCGTTGAGACGGCGCATGTGACCAGCGAAGCCATGGATGGCGCAGCGCAGGCACATCCGAGTGAGCCGTAGCCTGGAGGGCGAAGGCGAACGTCCGGCGAGACGGTACGGGGTAATCCCGAGCCGGTGCAGGCGTGTCGAGGTTGATCGCAAAATTGGCCACGAGTTTGACGCGTGTTCCACGGCGGTTTAGCGTTGCGGAGGGCCCGGTCTTCCCAGGTTCAGGAACTCGCATGCTGTTTCGTCGTCTTCTCGTCGTGTTTGCCGTCCTTGCAGTTCCCGTGTGCACTCAGGCTGCCGAGCCGGCGGCGTATACGGTGAAGCCCGTGCCGTTTCGGCTGGAGGCGAAGCTCGAGGGGACGTTCGAGCCGCCCCAGATCGCCGAGGTGCGGCCCGACATGCGGCGTTGGACGCAGCTGGTCGTCGAGGAGGCGGTGCCTCACGGCACGCGGGTCGGCAAGGGCGACGTGCTCATTCGCCTCGACACCTCCAAGCTCGACGAGACGATCCGCGATCTCGAGATCTCCGCCCGTCTCGCCACGACCGCCCTCGGGCTTATGGAGCGGGAGCTCGAGATCATGGAGAAAGCCACGCCGCTCCAGCTCGAAGTTGCGGCCCGAAATCGCCGCATGGTCGAGGAGGATGTGGAGCGCTACGAGGCGAAAGAAGAAGACCTCGCCACGGCTGCCAACGACAAAAATCTCGAGGCCGCCGAGTTCTCCCTGGCGAATGCCGAGGAGGAGCTCGCCCAGCTCGAAAAGATGTACGACCAGGACGACCTCACGGAGGAGACCGAAGAGATCGTCCTCAAGCGGGCCCGCTTCGAGGCCGAGATGGCGCGGTTCAACGCGGCGTTCATGCGCGACCGCCACGAGCGTATGGCCGGGCTCGATCTGCCGCGGCGGCGCGAGTTCCTCGAAAACCTCGACCGTTCGTCGGCGCTCGATTTCGAGAAGGCGGAAGCGGGGCTGCCCGTGGCTCTCGAGAAGCAGCGGCTGGAGCTCGAGAAAGTGCGCAACGAGCAGCGCAAGGCCGGCGAAAATCTGGCGGAGCTCCAGGCCGAGCGGGGGCGGATGCCGATTCGGGCTCCAGCCGATGGTGTCGTGTATTACGGCAAGTGGCGGCAAGGCAAGTGGACCGACGCCGATACCGCCGCCGGGCGGCTGCGGCCGGGCGGCCAGCTCGATGCCCGCGACACGATCATGACCGTGATCGGCCCCGGCAAGCTTGCCCTGCGCACGCCCGTGCCCGAGAAGGATCTGGCCCGCGTCGTGGCCGGCCATCCGGCGAAGGTCATGCCGAAGGCCTTTCCCGACGTGCGGCTCGCGGCCCGGGTGCGCGGCGTGTCGCCGGTGCCGGTGGCTGCCGGAAAGTTCGACGCCCTGCTCGATCTCGCCGAGGAATATCCGCGGCTGACCGCCGGCATGGAGGCGGAGGTGCGGGTGATCGCGGAGAGCCGGCCCGAAGCGCTCGCCGTGCCGAAGAAGGCCGTCTTCAGCGAGCCGCTCGACGACGAAGCCCGGTTTGTTTACGTGGCCGGCGGCGAAGGCAAGCCGGCCCAGAAACGCTCTGTCGCCGTGGGCCGGGCGAACGACGACATGATCGAGATCACCGCGGGACTCGCCTTCGGCGACGAGATCTTGCTCGAGAAGCCCACGAGCCAGGAGAAGGCCAAGGGAGACGAGAAGTCGAAGGGAGAGGCCCAGCCGGCGCCCGATGACAAGGCCAAGGGCGACGACAAGCCCGCGCCCGAGGCGAAGTCGCCACCCGCTCCCGAGCAAAAGCCGGCGGACAAACCCACCGCCGCGACGGTCCCGGCACCGGCCAAGGGATGAAAACGGCCGCGAGCATGTGTCGTGCCGTCATCCGCGCCTGTGTCGCGTTGCTTCTCTGGCATGCGTGCGTCGCACATGGGCCGCTCTGGGCTGAGGAATCACCGGCACAGACGGAGCGTTTCGCGGCGGCGGAGGTCGGCCCCGCCCCGGCTGCCGTGGAGCCGGTGCCGCCCGATGTGCTCGAGGCGGCGATCGGCCGCGGCGTGGCGTTCCTCATCGAGAGCCAGCGGCCCGACGGCTCGTGGGGTTCGGCCGACAACACCAAGGGGGGCGTCGATATTTATGCCCCGCCCCCGGGCGCCCACCATGCGTTTCGCGGCGCCGTCACCGGCCTCTGCGTGTCGGCGTTCATCGAATCGGGTGACCTGTCGCCGGTGGTCGCGGCGGCGATCGACCGCGGCCAGGCGTGGCTGCTCGAGCATCTGCCCGATCTGCGGCGGGCCACCCCCGACACGCTCTACAACGTGTGGGGCCATGCCTACGGCATCGAGGCACTCGCCCTGCTCCACCGGCGGGCCGCCGGCGATGCCCCGCTCCAGGAGCGGCTCGCCGCCTGCATCGCCGGCCAGGTCGAACTGCTCGATCGCTACGAGTCGGTCGATGGCGGCTGGGGCTATTACGACTTTCGGATCGGCAGCCGCAAGCCGGCGGCGAGCCCGAACACCTTCACCACGGCCACGGTGCTCCTCGCCCTCGCCGATGCCCGCGACCTCGGCGTGGACGTGCCGCAGAAGCTCTTCGACCGCGGCCTGGCCTCGATCAAGCGGCAGACGAAGCCCGACCGCAGTTACATCTACGGCGAGTATTTGAAATACCGCCCTGAGCATCCGGTGAACCTGCCGGGGGGCAGCGTGGGCCGCTCGCAGGCCTGCCATGCGGCGCTCCGCCGCCTCGGCGATCCCACGCTCACCGATGCCGCCATCCGCACCTGGCTCGAACGGATCGTGGCCCGCAACGGCTGGCTCGATCTCGGCCGCAAGAAGCCGATCCCGCATGAATCGTGGTTTGCGGTCGCCGGCTACTTCTTTTTTTACGGCCACTACTACGCGGCGGTGTGTCTCGAATCGCTGCCCGCGGCCGAGCGGCCCGTGCTTCAAGACCAGCTGGCGACGATCATGCTCGCGATCCAGGAGCCCAATGGCTGCTGGTGGGACTACCCATTCTACGACTATCACACGCAATACGGCACCGCCTTCGCAGTACGCACGCTCGTGCGTTGCCGCCATCCAGGCTGACATGCGCTAGATGAGCAGGCTGGCGATCGCGGCGGAGAGAAAGTTCGCGAGCGTGGCCACGATGAGCACCTTCACGCCCAGCTGGGCGAGCTCGGCCCGCCGCTCCGGCACGAGCGCGCCGATGCCGCCGAGTTGGATGCCGATGCTCGAGATATTGGCGAAGCCGCAGAGGGCGATCGTGGCGAGCGAATACGACCGCGGGTCGAGCGAGGCCTTGAGCCGGCCCAGATCGCCGTAGGCGACGAGCTCGTTGAGCACCGTGCGGGTGCCGAGCACGCCTCCGATAGCCCGGCAGTCGCGGCCCGGCACGCCGAGCAGCCAGGCGAGAGGTTCGAGCGCGAGCCCGAGCAGCGCCTGGAGCGACAGCCCGGGCCAGGCCACGCAGCTTCCGAGCTGCCCGAGGAGAAGATTCACGAAGGCCACGAGTGCCGTGAACGAGATCAGCATCGCCGCCACGTTGGCCGCGAGCATCAGCCCCTCGCGGGTGCCGCGGGCCGCGGCGTCGAGCACGTTGTCGTCGATCCGCTCGCTGGAGGCATGCACGGCACCGAGCGTCTCCGGGGTGCCGGTCTCGGGGATCGCGATTTTCGTGAGGTAGATCGTTGCGGGAAAGCTCATCAGGATGGCCGTGAGGAGGTCGCGCGAGGTGCAGCCAGTGGCGAGATAAGCCCCCAGGATGCCCCCCGACACGAGCCCCATGCCGCTCACCATCACCACGGCGAGCTCCGATCGTGTCAGCCGGGCGAGGTAGGGGCGAATCACGAGCGGGGCCTCCGTCTGGCCCAGAAAGATCGAGGCGGCGGCGTTGAGCGTTTCGGCCCCGCTCGACCCGAGCACGCGGGCCGTCACCACAGCGAACGCCCGGACGACGAGCTGCATGATGCCGAGGTGATAGAGCACGGCGAACAGCGCGGCCGCGAACACGATCGTGGGGAGCACGCGGAAGGCAAACACGAAGCCAGCCGGCCCGGCGGGATCGACGAGCTTGTCGCCGAACACGAATCGGGCCCCCTCTTCCGCGCAGGCGAGCACCGTCTCGACCCAGCGGCCCGCGATGTCGAGGGCTGTTCGCCCGGCTTCGAACCGCAGCAACACAAACCCCAGGAGCGTCTGCATGGCGAGGCCGCCGACCACCATCCGCATCGAGATCGCCCGCCGATTCTCGGAGATGATGACCACGCAGGCGAGAATTGCCGCGATTCCGAGCAGGCCGCGCATGTGATCGAGGGCTTCCATCGGGCGGGCTCCGGGGGGGTGTCGAGGACGTGGGGAGATCAGGCGATGCGATCGATCACGAGGGGCCGTGCTGCGGGCGGCTGCGGGCCGATTTCGCAGGCCCGGCCGAGCAGTTCGAGCGCTGCCGGCAGGCTCGCGGCCCGAGCCGGGTCGTGATGCAGGTCGGCGATCACGTCGCCTGCCGCCACGGCGTCGCCGGGCTTTCTTCGGAGCACGATTCCGGCCGCAGGGTCGATCCGCGAGGCCACCGTCTCGCGGCCTGCGCCCAAGAGCATCGACGCCTGCCCCACCGGCCAGGCGGCGAGCCGCGTGATGAAGCCCGCGCGGTCTGCCCGAAAGGGCGTTACCTCGCGGGCCCGCGGGAGCACGCCCTCGGGATCATCGCAGACGCGAGGCTCGCCCCCCTGCGCGACGACGACGAGCCGCAGGCGTTCGAGCGCCGAGCCGTCGGCGATCGCGCAGAGGCAGCGTTCGCGGGCGGCGGCGAGGTCGGCCGCGGCCCCGCCGACCACGAGCATCTCGGCGGCCAGGCCGAGCGTCACATCCATGAGGTCGGCCGGCCCTTCGCCGCGCAGGCAGGCGATCGATTCCTTGACCTCGAGGGCGTTGCCGACGGTGCGGCCGAGCGGCTCGTCCATCCGCGTGAGCAGGGCCTGCACCGGCTTGCCGAGTGCCCGCCCGATGGTGGTCATGCTCGCGGCCAGGGCTCGGGCGTCTGCCTCGCTTTTCATGAAGGCGCCGTCGCCGCATTTCACGTCGAGCACGAGGGCGTCGATGCCTTCGGCGAGTTTCTTCGAGAGGATCGAGGCGGTGATCAGCGGGATCGACTCCACCGTGGCGGTCGCATCACGGAGCGCGTAGAGCACGCGGTCAGCCGGCGCGATCTCGGCCGTCTGTCCGGCCAGGACGAGGCCGCACTCGCGGGCGATCCGCCGGTAGGCCGCGAGGTCGATATCGACGCGAAAGCCGGGGATGCTCTCGAGCTTGTCGAGCGTGCCACCGGTGTGGCCGAGCCCACGGCCCGACACCATCGGCACGGTCACGCCGCACGCCGCGACGATCGGGGCCAGGATCAGGCTCGTCTTGTCGCCCACGCCCCCCGTCGAGTGCTTGTCAACTTTCGGCCCCGGTATGTCGCCGAGGTCGAGGACGGTGCCCGAGTGCAGCATGGCCTCCACGAGGGCGGCGGTCTCCCCCGGCTCCATCCCGCGCCACACCACGGCCATCAGGAAGGCCGCCCACTGGTAGTCGGGCACCACGGCGGTGGCGATGCCGCCGACGAGAAAGCGGATCTCGTCGGCCGTGAGGCAGCCGCCGTCGCGTTTTTTTCGAATCAGATCGACGGCACGCATCCAGGCGCTCCGGAGCGATGGGCGGTCAGCGGGGCGACGTACCAAACTGCCGATCACCCGCGTCACCGAGCCCCGGCACGATGAACCCGACGTCGTTGAGCCCCTCGTCGAGAGCCGCCACGTGGATCGCCACGTCGGGCATGCCGCGTTCGAGCGTGGCCACACCCTGCGGCGAGGCGATCAGCGCGAGGAACGCGATGCGCGGGATCCCGGCATCGCGCAGGATCTCGCAAGTGCGCACCGCCGAGCCGCCCGTGGCGAGCATAGGATCGACGACGAGGGCGAGTGTCGCCGCGCAGTTGCGGGGCAGCTTGTTGTAATACTCCTGCGGCTGGAGCGTGTGTTCGTCGCGATAGAGGCCGACATGCCAAACCTCGGCATCGGGAACGATCTCCAAGAGGCCGTCGGCCATGCCGAGGCCGGCCCGCAGGATCGGCACGATCGCGATCCGGTCGGCCAGCCGCCGTCCGCGTGCCTCGGCCAGCGGCGTGCGCTGGCTGACGTCGATCGTGGGGAGCGCGGCCGTCGCCTCGTAGGCCAAGAGACGCGTGAGCTGCCGCACCACGCGTCGAAAGGCCGGCGGCTCGGTGGCGGGGTCGCGGAGCACCAGCATGTGGTGGGCGACGAGCGGGTGGGTGGATACAGACAGGCCAGCCATGCCTTTCCCCGCTGTTCTCGATGTGGCCTCGATGTGGCGGATGCACCCCTTGTGTATCCTGAGGCCGCCGATCATAGGCGTTCCCGAAGCCTTGTCGAATCAACCCCCCGGAGCACCCTTGCCCGATGGTGAATTTCTCCGCCGACGAACTGCTCGCCATGGCCCGGCTGGCGGCCGAGCGGGCCTACGCCCCCTACTCCGGCTGGCGCGTGGGCGCCGCGGTCGTGTTCGCCGAGACCGCCGCGCCCCATGTTGGCACGAACGTCGAGAACGGCTCCTACGGCCTCACGATCTGCGCCGAGCGCGCGGCGATCTTCGCGGGCATCGCCGCCGGGGGCCGCCGGCTTGCGCGCGTGGCCCTCACCTGCCGCGACCGCGACGGCAATCTCATCGCCACGATCGCCCCCTGTGGCGCGTGCCTGCAGGTGATCGCCGAGTTCGGCGGCCCCGACACGGCGATCATGATCGACGGCCGCGGCACCTTCCGCTTGGCCGACTTCCTCCCGAAGCCCTTCGAGTTCGCGTCGTAGGGCGGGCTTCAGCCTGTCATGCCCTGTTGAGAGCGATCTGGCTCGTGATGGACACGCCTGATCCAGGCTCAACGCGCTCAACACGGCTTCGGGGGAGCGGCAAAAGTCTCCTCACTCAGGCCGCCGCGGCCCTCGTTCGGGAAGCGTTCGCCGACTCCCCCGAAGCCTCCCATTCCAGTTGAGGAGGCGAGGGGTTACCCCTGCCGTTGAGACGGCGTAT
>JAIXPT010000368.1 GCA_027486095.1 Planctomycetaceae bacterium | reverse complement strand
TCCTCGCTCAGGCCGCGGCGGACTACTTTCGCGGCGGCGCATCCCTTCGGGCCTGCGGCGGCTTACGTTTGGATAGCGTTCGGGAAGCGTTCGCCGACTCCCCTGTAGCGACAGGCCTCCAGGCCTGTCGATCGACAGAGCTGGAGCTCTGTCGCTACATGTGAGGAGGCTCGGGGTTACCCCTGCCGTTGAGCCGGCGTATGTGGGCCACTTCGCGGGAAACATGGCATCGTGCCATTTTCCCTTGGCCGACCTCCGTCGGCTGGTGTTCACCCGGGCCTCCGGCCCTGACGCCGTAGGCGTGGGAGACGGGCTCTGCCCGCCGACCGGAAGCCGGAGACGACGCCGGGACGGCGGCGACGGCGCGACAGCCGCAGGGCGAAGGCAAACGTCCGGCGAGACGGTACGCGGTAACCCCGAGCCGTCGCGCCTCTGAATGAGGCGAACGTCCGGCGACGGGATATGGGGAGCCCGAAGCCGGTGCATCAGATCGGAAGCCAGCCCCGGCAAAATAGGCTTGGCGGGGCAATCCTGGCGGGATTGGCCGGCGGCGGAGAGTCGTCATGTCGTAGGGGTCGTGCCGGGCTGGAGGCCGAAAAACGGCTGAAATCACGGTGCAAAATGATTGAACCCGGGTAGGGGCTGGGTATCGTCGGTGGTTGTCGGCGGAAGTCGTGGCACGAGTCGGTGCCGCTCCCACTGACGAACCCGTAGGAACCGCACGGTATGCCCCTCGCCCAGCACCCCGATCCCGAAGAAGTCGAATGCCTGCTCCGCAACGCGGAATTGCGCGATGCGATCGAGCCCTACCTCGACGAGGCGGTGTTCGAGATCGACTTTCGGCTTCTGCCCACGCCGGTTGAAAACCGGTTTCTCGAATCGATGCTCGCCTGGGAGCAGGCGCCGCTCGTGCCGATCGCCCGCTGGTTTGACCCGCCGTTGGCGCTGCAGCCGGCCTGCACACTCGACGAGGAGCAGGTGCACGGGCGGCTTTGGCAGGTGATCGAGCGGCTGTATGAAAAGCGCGTGGTGCTCGATTACACCGATCACCTTTCCGATCGTGAATTGTATGCCGTCATTCGCCGCGACATTCTCCCGGCGGCCGTGAAGCGGGTAGACCTGCCCGACAACTATTTTCACTGGGACTGTAGCGCCAGCGACGCTGAAGACATGACCGTGTGGCTCACGTTCTACGCGTCCGAGCAGGAACGCGAGCAGTGGAGCCTCGAAGAGGGCCGCGACCCGCCGCCGCGGCAGGTGCCCGCCCACCCGCGCATGCTGCCGACCGCCCCGGTCTGAGCCGAGCCGCCTCCGGCCTGCCGGCGGTGGGTTTTTCCCCGCGCGGTGAAAATCTCCGCGGCAAGCCGGTGCGAGGGCGGTGGATCGCCGCCCGCATGGCGTGTCGTTGCCCGTCGATCGGGCGAGGTGGCGATCGGGGCGGCCGATGGCACGCCGATTGCACCGGTTTCTGCGGTCCGTGCTGCACAGGCCTTCCCGGAGCCGTCATGCCCGCGCGTCGCTCGTTCGTGAATCACCGTGATCATGCCGCCGCCGGCGGTCGGAGGGCCTTTACGCTCGTGGAGCTCCTGGTCGTGATCGCGATCATCGGCGTACTCGTGGGCCTGCTCCTGCCGGCCGTGCAGAGTGCTCGTGAGTCGGCCCGCCGATCGTCGTGCACCAACAACATGAAGCAGGTCGGCCTCGCCCTGCACACCTTCCACGATGCCAAAAAATGTTTTCCATCCGCGTTCACCGCGACGACCGATCCCCCCACGGGCACGAGCAACTGGCGCACGATGACCGTGACGCCGAGCTACTTCGAGCCGGGCTGGAGTTTTTTTGCCTCCATCCTGCCGTTCATGGAACAGGGAACGTTGCATGATCAGCTCGATTTCACCCAGCCGATCATGCATGGCAGGAACGCCCTGGCGAGGACCGACGCGGCGATCGTCCAGGGCTATGTCTGCCCGAGCGACACGGCGCCGCGGCTGATCGACGTGTTGGATTTCGGGCCGTCGAGCACGGCGACGGTGTTGTCGGGTGCCGGCACGCTCGTCACGCAGGCCCCCGTCTCTTCGTATGCCGGTGTCCTGGGGCGGAATGACCACGAAGAAACCGGTTTTTACAACGGCGTATTTTTTCGCAACAGTCGGATCAAGATCGGGCAGATCACCGACGGGACTTCGAAGACCGTCTGCCTCGGGGAGCGGATGAGCCGCATGGCCGAGGGAACATGGCTGGGCAGCATCCCGGATAGCGATGTGGTGCATGCCGACGGCTGGTGGCAGCGGCTCGGCTATTCCCATCGCTCGCAGAATTATCGACCCGCCAACACACACACGGCCTGCCACATCCGCAATAGCAAGCCGAATCAGGCCGACAACAGCCCGAGCGGGTTTTTCTCGCCGCATTCCCAGGGCTGTAATTTTTTGAACGCCGACGGCTCGGTCCGCCTGATCACCGAAGAGGTAAGCCTCGACACGTTTCGAGCCCTGGCGACCCGGGCCGGCGGCGAGCCGGAGGGAGTTCCGTGAGTCGGGCCGGTTCCGCACACTTGCGTCGCCGTATACTTCCGGTCGGAGGTGCCCCCATGAATACGTCTCGTCGCTCGTTCTGCTCCAGCGTGGCGATCGCCCTCGCCTGCTGTGCCACCATCGCCACGGCGGCCGATTCCGCCGCGATCAAGGCGGCGATCGAGAAGGGCTCGAAGTATCTGATCACGGAGGGGCAGGCCGCCGACGGCAGCTTCTCGTCGCAGGTCGGGCCGGCCGTCACCGCGCTCGCCGTGACGGCGCTCGCGCAGAGCGGTACGCCCGCCGACGACCCGGCCGTGAAGAAAGGGCTCGAATACCTGCTCAAGTTCAAGAGTGCCGACGGCGGCATTCACACGGCCGATTCGAAGGTGGCCAACTACGAGACGTCGATCGCGATCATGGCGCTGGCCGCCTGCAACTACGGCGGCCGCTATGCCCAGGAGCTGCAGGCCGCGGAGGCATTCGTGAAGGGGCTCCAGTGGGACGACGCCGAAGGCAAGGGCACGGATGACCCCGCCTACGGCGGCGCCGGCTATGGCAGCAAAGGCCGGCCCGACCTTTCGAACACGGCGTTCATGATCGAGGCCCTGCGCAGCGTGGGCACGAGCCAGAACGACCCCGCGATCCAGCGGGCCCTCGCGTTCGTGTCGCGCACGCAAAACCTCGAGGGACCGCACAACACGCTCCCCCACCCGGCCAAAAACCCCGACGGCGGCTTCTACTACACGCCGGCCAACGGCGGCGAAAGCCAGGCGGGCACGCTGCCCAACGGCGGCCTCCGGAGCTACGGCTCGATGACGTATGCGGGACTCAAGAGCATGATCTTCGCGGGGCTCACGAAGAGCGATCCGCGGGTGCAGGCGGCGACGGCATGGCTGCGTAAGCACTACACGTTTGCCGAGAACCCGGGCCTCAAGGATGCCGGCCTCTACTACTACTTTCACACCGCCGCCAAGGCGCTCGACGCACTCGGCGAGGATTCGTTCACCGATGCCGCCGGCCAGGCACACGACTGGCGGGCCGAGCTTTCCGACACGATCCTCGCCCAGCAGAAGCCCGACGGCTCGTGGGTCAACGACAACGTGCGCTGGATGGAGGGCGACCCGAACCTCGTCACCGCCTACGCCCTCCTCGCCCTCTCCTACTGCACCCCGTAGGACGGGCGTCAGCCTGTCATGCCTCGGTCGTAAGCGCCGGCTCGGGGTTACCCCGTACCGTCTCGCCGGACGCTCGCCTTCGCCCTCCAGGCTACGGCTCGCTCGGATTTGCCTGCGCTGCGCCTAGCGGCTGTCGCGCCGTCGCCGCCGTCCCGGCGTCGTCTCCGGCTTACGGTCGCCGGGCAAAGCCCGTCTTCCGCAAGCGAACGTCAGGGCCGGAGGCCCGGGTGATCACCAGCCGACGGAGGTCGGCTAAGCGAACAACGGCACGATGCCGGGTGTTCGCGTGAAGATGGCTGCGCTGGTCAAATACGC
>JAIXPT010000319.1 GCA_027486095.1 Planctomycetaceae bacterium | reverse complement strand
TCGCGATGCTCGCGATCGGGATGGTGGCGAGCTTCCTCACGAGCAACCTCACGGTGGCTTTCATCCTCGGCCTCGCGCTCAACGCCCCGCTCGTGATGGCCGATCAGGCGGGCTCCGTGATGGGGCCCAAGCTCGCCGAGCGCGTGCGGGGCTGGAGCCTGGCGGAGCAGTTTTCCGACTTCGGCCGGGGGGTCGTGGGGCTGTCGTCGATCGCCTACTTTCTCGGCGTCGTGGCGGTGTGCCTCTACATCGCGATGGTGCTCATCGGCCGGCGGCACTGGACCGGCCGCCGCGATGGCCCGCAGATCGGGCTGCACTACGTGGCCCGGTCGGCCGGCCTCGTGCTCGCCGCGCTCGGCGCGGTGCTCTTCTTTCGCTCGCTCGACCTGCGGGCCGATCTCTCCGAGGAGCGGATCAGCTCGCTCTCTCCCGACACACGCCGGCTGCTCTCGGGGCTCGAGGCCGACCGGCCGATCGAGATCAAGGCCTATGTCAGCCCCACGGTGCCCGAAGACTACGCCCAGACGCGGATCAACCTCTTGAACATGCTGCGGCAGTTTCAGCGGCTCGGCCGCGGCAAGGTGAACGTGGAGGTGATCTCGACCGAGCCGAAGACCGAGGCAGCGGCGCTCGCCAGCCAGCAGTTCGGCATCGAGCCGGTCACGGTGCTCTCGCGGGTGCGCGGCACCTACCGCGACGAAGAGATCTTTCTCGGCTGCGCGTTCACCAGCGGCCTCGAGAAAGTGGTCGTGCCGTTCTTCGACAAGGGCACGCCGGTGGAGTACGAGCTGATCCGCTCGATCTGCACCGCGGCCCAGCAGAAGCGGAAGCGGCTCGGCGTGCTCACCACCGATGCCGATCTGTTCGGCGGCTTCGACATGATGAGCGGGCAGCAGCGGCCGCGGCAGCCGATCGTCGAAGAGCTCGAAAAGCAGTATGACGTGGTGCAGGTCGATCCCACCGCGCCGATCACCGAGAAATACGACGTGCTCCTCGCCGTGCAGCCCTCGGCGCTCGGCCCCGAGCAGATGGCGAACCTCGTGGCGGCGGTGCAGGCCGGCCAGCCGATCGCGATCTTCGAGGACCCTCTGCCGGTGCTCATGCAGTCGGTGCCGGGCACGGCCCAGCCGCGGCGCGGCCCCGGCGGGCCGATGGCGATGTTTCAGCCCCAGGGCCAGCCCAAGGGCGACATCGGCCAGCTCTGGCAGGCGCTCGGCGTGCGCTTGCGATCGGGCTCGGGGCGGCCGGCGATGGGGCAGATGGGGGCCGATCCGTTCGTGGTCTGGCAGGACTACAATCCGCACCCGAAGCTCGAACTGCCGAGCGAGTTCGTGTTTGTCGATGCCGACATGGGCGCGGGCGGCACGGAGAAGACGACGGGCTTCAATCCCGGAGAGGCGATCACGGCGGGCCTCCAGGAGGTGCTGTTTCCATTCCCTGGGGCGCTCGCCAAAGACGACAAGGCCGACGTCACCTGGACGCCGCTGGTGCAGACGGGTGTGCGGTCGGGCACGATCGAGGTCGAGCAGGTGATGGGCAACCGCGGCGACATGCGGCAGCTGCGCGTGTTCGAAAAGCCGGGCCGGGAGGCGATGGTGCTGGCGGTGGCGCTCGAGCGGAAGGCGCCCGCCGCGCCAGCCGAAGGCGACACGCCCGCCGCGACGCCCGCCACGATCCGGGCGGTCGTCGTCGCCGATATCGACCTCCTCGACGGTCGGATCTTCGGCCTCCGCAACCGCCCCGACGAGGTCTTCGGCCTCGACTTCGACAACGTGACGTTCGCCCTCAACGTGCTCGACCAACTCGCCGGCGACGACCGCTTTCTCGACATCCGCAAGCGGAAGCCACGGCATCGGACGCTCGAGCGCATCGAAGACACCGTGGCCGAGGCCCGCGAGCAGGCCGATCTCGAGCGGCAGAAATTCATCACCGAGTTCGACGAGGCCGAGCGCGAGGCCAACGCGGCCATGCAAAAAGAGATCGGCGAGTTCGAAAAGAAGATCAAGGAGATGGAGTCGGCCGGCGACGCCGATCCGCAGGCGGCGATGCAGGCGGTGCAGCAGCTCGCCAGCCGCCAGCGGCTCGCCCAGCGGCGGCTCGACACGAAGATCGAGCAGTTGAAGCGCAAACGCGATGCCGAAGTGGAGTCTGTCGAGCGGCAGCTCGGCTCGAAGGTTCGCCAGGAGCAAGATCGGCAGAAGTGGCTGGCCGTGCTCCTGCCGCCGATCCCTCCGCTGGTGGTCGCCTTCTTCGTCTACTTCCGCCGCCGGGCCCTCGAGCGCGAGGGTGTGTCGAAGGCCCGGCTCCGTTGACCATGAGCGGCATTACACGTGAACGAGGAGTGAACGGTATGGATTCGGCAACGACCACGGGCGGCCTGTCTCCCGCGATGCAACGCACCGCCCTGTTTCTGCTCGGCGGGTTCGGCATGCTCCTGCTCGGCGTGGCGGTGCAGCCGCGATTCAAGAGCCGCGTCGAGAAATCGGCCGGGGAGCGGGTGCTGTTTCCGGAGCTCTCCGACGCGGCCAAGGCCGCGAGCTTGGAAATCGTGAAGTACGACGAGGAACTCGCCACGCTCGCGCCCTTCAAGGTGGTGCAGTCGGGGGGCGTGTGGGTGCTGCCGTCGCACCAAAACTACCCGGCCGACGCCAAAGACCATCTGGCGGCCGCGGCGACGGAGCTCGTCGATCTCGAGGCGCTCGACGTGGTCAGCACCTCGCCGGCCGATCATGAAACGTTCGGCGTGATCGAGCCCGATCCGGAGAAGATCAAGCCTGGGATGACCGGGATCGGCGAGCTCGTCGAGGTGCGCGACGCCGCGGGCACGAAGATCGCGCGGCTCGTGGTCGGCAAGGAAGACAAGCGGCCGGCGATGTCCGCCACGGCCGGGGGCAAGGCACTGCGGTTCGTGCGCAAGGCCGGCCAGGATCCCGTCTATCGCATCGAGATCGACACCTCGAAGTTCACGACCCGCTTCGACGACTGGATCGAAAAAGACCTGCTCAAGCTCTCCCCGTGGGACGTGCGCCGGCTCGTGCTCGACGACTACACGCTCGGCGCGGTGGAGTCGGGCGGCCGGATCATGGTCGAGCAAAACCGGAAAGACCGGATCGACCTGGCCTACGACGACAAAGATTCCAAGTGGTCGCTCGTGAAGCTCGAGGCCTTCGCCGGGGCCAAGACGGCCAAGGAAGAGAAGCTCGCCGACGGTCAGGAGCTCGCCAGCGCCAAGCTCAACGATCTGCGAAACGCCCTCGGCGATCTCAAGATCATCGATGTCGCCCGGAAGCCCGCCGGCTTGAGCGCGGATCTCAAGGGTGCCGAGGCCTTCACGGGCGATCCCGAGGCCGTCACCTCGATGCAGCAGCGCGGGTTCCTCCCGCTCAAGTCCGGCGACATCCTCTCGACCGACGGCGAGACGATCGTGGGGATGAAAGACGGCGTGGAATACGTGCTCCGCTTCGGGGCCGGCACCTCCGTGGCGGGCGCCGACAAGCGCGGTGCCGATGCCACGGAGCCGGCGGACGAGGCTGGCGAGACGGCCGGCCGCTACTTGCTCGTGATGGCCCGCTTCAACGAGGGCCTGCTCGAGAAGCCGAAGCTCGACCCGGTGCCCGACGTGCCGGACGAGCCGAAGGCCGGCGACGCGAAGAAGGCAGATGACAAGAAGGATGAAAAGCAGCCCGAGGGTGACGCCGCCGAGAAGCTCAAGGCCGCCGAAGAGGCCGATGCCAAGGCCCAGAAAGCGCTCGAGGAGAAGCGGCGCGTGGAGCGGGAAAACCGCCGCAAGCAGGACGAATACGACGACAAGGTGAAGGCGGCCCAGAAGCGGGTGCGCGACCTCAACAATCGCTTCGCCGACTGGTACTACATCGTATCGGACAAGGAATACGCGAAAATCCACCTTACCCGCGACGGTGTGATCCAGAAGAAGGCCGAAGAGCCGAAGGAACCCGCACCTCCGAAGTGATGGTGCTGCTTCACGGCACGTCTCGACATCGTGTCGAACGTGCCTTGGCCGGCCTCCGTCGGCTGGTGTCGACCCGGCCCTCCGGGCCTAGCGACCGGGGCATCCTCTCGGCTCACGCCTCGGGCTTCCGTGAGGGGGAGCACGACGGCAGGAAGCCCGAG
>JAIXPT010000387.1 GCA_027486095.1 Planctomycetaceae bacterium | reverse complement strand
CACCACGATCGAGCCGCTCCGCACGGCCGACGAGGCCGGCAAGAAGGCGCTCGTGCACGAGGCGTGGCGACGGCTGGCAGCCGACGAGCGGATCGTATGGCACAAGCTGCTCACCGGCGGCTGCCGGGTGGGCGTGTCGCGCACACTCGTCGCCAAGGCGCTCGCGGAGGTGGCGGGGATCGAGCCGGCGGTGATGACGCACCGGCTGATGGGCGGGGGCGTCGAATCGGCCGACGACTACCGGCGGCTCTTCGACCCCGAGCCGACGTCCGCCGACGATCGCAAGCCCTATCCATTTTTTCTCGCCGTCGCACTCGACGAGCCGCCCGAGGCCTTGGGGCCCGCGGCGGCCTGGCAGGCCGAATGGAAGTGGGACGGGGCCCGCGCGCAGCTCGTGCGCCGGGCCGGCGTGGCGTCGCTCTGGACGCGGGGCGAAGAGCTCGTCGATGAGTCGTTTCCCGAGATCGTCGCGGCCGCCGCGGCGCTGCCCGACGGCACGGTGCTCGATGGCGAATTGCTGGCCGTGCGGGCCGGCACGCTGCTTGGCTTCGCGGCCCTCTCGAAGCGGATCGGCCGCCGCCGGGTGACGAAGAAGGTGCTCGCCGAGGTGCCCTGCGCCTTCGTGGCCTACGATCTGCTCGAAGCAGAAGGCGTGGATCTGCGCGGCCTGCCGCTGGCCGAGCGGCGCAGCCGGCTCGAAGCCCTCGGGCTGGCCGAGTTTCCCACGTCGGCCGCCACGCTCCAATTGTCGCCGCGGGTCGCCGGCCCCGACTGGGCCGATCTCGCCGCCGCGCGGGCCACATCGCGGGCGCGGGGCGTCGAGGGCCTGATGCTCAAACGGCTGGCGAGCGGCTACGGCACGGGTCGCACGCGTGGCGACTGGTGGAAGTGGAAGATCGAGCCGCTCGAGATCGACGCCGTGTTGCTCTATGCGCAAGCCGGGCACGGCCGGCGGGCCGGGCTGCACAGCGACTACACGCTCGGCGTCTGGCACGAGGGCCGGCTCGTGACCGTGGCCAAGGCCTATTCGGGGCTCACCGATGCCGAGATCGTGGAGGTGGATCGTATCGTGCGGGCCACCACGCTCGAAAAGCACGGGCCGGTGCGGATCTGCTCGCCGACGCTCGTGTTCCAGGTGGCCTTCGAGGGCGTGTCGCGCTCGACGCGGCACAAATCGGGCGTGGCGGTGCGGTTTCCACGGATCGTCCGCTGGCGGCGCGACAAGCAGCCGTCCGACGCCGGCACGCTCGCCGATCTCGTCGCCTTGATCGATGCCCACGCGACGCCGGAGCCGGTCGGATGAGCCGCCCCCGCCTGCGTCGTCCGCCGCCGCCGGCCGGGCAGCCCACGCTCGAGGCGCTGCGCCGCTGGGTTCGGGCCCGCGGCTGGGAGCCGTTTCCGTTTCAAGAAGCGGTTTGGGCGGCGCTCGCAGCCGGTGAGAACGGCCTCTTGCATGCCCCCACCGGCACGGGCAAGACGCTCGCGGCCTGGCTCGGCACGATCCTGCGGACGGGTGCGGCCGGGCCCGGCATCCGCGCGGTCTGGGTGACCCCGCTCAAGGCGCTGGCCGCCGACACGCTCCGCGCGCTCGCAGAGCCGCTCGACGGCCCGGAGCCGATCGCCCCCGGCTGGACAGTGGGCCTGCGCACGGGCGACACGTCGGCGGCGGCCCGGCGCCGGCTGCGCGAGTCCTGGCCGACGGCGCTCGTCACCACGCCCGAAACCCTTTCGATCCTGCTTTCGCTCGACGACGCCCACGAGATCTTCGCCGCGCTCGACACCGTCGTGGTGGACGAATGGCACGAACTGCTCGCGACGAAGCGCGGCGTGCAGACCGAGCTCGCGCTCGCCCGCCTGCGCACGCTGCGGCCGACGCTCGCCACGTGGGGCATTTCGGCGACGCTCGCCAATCTCGACGAGGCGGTGGCGGCCCTCGTGGGCCCGGCCCGGGCCGCCGCCGCCCGGGTCGTGCAGGCCGCCATCCCGCGGCGGCTCGAGATCGAGACGTTGATCCCGACGCCGATCGAGCGGTTTCCGTGGGCGGGGCACATGGGCATGCGGCTTTTGCCGCAGGTCGTGGAGCGGATCGACCGGGCCTCCACGACGCTCGTGTTCACCAACACGCGCTCCCAGGCCGAGCGCTGGTTCGACGCCATCCGGGCGGCCCGGCCCGACTGGAAAAAACTCGTGGCGCTCCATCACGGGTCGGTCGATCGCGAGCTCCGCGCCGAGGCCGAGGCGGGGCTCAAGGCCGGGCGCCTGAAATGCGTGGTCGCGACGTCGAGCCTCGACCTCGGCGTGGACTTCGGGCCCGTCGATCAGGTGCTGCAGGTGGGCAGCCCGAAGGGCATCGCCCGGCTCCTCCAGCGGGCCGGCCGCAGCGGCCACTCGCCCGGCGCCATCGGCCGGCTGGTGTGCGTGCCCACGCACGCGCTCGAGCTCATCGAGTGCGCCGCCGCGCGGGCGGCGGCCGAGGCGGGCCGGGTGGAGCCGCGGCGGCCGCTCGTGGCCCCGCTCGACTGCCTCGCCCAGCACATCGTCACGGTCGCCTGCAGCGGCGGCTTTCGCGAGCAGGATCTGCTCGAGGAGGTGCGCTCGACGCACGCCTTCGCCGCGCTCGACGACGCCTCGTGGCGGTGGGCGCTCGATTTCGCCGCCCGGGGCGGCCGGGCGCTGGCGGCCTATCCCGACTACGCGCGGGTCATCGAGCGGTTTGGCCGCTGGTATGTGGCGAGCGCGGCGATCGCCCGCCGGCATCGCATGAACATCGGCACCATATCGGGCGATGCGGCCGTCGATGTGAAATGGCTGCGGGGCGGCCGGCTCGGCACCGTGGAAGAATCGTT
>JAIXPT010000371.1 GCA_027486095.1 Planctomycetaceae bacterium | reverse complement strand
GGATCGACGGAGATCGAATACTGCCCCGACTGGCCACCGGCGATGTTCGCATAGGTGCCGAGATTGGTCGTGAACCCACCCCCGGAGCCCGAGACGGAGAGCAGGGCGAGATCGGCCGTCAGGGCGGCGCCACCGGCCCCGGCAAGATTGAAGATATCGAAGAGACCCGTGCCGGAGCCGCTGTCCCATGAGTTTGTGGAGTAGTTCCACGAGCCGAGGCTGATTGTCGTGCTCGTGAGGAGCGTGCCTGCCAGGCTCGACGTTGCATGGTCGAGCACGGTCACCGTCGCCGCGGACGCGCCCCCGGCGAGGGCAGCGGTGCCGAGCGTGGCGTTCGTCACACTGCCGATGCCGGGCGTAAACGTGAAGCTGCCGCTCGTTAGGCCGGTGAATACCGCCGACCCGCTGCCGGAGTTGCCGGCCGCGATGCCAGTGCCGGAGGCAGGGGAAGGCGACAGGCCGCCCGTGAGCGAGAGGCCGGTGAAGTTGATGGCATCGGGGTTCGTGCGGCCGGTCGTGTTGTTTGTGACCGCGGCGGTGATCGTCGAGGAGCCGCCCACGAGGATCACGGCGTTATTCGGCGTGGCCGAAAGGTCGTAGACCGCGGAGGGAATGAACGTGAGCGTCACGTCGTTGCCCGAGGCGCCGGCGACGAATCCGCCGTTCCCCAGCGAGTTCGAGCCGGAGAAGCTCGTCGTGTCGATCTGGAGCTTGTCGCCGGCGAAGTTCGTGAGGCTGCCGGCCGTGGCGATCGTGAACGCCTTGCGGGCCGTGTTTGCGAAGTTCGGCACCGCACCCACGGCGTTGCCCGCGGTCAGGCCGGTGACTGCGATCTTGAAGGTCGAGCCGCTCGTGGCTGTGATGTCGAGCGTGTTGGTGACGTTGATCTGGTCGAATCCGGTGCCGGCCGCGCCCGTCCAGTCGTTCACCTCCCAGAGATACGTGCCACCCGAGGCCCACGTTTCGCTCTGGACGGTCTGGCTGCCAGGGGAGTTGCCGGGCGAATGGATGGCGTTCGAGCCGACCGTCACGGCCGTGTTCAGCGTGCCGGTGCCGGAGAGCGTGCCCTGCGTGAGCGTGAGCGGCCGCGAAAGGGCCGTGGCCGCGTTGAATTTGAATTCAGCCCCGGCACCGTTGACGGTGATGCCGGAGGTGGAGTTGATGGCCCCGGCGGAGCCGATCTGCAACTGGCCCGCAGAGACGGTGGTGGCGCCGCTGAAGGTACTCGAGCCGGAGAGCGTGAGGATGCCCGAGCCGGCCTTCGAGAGGCCGCCGCTGCCGCTGATCACGCCAGCAAAGGTCGTACTCGTGTTGTTGCCCCCGGCGGTGAGCGTACCCGTGCCGAGCGTGACGTTGCCGCCTGTGGTGCCGCCGCCCGCCAGCGAGCCGATCGTTTGATTGAAGCCATTCAAGTCGAGCGTGGCCCCGGATGTGTTCGCGAGGGTTACGGGCGACAGGTTGCCAAAGGCCTGGCCGCCGGCCGCGGCACCGGCGCGCAACGTGCCCGTCGTGATCGTCGTCGAGCCGGAATAGCTGCTTGTGCCAGAGAGTATCTGGGCCCTGCCAGCGCTATTCATCACGAGCGAGATTTTACGGCTGCCGGTGCCGTCGGTGATCACGCCGCTATACGTTCGGTCTGCCGTCAAGCCGCTGAAGGTCAGCGTTGAATCCGTGGAGGCGCTATTGTTCGTGATTGTAAAAACGTTGCCGGCACTGAGTCCGCCGAAGCTTTGGTCGTAGCCGTTGAGGTTGAGAGAGCCTGTTGAGGCGGCATTCAGAGTAAGCAACGCGTTCGTTGGGAAGGCGTTGCTCACCCCGAGGATGATTTTGGCGGCTGCAGACTGCACCGCCACCCCGCCGCCGAGCGTGCTGCCGGCGGTATTGAGCGTCCAGGTGGCGGTGCCGTTGAAGTCGAGCGCTGCGGTGGTGTTGATCACGCCGTTGATGACGCCCGTCCCACTGCCGCGAAGACTGATGCCTGACCCCCCCGCCAGGCTCGTGCCAGTTATCCCGCCGGAGATGGAAAATGTGCCTGAGCCTTCGGCCTGGATGATGGGGAAAGTGTTCGCGGTTCCGAGGTAGGTGATCCCGCCGGTGAGTGCGGTATTGCCTCCGCCTGGGGCTCGGATAGTTGTGCGGTCAACGTCCGTATCGATCTGCACCGGGTTGGCAATGCTGATCCCAGGGTTGATCCGGATTTCGCTTAGGAAGTTGGAAGCTCCGACGATCGTGCCGGTACCGGCGGCATTGTTGTTGTTGAGCACGAGGTACCCGCCCAGGAGCGTGATGCCACCCGTGAAACTGTTGCTCCCGGAGAGCGTCGTTTGGTTGGTGCCCACTCCCGCCACGATCAGCGCTGAAGCGCCGCCGGCGTTGTCGATGATTCGACTGTTGATCGTGGTGCTGTTGTTGGCGTTGTTGATCACCAGTTCCCTGGTGGAGCCGATCGTGATCGGGTTGGTGTCGATCGTCAGCAGCCCCGTGCCGGCGTTCACCAGCCCGTTGACGGAGAACGACGTGGAGCCCGGCGTCAACGTCGAGGCGCCACCTGTGTAGCGGATTGTGTTGCCGGCGAAGTTGGCGGCGCCGATCGTGCCCGTGCCACTGGCGAGGTCGTAGTTCACGGCGCCGGTCGTGTCGGTGAGAGCCGTGGTGTTGGCCGCCGCCGTGCCCACGAAGCCTGCGATCGTGCCGCTCGTGTTGGTGGCGTAGCGGGTGCCCGTGCCGGAGCCGAAAAACGCCCAGGGGCCGAGGATGCCGTTGGTGTTGGACGCCACGGTGGTGGACATCACGAATGCCCCCGTGCTGCCCGTGCGAAACGTGAGCACGCCGCCCGATTGACGGGTGAACGTGGCTGCGGTGTTGTTGATCGTCAGGTTGCTCGCGGAGTTGTTGGTCCAGATCTGCCCGCCGCGCAGCCGTACGAGCACGTCGTTGCCCGCCGAGCCATTGCCCAGCACGACTGCGCCAGCGCCCGCCGACATCGTGATGCCGCTCTGGATGATCTGGAGCGTGCGGGCCGTGCCGCCGGCCAGCAGTGTGGTGCTGCCCGACGTGTTGAACGTGAGCGATCGGATGCTTCGGTCGGTGCCACCGAGCGTGATGGAGGAGGAATTCGAGTTGGCAGCGGTCGTGTTGAAGACGATGTCGTCGAACAGGCCGGGGGTGCCGCTCGGCGACCAATTCGAAGTCGTGCTCCACGTGCCGGAGGTGCCATTCCAGGAGTAGGTGGCGGCGCGGGCGGCTGGCATGGCGGATGCACTGAGCACGACCGCGGCGACAAGCGCGGCGCGACGAATCACAGCGGCGCGGATGCGCGGCATCGAGACGATCGATGCGGTGTGCTTGGCGAACTGCGTGGGTGTGGTGGGCATTGGAATCGCTCCCCTCAACCCAAAAGTAGGTCGCTTCTACAGGGCCCGCTATTGGCCACCTGGCCATACGGGAGGATTTTTCCGGCCGCCGGAAAAACCGGTCCTCCCCCGGTTTTTCCCGGCAAAACCCCACAAAGCGGAGTAGCATGACAGGCATGGGGTCATTCCGACGACGTGCGTGGCTGGTGCTTGGTGTGTTGCTTGCGGCCTGTGCCGGCGGGCCGGGGCGGGCTGGGGAGGCGACGCTGCGGCCGATCGCAGAGGTGCTCTCGCTGCCGGCTGCCGAGCTCGCCGCGGGCGTGCCTATGCGGGTGCGCGGCGTCGTGGTGCTCACGCGGCCGATCGTGGTCGTGCAAGACGGGGCATGCGGAATCTGGGCCCACGCGAAAAACTTCGCGCCGTTCGCGGTCGATCTGCCCGCCGGCGGGCAGCGCGAGATCTGCCTCGGCGACGAGGTGGAGGCGGAGGGCGTGGTCGATCGGGGCGGATTTGCCCCCACGATCAAAGCGGCGACCTTCCGCCTGCTCGGCACGAAGCCGCTGCCGCCGCCGATCCCGGCGGACCTCGGCCGGATGTTTCGCGGCGGCGACAACGCCGTGCGCGTGGAGTTTGGGGAGACGCTCGATGCGATCGTGCAGGGCTGCCGCGAGGATCGCACGGGCTGGAACCTCGTGCTCGACCTGGCCACCCGCAGGATCATGGCCCGGATCGAGAAGACCGCGCTCGCCGAGCGACCCGAGCACCTGATCGATGCCCGCGTGAAGCTCGTGGGCGTGGTCGGCTCCACCCGCAACAGCCGCGGCCAGTTTCTCGCGCCGACGTTGAACGTGGCCGCGGCCGACGACATCACCGTGCTCGAGCCGGCGCCCTCGTCGCCCTTCGCGGCGCTGCTCGTGCCGCTCGCGTCGATCGCGACCTATCGCCCCGAGCCGGTGGCCCGGCACCGCATCCAGACCGAGGGCATCGTCACCTGCCACGTGCCGGGCCGTTACTGCTACCTGCAGCAGGGCCTCGTGGGCCTGCGGGTGGAATGCCCCGCGGCGGTGGATCTGCGGCCGGGCGACGTCGTGAGGGCGGCGGGATTCGTGGACATGAGCCGGATGATCGCCGGCATCGTGGAGGGGGTCGTCGAGAAGACCGGCCGAGCCGCCGTGCCCGAGCCCGCGGCGATCGCCCCGGAGGAGATCGGCGACATTCTCTCCACGGCGGAGAGAACCCAGCGGATCGCCCTGCCCACCAACTACGCCGGCGTGTTGATCCGGTTTCCCGCTCGGCTCGTCGAGCGGCAGCGGTTTCGCGACGGCTGGATGCTCACGCTCGGCCGCGACCAGACCAGCTCGCAGGCCTGGATTCCGATGGTGGAGGCCGGCGATGCCGCTGCCCTCGAACGGCTCCAGCCCGGCAGCGATGTGGAGGTGACGGGCGTGGCCCGCATCGATGCCGAACTGCCGGCCGACTACGTGCCCACCGGCCGGAATCCGGAGATCAGGCCGGTGGAACTCGTGCTGCGGAGCGCGGCCGACGTGCGGGTGGTGCGGGCGGCGTCGTGGTGGACGCCGCGCCGGCTGGGGACGGCGCTGGCGGCGGCAGGCGTGCTGCTCGCGGCGGTGCTCGGATGGGTGGGGTCGCTACGGCGGGAATTGGCCGTGCAAGTGGACCGGGTGGCGCACGAGATCCGCTCGCGGCGGGAGGCGGAGGTGGAATTCGAGGCCACGCTCCGCGAGCGCAACCGGCTGGCGGCAAACCTCCACGACACGCTCCTGCAGACGATCGGCGGCATCCGCTACCAGCTCGACGCCTGCCGCGTGGCGGGCCGCGAGAAGGACGAAGCCGAGGCCGACGAGCACTTCGACGTGGCCCGCCGCATGATCGATCACGTGGCTGACGAGGTGCGCGGGTCGGTGTGGGCCTTGCGCACGATGCCGATGCCGGGCAAATCGTTCACCGACTCGATCGCCGCGGTCGTGGGGCAGTTTGAGAAACAGCTCGGCAAGGGGCATGGCCCGCGAATCTCGTTTCAGACCACGGGAGCGGCCCTGGAACTGCCAAACTTCATCGCGGGCAATCTCCTGCTCGTGGTGCAGGAGGCGATCCACAATGCGATCCGGCACGGGCGGCCGACGAGGATCGACGTCGATACCGCTTTTCAAAGCGACGGGTCGCTCACGCTCACGATTCGCGACGATGGGATGGGCTTCGAGCCAGGCACCGAGGCCGGACCGGCCCAGGGGCACTTCGGCCTGCAAGGAATGCGCGAGCGGCTCGAACGGCTCGGGGGCACGCTCTCGGTCGAGAGTGGGCCGGGCGCCGGCACGACGATCACGGCGCACGTGAGCCAGCCGGCCGGCGACGGGCGATTGACGACCGAAGGAACAGCGCGGTCCTCCGGACCGCGTTGACTCATCAACAACTGCGGCTATACTCAGTGCATGAGTAAGAGGCTCCAGGTGCTCCTCGCGGAGCAGGAATTGGCCGAGATCCAGCGGCTTGCCCGGCGCGAGCGGATCACCGTGGCGGCCTGGGTGCGACGGGCGCTCGACGAAGCCAAGCAGCAGCGGCCGGCGGGTGATCCGGCCCGCAAGATCGCGTCGATCAGGGCGGCCGCGGGGCACGATTTTCCCTCCGGCGACATCGAGTCGATGCTCGCCGATATCGCCCGTGGCCCGGCGTCCGGCCCGGCTGCTCCGCCTCCCGCCCGCCGACGGCGACACTCGCGGCCGTGATCTTCATCGATTCCAACATTCCGATGTATCTGGTGGGCGAGCGACACGCACACAAGATCGACGCCCAACGTCTGCTCGAGCAGATGGTCGCGGCGAACGAGCGGCTGGTGACCGACGCCGAGGTGTTCCAGGAAATCCTGCACCGCTACACAGCCATCGACCGCCGTGACGCCATTCAGCCGGCCTTCGCCGTCTTGCTGGCGGTCGTGGACACCGTGTTTTCCATCGAGATGGAAGACGTCGAACGGGCGAAGGCGATCGTGCTGGAAACTCGCAGGCTGTCGTCACGGGACGCCCTCCATGTGGCGATCATGGAGCGCCAGGGCGTGTCGGAAATCATGACGTTCGACCGCGGATTTGCGGGCCGGCCCGGCATCCGCGTGGTGGGCGGTTAGCGGAGAGGCGAGTGATCATGGACGCCGGGGGAGCGGCCGCGGCGGCGCGGCGCGAAGGAGGCCGAGGTCGTAGGCGCGGGCCACGGCCTGCGTGCGGTCGACGACCTCGAGCTTCTCGATGAGCGCGGCGACGTGGGCCTTCGCGGTGCGGGTCGAGGTGCCGATGAGCCGGCCGATCTCCGTGTTTGTGAACCCTTCGCGCACGAGGCTGAGCACCTCGATCTCGCGGTCGGTGAGCGGGCCGCCGGCAGCGGCGGTCGCGGGCACCTCGCGCACCAGCGGATCGAGCGGCCGGCCGCCGGCATGCACCTCGCGAATGGCCGCCACGAGTTCCTCGTGCCGCAGGTTTTTCGTCACGTAGCCCGCGGCGCCCGCCTTCAGCGACTGGGCCATGTCTTCCGGCGCCTCCGACGAGGTGAGCATGAGTACGCGGGCCTCGGGGGCGACGGCGCGGAGCCGGCGCATCGTCTCGATGCCGTCGATGCCGTGCATGCTCACGTCGAGCAGGCAGACGTCGGGACGATGCCGCTGCCAGAGCGCCACGGCCGATTCGCCGTCGTCGGCCTGGGCCACGACCTCGAAGCCCTTTTCGAGCGCGAGCAGATTCGCGAGGCCGGCGCGCATCACCGGATGGTC
Source organism: Planctomycetaceae bacterium (assembly GCA_027486095.1). GTDB lineage: Bacteria > Planctomycetota > Planctomycetia > Pirellulales > UBA1268 > RGVT01. Next base: position 351 of record JAIXPT010000371.1, on the reverse strand, counting down.
ATCGACGAGCATCAGGCGGATCGTGCGGGACATTCCCATGGTGATCCCGTGAGTATCGCGTTCAAAGCGATTGTTTACCAATGGCCGGATGGCCGAGATGCGCCCGGAAAGCCCGTTGTCGAGCGCTGCCCGCCGTCAGGCTTGACGGCTCCTTTCAAAAGATATACAAACGTCTGGGCTATCCGATTGACTCCACCGACCACAACCTGTAGTGTTTGGGAGTGGCAGAGGCTTATCCCCGGACAATCCTGGACTTCGAAAGGCGATTCTCTTCCGAGAAAGCCTGCCGGGATTACCTGTCATATCTTCGCTGGCCTGCCGGATTCGAATGCCCGCGGTGCGGGTGCCCGG
>JAIXPT010000391.1 GCA_027486095.1 Planctomycetaceae bacterium | reverse complement strand
TTGTTGAGCATGAACACGACCCGCTTCGGATCGGGCAGCCGCTCGCCATCGACGCGAATCTCCTGCCGCCGCGGATCGACACGGCTGCCGAGGCCGGCGGCCGCGAGCACCTTTTGGAGCCGCTCGAGGCCGTCGTCGGCCGGGCGAAACACGCCGGGGCCGGCTTCACGCCGCGGAGCAGGCTGGGCAGGGCGCGGGCGGCGGCGCGACGTGATGCGCGACGGCTTGTCGGAAGAACCGGGAGCGGGCACGGGCGGAGATCCTCTGGAGCCGGAGAAGCATTCGAGCCCGCGGGCCGCGGTCGTCGAAACCCAGATCATACACGGCGGCCACAGGCGGGGCGATGAAGGCGGCGCGGTGCCTGGCCGACGCCCTGGCTCACTGTGTCGGCGACCACCACCGGGCCCGCTTCACCTCGGGCACGGGCTCGAGAAAATCGCGCGGCCGAGAGCCGTCCATGATCGAGAGCCGCAGCTGCGATGGGGCGATGTCGTCCTGCAGATACGGATCGAATCGCACGGCTTTGCGCCGCTGGTTGGCGGCAGGGCCGGGATCGAGCCAGTCGGGCTTGCCGAGCGACGCGCAGCCGAGGGCCAGCGGGAGCAGGAGCGCGAGGAGGGCGGCGCGGGAAGGCATCGGCGGACTGTAGGCCGCGCCACGACGGCCGGCCAAGGCCGGTTTTCCCGCTGAAAACCTACCGCAAGCCATGAGGAGTTTTGAGGAAGCGCAAGGCGTACGCCGAGAGGACGCTCCCCTGCCCCACATCGGGCATCCTCTCGGCTCACGCCTCGGGCTTCCAGTGAAACGGCCCGTGATGTGGTCCGGTGAGACACCGATCCGTCCCTCCGAGGAAGCCCGAGGCGTAAGCCGAGAGGATGTTTGAGACACTCGAAAGCATGAGCGGAGATGATTCAGCGCTGCCGAGATCCTAGGGCAGAGCCACGTGGAGCAGCGTGGTGCTGGTGCCGGGGGCGGTTCGGAGGGTTTGGCGACCGATCGCGGAGGGCACGAGGACCGTCTGGCCGCGGCGGACGGTGGGCAGGTTCCAGCGGTCTGCGAAGGCGATCGCTCCTTCGAGCACGGCGAGGAAGTGGCAGGCGTCGTCGCCGCCCACGCTCCAGGAGTTCGTGGGCTGCACCTCGTCGAGGAGGAAGTAGTCGCTCGTCACGAGCCGCTTCACGGCGGGATCGGCCGTCGCGGTGGGCTGCACGGGCGCGACGGGCCCGAATTTCGTCACGGCCTCCACGCCCGCTTCCACGTGCAGCGGCCGCGGCTTGCCGTCGGGGCCGGTGCGATTCCAGTCGAAGAGCCGATAGGTCACGTCGCTCGATTGCTGGATCTCGCCCACGAGCAGCCCCGCCCCGATCGCATGCACCGTTCCGGCGGGAATGAAGATGCAGTCGCCCGGCCGCGGCTCGAAGGAGTGCAGCACGTCGGCGCAGGTGCCGGCCCGAATGGCCGCGGCCAGCTCGACCTGCCCCACGCCCGGCTCGAGCCCGGCGTAGATGCGGCTGCCCGGTGCGGCATCGATCACATACCAGGCTTCAGTCTTGCCGCGGTCGGGCGGCGAGAGCCGGGCCGCCCGGATGTCGTCGGGATGCACCTGCACGGAGAGGTCGCGGCAGGCATCGAGAAATTTGAAGAGCAGCGGGAAGGCGGGCAGCGGCGCGTGACGGCCGAGCAGTTCGCGGCCGTGGCCGCGAACGAGGTCGCCGAGCGGGCGGCCGGTGAGCGGCCCCGCCGCGACGACACTCTGGTCGCCGCCATCAGTCGCCGGGCGATCGACGAGCTCCCATGATTCGGCAAAGTCGTCGCCCGGCGGAAGGTCGCGGCCGAGTGCGGTGGCGAAGCGACGTCCGCCCCAGAGGTAGCGCCGGTAGACGGGAGCGAGGATCAGGGGGTGCATCATCGTGAGGCGTAGCCCTCGAGAATCCGCCCGATCCAGAAGCAGCAGACGGCCGCCACGAGCATCACCAGCATCTGGCTGGGCAGCAGCCTGCCGCCGAGTTGCAGGATCACGGCAAACACGGGAATGCCGAGCCCGACGAGTTGTCCGAGTCGTCCGATCGCCCGCATGCGCCATGCTTGTGTTCGGGGAATGTGCGAGCCTCTGACGCTCGCACGCCGAGATCGTATCAGCCCCGGCGAATTTCGTCGTGCCCGCCGGATCGGGCCCCCCGCTTGCCGGCGGCCGCGGGGCGGCGATACTGCCGTCACGAATCAGCGGTTCCACGTTCAACATTCACTCGATCGAGGAGATACCCATGGGTCGGCACGGCGCAGTTACGTTCAAGGGCAACCCGCTCACCCTCGTGGGCGACGAAATCCAGGTCGGCGCTCCGGCCCCTGATTTCGACCTCACCTGCTACGGCCCCGCCGGCATGGAGCACATCAAGAAGGCCGATCTCCTCGGCAAGCCCGCCTTCATCAGCGTGGTGCCCTCGCTCGATACACCCGTCTGCCAGGTGCAGACCAAGACCTTCAACAAGCGGCTGGCGGCGTTGGGCGACAAGATCACGGCCCTCACGGTGAGCCTCGACCTGCCGTTCGCGATGAGCCGTTTCTGCGGGGCCGAGGACATCAAGGCCATGAAGAACGGCAGCGACTACATGGACCGCAGCTTCGGCACGCACTGGGGCGTGCTCATCGACGAGCTCAAGATCCTGGCCCGCGCCGTCTTCGTGCTCGACGCCCAGGGTGTGGTGCGCTATGCCCAGGTCGTGAAAGAAGTGGCGAGCGAGCCGGATTACGACGCCGCCATCGCCGCCCTCGAGAAGCTCACGTAGGACAGGCTTCAGCCTGATCTCGTCCACGCGCATGCCGGCCCCGGGCCCTCCGAACGTGTGGAGATCGACGACGCCCTGCCAGCATCCGATTGGTGAGATCCTGCACCATCACGGCCGCCCCGGTCACTCGGATGTCGGTGTCTCGGGCCATCTGCGTTCCAACACGATCGTGAGTCCGCCCCCAGAGGGCGTCATCAAGCCCCGAGGAGCTGCTCGATCGACTTCCGGGCGGCGGTCAGCGCTGCGGGGAGCTTGTCCACGAGCTTGCCGCCCGCTTGGGCGAGATCGGGGCGGCCGCCTCCTTTGCCGCCCACGATCGCGGCGGCGTCCTTGATCCAGGTGCCCGCCGAGAGACCGCGGGCCTCGAGTTCGCGGGAGATGCCCGCCACGAGCGTCACCTTGTCGGCCTCGCTCGAGCCGAGAAACACGGCGATCGGGCTGGCCTTGCGCCGCAGCTGGTCGATGCACTGCCGCATCGCGGCGGCGTCGCTCCCTCTGGCGTCGGCGACCACGATCCGGGTGCCGGCGATGTTGGCGGCCCCGGCGATCAGCTCGTCGATGGAGAGTGCGGCGGCCGGAGCCGCGCCCTTCGATTTTTTGAGGTCCTTGAGCTCCTTGGCGATGGCGGCGAGCCTGGCAGGCAGCTCGGCGGCCGGCACCTTGAGGGCCGCGGCGGATTCGGCGACCACGTGCTCGGCCTGACGCAGTCGCTCGACGGCCTCGAGGCCCGTCACGGCGCTCACGCGCCGGGTGCCGGCCGAGACACTCTCCTCGCCCACGATCTTCACCATCCCGATCTGCCCGGTGCTCGAGACGTGCGTGCCGCCACAGAGCTCGCGGCTCACGCCGTCCATCGTCACCATCCGCACCATGTCGGGATATTTCTCGCCGAAGAGCATCATCGCCCCGGCGTGGCGGGCTTCGGCCAGCGGCAGCAGGCGGGCGCCGACCGGCACGGCGGCGAGCGTGTGCTCGTTGACCATCGTCTCGATCTGTCGCAGCGTGTCGGCACCGACGGCGCTCGAGTGGGAAAAGTCGAAGCGCAGCATGTCGGCACCGACCTTCGAGCCCTGCTGCACGGCGTGGGGCCCGAGAAAGTGCTGGAGGGCCGCATGGATGAGATGCGTGGCCGAGTGGGCCCGCCGGATCGCCGCCCGGCGGCTCGCCGCGACACGGGCCGTGACGGAGTGGCCGAGATCGAGCGTGCCCGCCCTCAGGTGCCCCACGTGCAGCATGAAGCCGCCCTCGCGCTGCGTGTCGATCACGTCGAATACGCCCCCCGGCCACTCGAGCGCGCCGGTGTCTCCCACCTGCCCGCCCGATTCGCCGTAAAAACTCGTGCGATCGAGCACCACGGTGACGGGGGCGGTGTGGCCCACTTCACGCAGGCTGTCGCAGAGCCGGTCTTGGGCGATGATACCGATCACCTTGCCCGTGGTCTCGAGCACGTCGTAGCCCACGAAATCGGAGCCGTGCATGGCCTTCTTGAGCGCGTCGAGCGGGCCCGACGTGAAGACTTCTGCCCGGCTTCCGGCCCCCGAGCGTTGGCCGTGGGCCTCCATCGCCTCGCGAAAGCCGTTCCAATCGAAGGCGCAGTTGCGCTCGGCGGCCAGCGTTTCGAGGAGCTCGGGCGGGAAGCCGTAGGTGGTGTAGAGCTCCGCGGCCTCGGTGCCGCCCACGAGCCCGGCCCCAGACTTCTCGATGGCGGCGAAGAGCTTTTCGATCCGCTCGAGGCCGCCGTCGATCGTGCCGAGGAACGCCTCCTCCTCCCGCTTGATCACGCCGGCCACGCGGTCAACCGTTTCGGCGAGTTCCGGATAGGGGCCGCGCATCAGGTCGGCCACGGTGCCGGGGAGTTCGTGCAGAAACGCCTCTCGCATGCCCATCTGACGGCCGTCGAGCACCGCCCGGCGCAGGAGCCGCTTGACCACGTATTTCTCCTCGTTGTTGCCGGGGAGCACGTTTTCGTGGATCGCAAACGTGCAGGCCCGCACGTGGTCGGCGATGCGGCGCATCCGGCGGCCGTCATCGTCGCCCGGCACATACGGCCGGCGGCACACTTCGGCGACGGCCTCCACGAGCGGACGGAGAATGTCGATGTGAAAGTTGGAGTCAACGCCCTGCAGCATCGCTGCGGTGCGCTCGAGCCCCATGCCGGTGTCGATGTTGCGGCTGGGCAGCGGCCGCAGATTGTCGGGCGGAGTGCCCACGCGGTTGAACTGCGTGAATACGAGGTTCCAGATCTCCACGTCGCTGCCATCGGGCATGCGGTAGAAGATTTCGCTGCACGGGCCGCAGACGCCGTCGGGGCCCTGCGTGGGGGCGCCGGCGGGCCAGAAGTTGTCGTCCTCGCCCATCCGCGTGATCCGCGCGGCCGGCACGCCGATCTCCTCGGCCCAGATGCGGTAGGCCTCGTCGTCGTCGTGGTAGACCGTGACGGAAAGCCGCTCGGGGGAGATGGCGAGCCAGTTCTTCGCGGTGAGAAACTCCCAGGCCCAGTGGATCGCTTCGCGCTTGAAATAGTCGCCGAAGCTGAAGTTGCCGAGCATCTCGAAAAACGTGTGGTGCCGCGCGGTGCGGCCGACATTGTCGATGTCGCCGGTGCGCAGGCACTTCTGGCAGGTGGTGGCCCGTGTGAACTCCAGTTTGCACTTGCCGAGAAAGTGATCCTTGAACTGGTTCATGCCCGCGGGCGTGAAGAGCACGGAGGGGTCCCACCGGGGCACGAGCACGTCGCTCGGGCGGCGGACGCAGCCCTTCGATTCGAAAAACGCCAGGTACGCTTCGCGGAGATCATCGGCCTTCATGTCGCAATCGGCTCCAGGGCA
>JAIXPT010000192.1 GCA_027486095.1 Planctomycetaceae bacterium | reverse complement strand
GTGCCGTGGTGGTTGGAATCGGCGGGCAGCACGAGCCGGTGGCTCGTCGTTTCGGGGGCGGCTGGCATCGCCGCGTTATACGTCGTGCCACCGGGGACTGAAAGCCACGGCGATACCGTAGCGACAGCCGCTCCAGGGCTGTCTGAACGCGAAACATCGGCGTCGTGCCGATTTTCGCTTGGCCGACGCTGTCGGCTGGAATCAACCCGGTCCTCCGGGCCTGGTGCCCTGTGCACGCCCGCATTCGACAGGCCTGGAGGCCTGTCGCTACGCGGCCTGGAGGCCTGTCGCTACGCGGCCTGGAGGCCTGTCGCTACGTGGCAGACAGGCTGAGGCCAGGCTGCCTTTCGATCGTCGCGAGTTCTTCCTGCATCGCCGTGATCGTGCGGCGGATCTGGTCGGGCGTGTGCCGCGAGGTGATGAAAAACCGCAGCCGTGCCGCCTTCTCCTCGACGGCCGGATAGAGGATCGGCTGCACGTTGATGCCCCTGGCAAACAAGGCCCGCGAGAGCCGGAGCGCGTTCATCGAATTGCCGAGGATCACGGGCACGATCGCCGAACCGCCGGAGGGCCCCGTGTCGAGCCCAGCCTCCTTGGCGAGCCGGAGGAAGAGCTGGGCGTTGTCGTGGAGCTTCGCCACGCGCGAGGGATCGCGGTCGAGGAGCCGCAGCGCACCGAGCGCGGCCCCCGCCGCCGCCGGCGGCAGGCCGACGGAGTAGACGAAGCCGGGCACGGTGTATTTGAGCCAGCGGACAAGGGCCCGCGAGCCGGCGATGTAGCCGCCGCAGCTGCCGAGGGCCTTCGAGAGCGTGCCCATCCAGAGATCGACGTCGGCGGGGTTCACGCCGTAGTGCTCGCCTATGCCGCGGCCCCGCGGGCCCATCACGCCGATCGAGTGGGCCTCATCGACCATGATGAGTGCTTTGTGACGCTTCGCGAGGGCGACGAACTTCGGCAGGTTGGAGAAGTCGCCGTCCATACTGTAGATGCCCTCGATCACCACCAGCACGCGCCGATACTGGCTGCGCACCTGGGCGAGGAGCTGCTCGGCCGCGTCGAAATCATTGTGCGCAAACGGCCGGCGGCGGGCGCCCGAGAGCACGGCCCCCTGCAAGAGGCTGTTGTGGGCCAGCGCATCGTGAAGCACGAGGTCGCCCGGGCCGACGACATGGCCGATCACCGTCTCGTTGGTGGCGTGCCCGCCGACGAACGTCACGGCGTCTTCAGTGCCCACGAAGCGGGCGATCTCCCGCTCCAGTTCCTGGTGGATCACCTTTTCGCCCGACACGAGCCGGCTGGCCGACACGCTCGTGCCGTAGCGATCGAGCGCAGCCTTGGCCGCGAGCGTCACCTCGGGCTCGCCCGACATGCCGAGATAGTTGTAGGTGGCCCAGCTCACCATCTCGCGGCCGCCGATCTGCGTGCGGTCGGTGGTCAGCCCCTCGTGGACGCTGAAATAAGGGTTTTCGAGCCCGGCGTTCCGCACCATCACGAAGTTCTGCTCGAGGGCCCGTACCTCCGGAAACTCCTCGATCCGGAACGTGTCGGCGGGGATGTCCACGGCTGCTTTCGCCACGTCGGCCCGCTTGGCGCCCTCGAGCGGCATGTGGTCGAGAATCGCTTCGGTCACCTCGCGGCAGGTCTCGATCTGCGGCAGCACCTGCTCTGGAAACCGCCCGCCGAATGCCTCCTCGAGGCTGGCCACGATCTCCATGCGCTCGAGCGAATCGAGGCCGAGCTCGACGATGTTGGTGTCGAGCGTGAGGTTGCCGGCCCGGTCTTTGGCGATCCGCCGCACATGGTCGAACACCGTCTGCACGACATCCTGCGGCAGCTCACGGTCGGGCCGCATGGCCCGCGAGGCCTCACCGACGGGCCGCAGGCGGGCGAGCCGCGGCGCTTCAGAGGCCGCGCGTTCGGGGCCCACGGGCTTCGGTGCATCGCCACCGCCGGCCTGCAGCCACGAGATGTGCTGCTCGACCACCTCGAGCGTGCCCTCGAGGAATTGCCGCTTGCAGGCGTGCCGCTGGATCTTGCCGCTCGATGTTTTGGCGATGCTGTTGGGCCGCACCATCACGAGCGCCTCGAGCGCCACCTCGTGCTCGATCGCCAGCCGCTTGCGAATCTCGTCGAACGCCGTCGAGAGCTCGCCGGCCTCGCGTTTGCCGCGTTCGAGCTCCGCCACCACCACGACCCGCTCGCGGCCATCCACATCGACGGAGAACGCCGCCACGGAGCCCGCCCGCACGAGCCCGCTCGCCTCCTCGACGGAGCGCTCGATGTCTTGCGGATAATGGTTGCGGCCCCGCACGATGATCAGATCCTTGAGCCGGCCCGTCACGAACAGCTCGCCCGCGTCGAAGAAGCCGAGATCGCCCGTGCGGAGATAGGGCCCCGGGTTCGGCTGCCACTTCTTGGCCGATTGCGTCTGCGATTGCGAATCGGGCCGCGCGAGCATCGCCTCGAATGTCTCGCGGGTGGCGTCGGCGCGGTTCCAATAGCCCTGGGCCACGCTCGGCCCGGCCACCCAGATTTCGCCGACTTTGCCGGGCGGCAACGCCTCGCACGTCTGCGGATCGACGATGCGCACGTCTTGGCCGTCGAGCTCACGGCCTGAGCCCACGAGCCGGCGGGCCCCGGGCGCGAAGCCCGTGCGGGTGAGTGCCGCGCCCGTCTCCAGAGACGCCGCGTCGAACGCCCGGATCACGGGCTGCTCGAACTTCATCCCGCCCGTGACCATCAGCGTGCTCTCGGCGAGCCCGTAGCAGGGGAAGAACGCCTCGCGCCGGAAGCCGCTCACGGCGAACGCTTCGGCGAAGGCGTCGATCGTTTCCGGCCGCACCGGCTCCGCGCCGTTGAAGGCCAGCGACCAGCTGGAGAGATCGAGGCTCGCCCGCTGCTCGGGCGTGGTCTTGCGCACGCACAGTTCGTAGGCGAAGTTCGGCCCGCCGCTGATCGTGGCCCGATACTTCGAGATCGCCTGCAGCCAGCGCAGGGGCTTCTGCAGGAAGGCCACGGGCGACATGAGCACGTTGAACTTGCCGCCGTAAAGCGGCACGAGGATCCCCCCGATCAGCCCCATGTCGTGGAAGCTCGGCAGCCAGAACACGCCCGACTGGCTGCGCGTGATCTCGAAGGCCTGCATGATCCGCAGCGAGTTGTGGAGCAGGTTTTCGTGTGACAGCATCACGCCCTTGGGCGTGCCCGTGGAGCCGCTCGTGTATTGCAGGAAGGCGAGCGTGTCGCCGCCGACGTCGGGGCGGCTCCAGCGGTCGGCCCAGTCGCCCTCCAGCTCGGCATCGACCTTCCAGAGCAGCTTTTCGAGGCTCGGTGCCGCCGCCCGCAGCGCATCGAAGCGGTCGAGCACGTCGCGCGTGGTGAGCGCGACCGACGCGTTGGCATCGGCGGCGATCGCCTCGATCCGTTCCACCGAGCGATTCTTGCGCGGCGGATAGGCAGGCACCGCGATGGCCCCGCCATAGAGGCAGCCCAGGAAGGCCGCGATGAAATCGAGCCCCGATGGATAGAGCAAGAGCACCCGCTTGCCCTGCATGCCCGACGCCATCAGCCACGCTCCGAGCGCCCGGGCCTTCCGGTCGAGCTCGGCATACGTGATGTTCAATTCCTCGTTTTCACCATCGACGAGAAACGTGAACGCCCGATCGTGGGGCCGATACGCAGCCCGCTGCCGGAGGAGATCGACGATCGTCTCCGCGAACGAGCCTTCGGTGTAGGGATTGGGAATCACGTCGTCGGCAGCCTCCGCCCGCCCCCGGCCGCCCAGAGGCAGCCGAAACCTGCAACTTCATGCAATTCGGCTGATTCCAAGCCGGGCCCCGCATTCTAGTCCCGGGCGCCAGACAACCGGTAGTTTCGGCCTGTTTCGCGTGCGGGAGCGTTTTTTGGGCCCTCACGCCGGGGGAGTCCGGTCGTGCCGGTTACGTTCGCGCGGCCGACTCTGCCAACTCTACGGCCCGCCTCGTAGGACAGGCTTCAGCCTGTCTGGTTTTTCATTCGTCAGGCTCCACTGACAGCGCGCCGGCTCGGGGTTACCCCGTACCGTCTCGCCGGACGTTCGCCTTCGCCCTCCAGGCTACGGCTCACTCGGATGTGCCTGCGCTCCGGCATCCATGCCTGCGCTGGTCACATACG
>JAIXPT010000247.1 GCA_027486095.1 Planctomycetaceae bacterium | reverse complement strand
GTCTTCGGCTGCTGCTTGTAGCGGGCGAGCTGCTCGGCCTCGCGCTTCTCTTCTTCGACGCGGGCGATCCGCGCGCGGAGCATCTTGATCGCCGTGGCCCGATTCTTGTGCTGGCTGCGCTCGCTCTGGCACTGCACCACGATGCCGGTGGGAAAGTGCGTGAGGCGGATCGCGCTCGAGGTCTTGTTGACGTGCTGGCCGCCGGCTCCGCTCGCGCGGAACACGTCTTCGCGGATGTCCTCGTCGTTCAGCTCCACCTCGGTGTCGTCGTCGGCGATCTCCGGCGAGACATCCACGGCCGCGAAGCTCGTCTGCCGCTTCCCCTCCGCGTTGAACGGGCTGATGCGCACGAGGCGATGAATGCCCGTCTCGCCCCGGAGGTAGCCATAGGCGAAGGGCCCCCGGATGGCGACGGTGGCGCTCTGGATGCCGGCTACGGCGTCGTCCTGCCGGTCGAGCAGTTCCACGGCATAGTCGTGCTTGGAGGCCCAGGCGGAATACATCCGCAGCAGCATCTCGGCCCAGTCGTTGGCATCGGTGCCGCCGTCCCGGGCGTTGATCGACACCAGCGCGTCGGCGGCGTCGTGAGGGCCCGAGAGCAGCGAGGTGAGTTCCAGGGCGGACACGAGCCGCTCGAGCCGGTCGGCCTCCTGGGCAAGCTCCCCTTCGAGCGATTGATCTTCACGGGCGAGTTCCTCGAGCGCCTCGAGGTCGCTGCCCACCGCGAGCGCCTCCTCGAGCGGCTTGAGGACGGAATTCACGCTTTTCAGTTCGGCGACGGTCGCCTGGGCCTTTTCGTTGTTGTCCCAGAAGCCGGCCTGGCCCATCGCCTCTTCGATCCGTGCGGCTGATTGCTTGCGCCCGCCCCAGTCAAAGAGAGTCTCGCAGTTGGAGGAGACGGGCGCGGATCGCTTCGGCACGGTTGAAGAGGGCGGTATCCATGCCACGGAGTCTAGCAGATGATCGTAGATGGTTGATGGCGGCACGTTGCCACAGCGGGGGAGCTTCCACTCGGCTCACGCCTCGGGCTTCCGCGGCACGTAAAGCCTGGTGCGGCAGCGACGGGACAGCCGGCGCGTGGATCGTGAGTCACTCAGGCCCGCTCGATGCGGCTACCAGGCAAGCGGCGCACCAGCCGCCGCATTTCCAAAACGCTGATCGCCGACATCGCCTGCGAGGCGGAGAGCTCGGTGGCCTCGACAATTTCGTCGATCGTGGCACCGGCCTTGCCCACCGCATCGAGCACGCGACGCTCGAGGTCGGCGAGCTGGAGCTCCGCAGGATGGCTCACGGGCTGCCCGGCGGCCGTGGTGGCGGTTTCAAAGAGCGGCCCGAATTCCGCGAGGATGTCGTCGATGCCGCCCACGAGCGTGGCCCCGTCGCGGATCAGGGCATGGCAGCCCCGCGACATCCGCGAGTCGATTGGGCCCGGCACCGCAAACACCTCGCGACCCTGCTCTCCAGCGAGCCGGGCCGTGATCAGGGCGCCCGAACGATCAGACGCCTCGACGACGACGGTGCCCAGGCACAGGCCCGACACGATACGATTGCGCTGAGGAAACAGCCCGGCATGGGCCTCCGTGAGCGGCGGGGCCTCGCTGATGACGGCGCCGCTCTTGATCACGTCGAGCGCGAGGTCGGCGTGTTCGGGCGGATAGATATTCAGCACGCCCGTGCCGAGCACGCCGATCGTGCGGCCGCCGGCGGCCAGCGCCCCGCGATGAGCCGCGGCGTCGATCCCGCGGGCGAGCCCACTCACGACCGTGTAGCCTGCTCGGGCGAGGCTGCCGCCGAGCTGCTCGGCCACCTTGAGGCCGTAGGCAGTCGCATGGCGGGCGCCCACGATGGCGACGGCGATCGCGTCGGCCGGCAGGATCGCGCCGCGCACGAAAAGAAGCCCGGGCGGATCGTCGATCCGCGCGAGGAGCCCGGGATACGCGGGCGAATTCTCCAGGATGATGTCGATGGCGTGCTTTGCACAGAGGTCGAGCGTGGCGTCGGCCGTGCGGTCGCGGGCCAGAGCGGGGATCGCCTCGGCGAGCGTCTTGCCGACCTTCGTGATCGACCGCAGTTCCTCGGGCCGGGCCGCAAACACACCGGCAGGCGAGCCGAAGCGTTCGAGCAGGAGCCGGCGATAGCGGGAGCCGACGCCCGGCAGGCAGGCGAGGCGCACGTGGTCGCGGAGATGATCGAGATCAGCAGACGTGAACATTTGTCACGTTGTATCGCCCGGAAGGGTGTAGGTCAAGCACGCCGAAACGTAGCGACAAGCCTCCAGGCCTGTCGGATGCGGTGCGAATTCGACAGAGCTGGAGCTCCGTCGCCACGTCGGACAGAGCTGGAGCTCCGTTGCGACCTCCAGCGTCAGCCCGCTGCTGCCTTCAGCTCGGCCAAGTGCTGGGCCGTGTTCACGAGGCGGTCCCAGTTGGCCTCGACGTAGTCCGGCGGGCCGCCGATCTGGGCCACCACCTGGGCCACCTGCTCGGTGGGCACCATCTCGATCGCGTCCCACGGGCAGACCTTGAGATCGTAGGGATTCGACTTCTTCCCCGGGATGTGCACGCACACCTCGCAGCCCACGCACCGCTCGATATCGATCTCGCACCAGCTCTGCAGGTTGTGGAACTGGTCGTATTGCTGCACCTTGAGAATGCAGTCAACCGGGCAGACCTCGAGGCACGATTCGCAGCCGGTGCAGTTGTCGGCGTTGATGACCGCGAGCTCTTTCGGCAGTTTCTTGCGGGGGCCAGCTTTTGCCATGGTGGGAAGATCGGGTGGGGGGCGGGCGGGTCTTCAGCCGCCATCATCCTAGCCCGTGGAGTCCGAGCGACAAAACGACACATTTCACGGCATATTCGCGGAGTCCCCCGGCTTCCGCCGGGGGCTTCGAGGGCGATGCGCTGCAAAAAGCCCCGGGCGGAAGCCCGGGGACTCCGGGATCGAAATCCTCCCGGCCCTCGATAGCCGTCATACCGTCTCGCCGCGGACGAGATCTTCGGGGGTCTGGCGGCGGCGCACGAGCCGGGCCACACCGCCGTCCACGAGCACTTCGGCCGGCAGGGGCTTCGAGTTGTAGTTGCTGGCCATCACGAATCCGTAGGCCCCCGCGATTTCGATCACGAGCAGGTCGCCCACGGCGGCGGTCGGCAGGGCCCGGGTGGCCACGAAGCCGCCGTCGGTCTGCGTGAAGATGTCGCCCGATTCGCAGAGCGGCCCGCCCACGGCCACGTCTTCCGTCGCGGCCGCGGTGGCCCGCGGGTCGGCGGGGCAGAGGCTCATCGGATGGTAGGAGCCGTAGAGCACCGGGCGGGCGAGCGTGTTGAAGCCGGCATCCACGAGCAGATATTTTCGCCCGCCCTGCTTCTTCACCGCCCGCACTTCCGTGATCACGAAGCCGCTTTCGGCCGTGAGATAGCGGCCGGGCTCGATCTCGAGCCGGAGGCGATGGCCGAAGCGTTCTTCGAGCCGCTTGCGCACGGCATCCCACAGCGTGAAGTAGCCGGAGAGATCGGCGTGCACCTCGCCCGGCTTGTAGGGCACGGGCAGGCCGCCGCCCGCCGAGATCGTGGTGAGCGAGCGGCCGATCTCGAGGGCCACGCGCTCGAGCGCTCCGGCCACTTCGGCCAGATGCGCAAGATCGGCCCCGCTGCCGATGTGCATATGGAGCCCCGTCACGGCGAGCCCGGCCCACTCGGCGCGGCGCAGCACGTCGGGAATCTCCTCGTGCCAGATGCCATGCTTCGAGCCTTCGCCGCCGGTGTTCGTCTTCTGGCTATGGCCGTGGCCGAAGCCGGGGTTCACGCGGAGCGTGATGCCGGCGCCCGGCACCCGTTCGGCGAGCTGCTCGATCATGTCGGCCGAGCCGCAATTCACGTGGATGCCGAGCTTCGCCACGGCGTCGAGGCTCTCGCGGTCGAAGATGTCGGCCGTGTAGACGATCGGATGCACCGGCGGGAGCCCGTCGCCGCCGACGCCGGGCGCGGCATGCGGTGCGTAGCCCGCGGCGAGCGCCCGGTGGATCTCACCCGTGCTCACGGCATCGACCATCACGCCTTCGCCGCGCATGAGGGCGAGCACGGCCAGATTCGAGCAGGCTTTCTGCGCGAAGCGCACGGTGTCCCAGGCCGCCAGATCGCGGCAGCGGCGGCGGATCATCTCGGCGTCGTACACATACAGCGGCGTGCCGTGCGTGCGGGCGAGGTCGGCCACGCTCGCTCCGGCGATCGAGGTGCGAATCACGGGCTGCAGGCCCGGCTGGCCGGGCGGAGAGGCGGTGGTGGTCATGAAGGATGAGGGTGAGTGGGTTGGGGATGGTCAGCGGGGCAGAGGGATCGGGAAGCCGGGCGGCACGTCGGGCAGCGGCACGCCGCCGGGGCCGACGGGGCGTTCGGGCGCGGCCATCGCGGCCCCGGCCTTGAGCACGCCCGAGTCGATCGAGAGCCGCGTGGCCACGCCCCGCTCGACGGGCACGACGCGCAGCTCGACCTCGCCGCCGCCCGCATCACGGGCCGCGGCCCCGCCCTTCGCCGCCGGGCTCTCGCTGGCGACCACATCGACATAGCCGAGCACCGGGGCGGCGTTCGCCGCGAGCGCGGCGATCGGCCGGGCATCGGCGACCGGGCGGCCGCTGGCGGCAAGCGTGGCTTCGGCCCGCGCGGCCACATTGCCGCCGACGAGCACGAAGGCGTAGTTCGGGGACACCGCGAGCGTGAGCTCGATCGATCTGCCGATCTGCTCGGCGAGCGCCTCGTCGGCCACATCGACAGCGATCGTATGCAGCGTGGCAGCCCCGGCCTTGCCCGCGTCGAAGCGGGCCTTCACGCCGGGCACGGCGTCGCCGGCGAACGCCTGCTTCACCCGCTGCTCGAGCGCCGCGCCATCCTGCACGCGCACGCCCGCCGTCACCGCCGGCAGTGGCTTGGCCTTCGTCGCCTGGCTCGTATCGACCGCGAGGGCGGCATCGATGCCGCCGGCGGCGAGCGTCGCCGAAAGCAGGTCGTAGACGAGCCGGGAGACGGTGCGCGTGAAAGCATCGTCGGCCTCCCGCGGCAGTGTCTGCCCGAGGGCCTCGAGAAACTGGGCGCGGGCCGCAGCGGGAATCGCCTGCGACACATAGCCGC
>JAIXPT010000440.1 GCA_027486095.1 Planctomycetaceae bacterium | reverse complement strand
TGATCATGGAAGAACTGCTCGAGCAGCTCGGCCACCATGGCTGGGAGCCGACCGACATCTTCGGCATTCATCTCGCCGTGGAAGAGGCGATCGTCAATGCGATCGTGCATGGCAACAAGCTCGACCCCGCCAAGACGGTGCGGGTGTCGTGCGCGGTGTCGGAGGCGCTCGCGCGGATCGAAATCACCGATGCCGGCCCGGGATTCGACCCGCAGGCCGTACCCGACTGCACGCTCGACGAGCGGCTCGAGGTGCCCAGTGGCCGGGGCGTGATGCTGATGCGGTCGTTCATGACCCGGATCGAATACAACGCCCGGGGCAACAGCGTGCTGCTCGAGAAGCAGCGGCCGCCGGGCGGAGGCTGAACGGCTCGATTTCGGCCCCGAAATAGGCTAGGGTGAAAGCCTCGATCCCCGATAGCTCAACGGTAGAGCGAGCGGCTGTTAACCGCTAGGTTGTAGGTTCGAATCCTACTCGGGGAGCTTTTCTGCGAAGCGGTGGGGCCAAAAGGGGGCGTGTGGCTGGTAGACTCCGGTTGGGAGACTCTGCCATGACCACAGTGACACTCAAAGAAGCCCAGTCTGGCCTGGCCGACATCATCCATCGCCTCACGCCTGGGGATGAGGTCGTGATCACAGAGAACGACCAGCCCGTGGCTCGGATCGTTCCGACACCACCGATACCCAAGAAGGCTCACCGCCAACTGGGAACGATGAAGGGAACCGTCCTCTACATGGCTCCCGACTTTGATGCTCCGCTGGAGGACTTCAAGGATTACATGGAATGAGGCATCTTCTGGATGCGCACACCTTGATCTGGGCGTTGGACGACCCAAGTAGGCTCGGTGCCAGTGCCAGAGCCGTTCTTGAAAACCCCGCCATTGAAGTGACGGTAAGCGTCGGGACGATCTGGGAACTCTCCATCAAGACAAGCCTCAAAAAACTTTCGCTTTCTCTGCCGTATCGCCAATGGGTGGAGCGGGCGTTGGCAGACCTCGGCGTCACGGTGTCACCCATCACGCTGGCGTTCGCTGAAAGGCAGACGGCTTTGCCGTTTCACCACAGAGATCCTTTTGACAGGCTCCTTGTGGCTCAATGCTTTGTTGAAACCATTCCAATCGTGAGTGCTGATACGGTGTTTGATCAGTACGGGGTCACCCGCCTCTGGAACTGACCTCGTTGCTTCCCCCCAACCAGTCGCTGATGGTTTTCCAGGCGGCTGGCGGGAACGGCGACGGACGAGCGTGCGGTTCCCTGCGAACTCCTGCGGGCTTCCAGACCCGAACCGAGTGAGTCGTTTTTTGAGTCACTTTTCTGCCGACTTCCCTGTTTTCACAAAGGATACGGCGGTTGTGACGCATCCTACTCGGGGAGCTTTGGCAGCTGCCGAAAGCGGCGGCCTCGGGGCAGCCGCGATGCGAGCACGGCCAGCGCGCCGGCGAGGGCGACGAGGGTGCCCGGCTCCGGCACCGGCACGACCGGGCCCAGACCGAGCGCTGGCGCGACGCTGCCGGCAAACACGGGGAACGAGATCCCCATCGCTTCGAACGCCGCGTTGACGCTGGCCAGGCCGTCGGCTCCAGAGCCTTCGGGCAGCGCTTCATAAAACGACACGGCGAACTGACCGTTGATCAGGTCGATGAGCATCTCGTCGGCCTGATTGAAGAGATTCATCCCCAGGATGCCGTCGAGCCCCGGCACCCCGATGTCGTAGACGTAGACCGGCACGTCGAGAAACCGCAGCGTGTCGTCGGCGGCGGGCCCGTCGATCGCCGCGGGCAACACGATCTCGCCAAGCGTGAAGCCAGGGATCGCGATCGGATCGCCAGCGGCCCCCTTCACCGAGATCGTGGTGTCGGGATTGCCGAGGTCGAGCCCGAGGCCGAAGGCGAGCGCGGTCGAAATGAGCGACACCTGGGCGCCGGTGTCGAAGAGCATGCTGCTGGCCGTCACGAGCGTGGAGCCGCCCTCCACCCCCGGCATCCCCAGGCCCACGTTCGGCACCGTGGGATTGGGCACGACCGTGATATTCGTGCCTTCGCTCCCGTAATTATCGAGGCCGAGCGGCACGAGCGGAATCACCGCGGGCTGCGTGCTCCCTTCTTTCTTGGCGAGTGTTTGCCCCGGCGCCACGAGGTCGAACGTGGGGATGAAGAGCTGCCCCGTGAGCCCGAGCGACGAGGCAAAATCGATCCCGGAAAACGACACCCGTGCGGCCGAGCCGCCGGGAAAGGCGGCGCTCGGCTTGTGGACGGGTGTGCCCGCGAGCGTGGGCAGATTCGGGCTGCCGTCGAGCGAGCCCACGAACGCCTGGATGCCGGGGACGGCCCGAGTGGGCGGCGTCGTCACAGAGACATCGAATATGAACGTGTTGATATCCACGTCGATCGTAAAATCCTGAAAGCCGCCTACCAGCATCGTGCCCGGCTGGGACACGTCGCCGACGACCCGCCCGTTGATTCCCTGGCCCCCTGCCCCGCCCGGGTTGCGATGCGGCTGGGGGAAGTATTCGTTGGCATAGGCGGCGAAGGAGACCACCGCCGCCCCGGTGTCGTAGATGCCGAGATCGAGCACCGTGGTCGTGCCGCTCGTGTAGGTCTGCACCGTGAGAATCTGCTGGCCGACGGTGTCGATGCTCGGATCGAGCGTCCGCGTGATCTCGATGGCGGCGGCCCAGGGCGCGAGCCCGAGCATGAGCACGCCGGCAGCGACAACGCTTGAAGAGCGGCTCATCAAAAGACTCAGACCAGTGCTTGCCATGGAGGATGGGATGCCGGCGCGAAGTCCACCGAACTCGAACGCCGTGTTTCCCGCCCCGTCTCTAGGCAAGAATCGGCAATGGGGCCGGGGCTGTCAATTCGCCGGCGTGGGGGTCTGGCGACTCCCCGCACGGACCCGGCTCGCGATCGCAGGCGGATTCGCCGTAGAGATTCTGCATCCCCGCCACCGCCGCCAGATACTCGTTGAAGTGGGCATCCATGATTGAACCCTCCGTGGTTGATTCACTCTACGCATGTCCAGCCACAGAGTTCACTTTTGCCCCATCTGCCGGGCTTGCCGAGGATGCCAGGCGTCTGGCCGGAGCCGATGTCGAGCGGTGTTGCGCAGCGTTTCGATGGCCCGGCCGTGGTTCCTGTGAATATGCGCACACATTATTTTCGTATACACTTTAGGCTCACGGGAGCTTGTGTGTGATCGCCCCTGCCATCTCGCCAGTGTCGCTATATCCTGACGGCCGGTCTGTGCCGCCTCAGGAGATTCACACCGTGCCCGCCCCCCGTGTCGCCCCCAAGCGTTCCCATGCCGTCCGCGAAACCCTCGAAGAGCGGATCGTCGATGGCACCTATGCCCCGGGCACGCGGCTCGACGAGGTGGCGCTCGCGAAGGAGTTTGGCGTGTCGCGCACGCCGATCCGCGAGACCCTCATCCAGCTCAGTTCCTCGGGGATGATCGATCTCAGGCCGCGCCGGGGCGCGATCGTGGCCGAGATGAGCCCGCATCGCCTGTGCGAGATGTTCGAGGTGATGGCGGAACTGGAGGCGATGTGCGGCCGCCTGGCGGCCCGCCGCATGACCGACGAGGAGCACGCCGCCCTCGCCGCCGTCCACGAGCGGTGCGAGGAGGCCCGCGACTCCGCAAGCATCGACGACTACTTCGCACATAACGAAGACTTCCACCGCCTGATCTACGCGGCCAGCCACAATGCATTCCTGGTCGAGCAGGCCTCGTCGCTCCAGCGCCGGCTGCGGCCCTACCGCCGGCTGCAGTTGCGGCTGCGCAACCGCTTGAAAAACTCCTATTCAGAGCATCAGGCGATCGTCGATGCCCTGGCCGAGGGTGATGGCGAACTCGCGGCGCAGCGGCTGCGAAGCCACGTGATCGTGCAGGGGGAGCGGTATGGCGATCTCGTGGCATCGCTCGCGCTCATGCACGAAGCGAACACGCCGGCGAAGCGGCGGGCGTCGAAGCGGGCACGTCGCTGATCGGTCGCCTTACGAAAGATTTTCACTTCCCAGGCGGTCGGGTAGATCGCGAGCGGTTTGTCAGACCGTTGAGGACTGAATCCGATGGTGTGGGGTACGGTGCTTCTGGCTGCGTGCGTGCTGCTGGGCCGCTGCCTCGGATTTTTTCTCGCGCAGTGGCTCGGCATCGACAGTGACATCGGGGGCGTCGGTGTCGCGATGGTGGCACTGATGCTCGGCATGGCCGGCGTTCGGCGTCGTGGGCTCGCCACCCCGGCATTCGAGATGGGAGTCGGCTACTGGGCGGGCATGTATATCCCGATCGTCGTGGCGATGGCGGCGACGCAGAATGTGTGGGGGGCGACGCGGGGCGGCGGCGTCGCTGTGGCTGCGGGCGCCTGTGCAGTCTTGGCCGGTTTCGCCGCCGTTCCTCTGTTGACCCGTGGCTCGACATCGGGCGGAAGTCGGCCGATCGACTGACGTTTTCTCATGCACCGTGGTCATGGCATGCAAGTCATTCTCGACCGTTTCGTAAACCTGCTCGGGGCGGAGTCCCTTCTGTCGGGCGTGCTTGTCGTGGGGGTCATCCTGGCCGTGGCGGAAGTCGCCTCCCGCAGGCTCACGGGTGGTCGCATTCACGCCTCGGCGATCGCGATTTCCATCGGTCTGGCACTGGCTGCGCTCGCCGGCTGGATCACCGGAGGCAAGCGCGGGCTTGCCGACATCGACGGCTGCGGGGGCTTGGCTGTGCTTGGAGGCGCCGCGCTACGGGATTTCGCCATCGTTTCCACGGCGTTTTCCGCCCGGATCGAGGAGCTGCTCCGCTCAGGCCTCCGCGGCATGCTCGCCCTTGCCATCGGTGTCGGCGGCGGCTTCGCGGTCGGTGGCATCGTCGCGTATGCCTGCGGGTATCGAGATCCTGTCGACCTGGCCACGATCGGGGGTGGGGCGGCCACCTACATCGTGGGCCCCGTGACAGGCTCGGCGCTCGGCGCCAGCAGCGACGTGATCGCGCTCTCCGTCGCCGCCGGGCTCGTCAAGGCGATCATGGTGATGGTGCTCACGCCGTGCGTGGCCCGCTGGATCGGCCTCGATCGCCCCGAGGCGGCCATGGTATTCGGAGGGCTCTTGGGAACGACCAGCGGCGTGGTGGCAGGCCTTGCCGCCACCGACCCGAAGCTCGTTCCCTACGGTGCTCTCACGGCGACTTTCTACACAGGCCTCGGCTGCCTGACAGGGCCATCGCTCGTGATCGCCGTGATTCGCTGGCTGGTGTAACGGCACAAGGGGGCTTGGCTCGGAACTCTCACTCCCGAGCGTTTGTCACCGCATCGATGACGAGCGGCAAGGCCGCTTCCGCCATGCTGCCGTGATCCTCGCCGTTGAGTTCTACCAGGCGAGTGCGCTCGTGCCCGGCGAGCTTCATCATGCGCCACAGGTAGGCGTTTTCCTCATAGCGGCCGAGCATTTCGCGGTCGCGGTCCCCGGTGATCAAGAGCAGCGGCGGCGCATCCCGCCGCACGTGAAAGAGCGGGGCGAATTCATCGATCACCGGCTGGCGGTCGGGAATCCCGCGCTCGGCCCGCACCGTGAAGTGCGTGATGCACTGCGCACTGCAGGGGATGATTCCGGCCAGATCGTTGGCTTCGATGCCATGGGCGGCCAACCACTTCGTGTCGAGCCCCACCATCGCGGCCAGGTAGGCACCGGCGGAATGACCGCTCACGTAGATGCGGCGCGGGCTTCCCCCATGCTCGGCGATCGAACGAAACGTCCAAGCCACCGCCGCGGCGGCATCCTCGATATACACGGGTGCTTTGACGCCCGGGCTCAGGCGATAGCCCGCGCCCACCACCGCGAAGCCCCGGCCGCGGAGCGATTTTGGAATCTCACGCTTGCCCTTCGTGAGCCCACCGCCGTGAAACCACACCACGGTCGCAAAGCCGCTCGCATCGACGGGCAGGTGGAGGTCGAGGCGGCACCGCTCCGGCCCCCGGTCGGAGCCGTCGGCGGACGCCCGGTAGGGAATGTCGGTGAGCGTGCGGTGCTCGACCCCGACGGCCGTCGCCCCCACGAGTGAAAGTGCCGCGAGCACTACGGTGTGACGCCATCCGACCATTGATGAAACGCTCCTGAAAAATCCGCCGCTTGCCACTCTGTAGACACTAGTTACGGATTTGTATACTATCCTAAATTATGCGGTGGTGGGTGATCAAATCCGTGAATTTCTGTGCCCGGGGAGCCCTGTGCGCGGTGGCCGCCGTAGCCCTGGCGGGCGTTAGCCGCGCCGCCACGGTCACCTGGCGCGGCACGGTGGACGGCGCCTGGAACACGACGACGGCCAACTGGGCTGGCGGCGCGAGCGTGTTCACCGCCGGCGACGCCGTGACGTTCGACGACACGGCGACAGGCACCACGGGCATCACGACAGCCGCCGCCGTCGCCCCCGCGGGCACCATGACGATCAACAACGCCACGAAGGATTATTCCTTCTCCGGCGCAGGCGGCCTCTCGGGCACGCTCAACCTCACGAAAACCGGCGTTGGCGCCCTCACCTTCTCCAACTCCAACACGTTCACCGGCACGCTCACGCTCCGCGGCGGCACGACGACGCTCGCCGGCAATGCGATCGTGACCGCGACGACGCCGTCTCCGAGCAGTCGCTCGTTCAATGTCGGCACGACCGCCGGCGATGCCGCCACGCTCGTGATCAAGGACAATGCCGCGTTCACCACCAGCATCGTGTATCTCGGCGATGCTGCCAACGCGACGGGCACGGTGCTCATGCAGGGCGGCACGTTCACCTCGACGCCCAATGGCAACGCCTCGGCATTTTTCCGGATCGGCTCCTCCGGCACCGGCATCTGGAACCAGACCGGCGGGCTCACGAACATCGGTAACACGCTGCCTACGATCGGCCGAAATGCGGGGAGCGTCGGCCAGCTGGCGGTTTCCTCGGGCACGTTCCGGCTCACCGGCACCACCGCGAATGACTACCTACAGTTGGCTGGAGCAGGCAATGGAACGCTCACCATTTCCGGGAACGGCGTGGTGGAGACCGGCACGGGCTCCGGCGGCGGGCTGTGGTTCAACGTCGTCCAAGGTGGTGGGCAGACCACCGGAACAGGCACGCTGAATCTCGACGGCGGCACGCTCCGCACGCGGCGCGTGCTCGCGAGCGGCAGCGTCGCGGCCACCTCCACGTTCAACTTCAACGGCGGCACCCTCGTCGCCCTCTCATCGACCACGTCGTTCATGCAGGGGCTCACTGCCGCCAACGTGAAGGCGGGCGGCGCCCTCGTGAACACCAATGGCTTCGACATCACCATCGCCCAAAATCTCCTCGATTCGGGCTCCGGAAGCCTGCGCAAACTCGGGGCCGGCACGCTCACGCTCTCGGGCTCGAGCACCTATCGCGGCGGCACCACCATCGATACGGGCACGCTCGGCCTCGGGCACGCAAGCGCCCTCGGCTGGTCGGGCGGCGGCCTCACCGTCAATGCCGGTGCCACGCTCGATCTCAACGGCTTCGCCCCGTCGGCCGGCCGGCTCACGCTCTCCAATGCGGTGCTCACCGGTTTCGACGGAAACTCCGCCCGCAACACGCTCTCTGCCGCCTCAGCCGTGATCAGCGGGACAAACTATGTGGAGGTGGCGGCGACGACCTCCGGCACCTACGCCCTGATCACCTCGGCTGGCGGCGGGCTCACCGGCACGTTCGTGTTCCAGGGCTCTCAGCCGCTCTCCGTGCCGGCCACGCGGATGATCACCAAGAGCGGCACGGGGTTTCTCGATCTCAGGCTCGTCAACTCGAGCACCGCCGAAACCCTCGTCGTGCGGGCCGCCGACGCCGCCGCGACCATCTCCATCATGCCCCTCGGGGCCTCGATCACCGCCGGGCTCAGTGCCTCAGGCACCGCCAAAAACGGCCAGGTGATCGCGTCCTACAACGGCGGCGGCTATCGCGCGCAGCTCTACCAGAGCCTGGCGAACGACAGCCGGTTCGTGCCGAACTTCGTGGGCAGCGCTACCACGAGCCATGCGTTTGCCGCGACTGGCCCGAGCGTGCTGGATTACGCCGGGCAGACGCGGCACGAGGGGCGTTCGGGCTACACCACCTCCCAGATTCTCTGGAACCTCGACCACAACGACGGCAATGCATCCAACAACGGCGGGTTTTGGCTCTCGGGCACCAATTCCAACACCGCCGGCGTCAACAGCCCCGACTACGTGCCGCTCAACGTCGGCGGCAACGACTTCCAACAAACCCACTTCCGCAATTCGGGGCCGATCGACCGCTACGACGCGATCCTCTCCGAAATCCGGTCGCTCCGCCCGAATGCGGCGGTGATCGCGACCACGCTCATGTATCGCTCCGACGTCTCCACGCACGTCAACACCTATTTCAATCCCTACGTCGAAGACGTGGTCTACAGCCATGTGCTCGCCGGCGAGGACGTGCGGTTTCTCGACTTACACAGCCTGTTCACCCCGGGCGACGACGGCACCCCCGTGTTGGCGAGCGACGGCGTGCATCCGACGCAGGCCGGCTACAACGCCATGGCCGACGGCATCCAGCGCTCGATCACCTTTGGCGCGGCCTATTGGTCTGGCGACGTGAACGGCAACTGGGGCACGGTCACCGGCGGCACGAACACGAATTGGTCGCTCGACCGGGCGGGCCGATTCGACCGGCAGGCCACGCTGGGTGCAACGTCTGCGACACAGTTCATCACTCCCTCGGGCGCCGTGAAGCTCATGCTCGCCGATGTGTTCTTCCATGCGTCCGGCACCGTCGTCACGACGCTCGACGCCGACACGGCGATCCGTGGTCTGAATTTCACCGCCGGGGCATCCGGCGGCGTATCGGTCGGCGGCACCGCCACGCTCACGATCGGCAGCGGTGGCATCACGGTGCAGCAGGGCTCCGGCGCTCACTCTGTCAACGCCAAGATAGCCCTCGCCGCCGACCAGACCTGGGGCAACGTCTCGGCGAGCGATCTCACCGTGAGCGGCGCGTTGAGCGGCAGCGGTGCGCTTTCGATCGTGGGATCCTTTACGACTCGATCTCTCACGACGCTCACGACCGGGTCTTCCTACAACACCGAGGTCGCCAACACGCAGGTGGCGACCACCGTGGGAGACGGAGGGGCGATCGTGCTCGCGGGAGATAATCACGCGTATGCCGGGAGTGTGACCATAGGCCGCTATGGCACGCTGCGCGTCGGCCATCGCAACGCGCTCGGCAGCGGCGGCCTCGTCCTCGACGGCGGCACGCTCGATCTCGCGGGCTCGAATCCGCTCGTGGGATCGCTCACCGGCACGGCCGGCACGATCACGACGAGCGGCTCCGGGGCCGTCGTGCTCACGGCCTCGTCCAGCCAGTCGGGCACCTATGCCGGGATCCTCGCCAACGGCACGGGTTCGGTCGGATTCACGAAATCCGGCGCCACCGCGCTCACGCTCGCCGGCACGGCCGCCAACACCTTCAGCGGTGTCACTACGATCACGGGCGGCACGCTCGTGCTCGCGAAGACGGCCGGCGTGCAGGCCATCGGCGGGAACATCCAGCTCGGCGACGGCAGCGGGGCCGACATCCTGCGGCTGGCCGCAGGCAATCAGATCGCCGACACGAGCGTGATCACGCTCAGCGGCACGGCGGCAAACCAGCGGGGCTGGTTTCAACTCAACGGTCAAAACGAAACGATCGGCGGGCTCGCGAGCGCCGGCGTCGGCCACGGCCTGGTGGCCAACGAGGCCGCCGCGGGATCCAACAGCGTGCTCACGCTGAATGTCTCCGGCACGCAAGCGTTCAGCGGCCTCATGCGCGACGGTGCGTCCGCAGGCGGCTCCTTATCGCTCGTGAAAGCAGGCCTCGGCAACCAGATCTTCTCGGGCTCGAATACGTTTTCGGGGAGCACCGCCGTGCAGGCGGGCATGCTCGAAGTGGCTGCGGGCGGCAGGCTGGCGGCGACATCGGCGGTAAGCGTGGCGGCCGGTGCCGAACTGCGCGTGCAGGGAGCGATCAACGCCTCGGCGCCGGTCACGGTGGGCGGCGTGCTCAGCGGCACGGGCACGCTCGGCTCGGTCGTGCTCTCGGGCACGCTCGCCCCGGGCGCGGGCATCGGCACGCTCACGACGGGCTCGCTCACATGGAACGGCGGCGCCGTCGCCCTCTTCGATCTCGCCGCCGGCGCGACGGCCGCCGATCTCGTGTCGATCCTCGGCGACTTCCGCAAGGGCGCGGCCGGGGCGTATCGTTTCGACTTCGGCGGCAGAGGCAGCTGGAGCGGCGGTGCGCCCTCCATCTATACGCTCGCGACCTGGAGCGGCACGACCGATTTTGCGGCCCTCGATTTCACCGCCACGAATCTCGCCGCCGGCCTGGAGGGAACCTTTCAGGTCAGTGGCAACAGCCTCTCAGTGATCGTCGTGCCCGAGCCGGGAGCCTGGGCCCTCGTGCTGAGTGCGCTCGGGGCGGGCCATCTGGCCGCTGAAATCCGCCGCTTTTTCAGCCGTAAGTCCAATCGCCGGAACACGTTTGCGGTCGGGCTCTCTTCGCAATCCTTGCGACCCTGAAATATTGGTTGCATACAGTTTTGAAGTGCAGTAATACTTGCGGATGCTTCGCTGGGGCTAGTTCGGGGTGGAATTTCAACGAAATCATTGTCGCTCGGGGAAATCATCATGTCTCGGATGCTGATCGCAGGGACGCCGTGGCCGCGCATGCGTGGTCGCTCGTGGCTCGCCGTGGTCGCGCTACTCGCGCTCACGAACTATGCGCCGGCACAAACGCTGACGTGGTCGGGCGCCACGAATGGCGCCTGGGATACGACGACGGCCAACTGGGCGGGCACGGCGAGCTTGTTCTCGAACGGCGCCACGGTGACGTTCGACGACACGGCCACGGGCACCACGGGCATCACCACGGCCGCCGCCGTCTCCCCTGCCGGCACGGTGACGATCAACAACGCCACGAAGAATTATTCCTTCTCCGGTGCAGGCGGCCTCTCGGGCACGCTCAACCTCACGAAGATCGGCGCAGGAGCCCTCACGCTCTCCAACTCCAATGCCTTCACCGGCACGACCACGCTGCGCGGTGGCACGACGACACTCGCTGGCAACGGCGTGGTGGCGGCGACAGGCGCGGGCTTCACGGCGATTGCTTCATCGGCGGGCGATAGTGCGACGCTCGTGGTCAAGGACAGTGCCCGGCTCACCACGAATGGAAATTTTTATGTAGGTAATCTGGCCAATGCGAACGGTACGGTGCTCATGCAAAGCGGCACAATCGAGCATGTCGGCGGCTTCTTCCGCGTCGGCTCCGACGGCAACGGCACCCTGAACCAGTCGGGCGGTCTTATCACGCTCACTGCTCCTGGCGTCCTGCCGACGGTCGGCCGTTTCTTGACATCGACCAGCTCGATGACGATCTCCTCCGGCACCTTCCAGCTTACGGGCAGCAACTCGGTACTCCAGATTGGAGCAGCGGGCAGTGGCTCGTTGACCGTGTCTGGCAACGGGCTCGTGGACACCGGCACGTCGTCCGGCACCACATTACGAATCGTCGCTCAGATTGCTCAAGGGACGGGTGTCGTGAATCTCGACGGCGGCATCATCCGCACGCGGCAGATCGACACCACCGGCACCGGGGCCGCTTCTTCGACGTTCAACTTCAACGGCGGCACGCTCGTGGCCCTCACGTCGAACGCCAGCTACTTGCAGGGGCTCACCGCTGCCAACGTGCGGGCCGGCGGGGCCCGGATCGACACCAATGGCAACCCGATCACGATCGCCCAGCGGCTCCTCGATGGTGGCGGGGGTGGTGGCCTGACCAAACTTGGCGCCGGCACGCTCACGCTCTCTGCGAGCAACACCTATACAGGCACGACGACAATCTCGGGTGGGGTGCTTTCGGCCAGTCAGTCGAATGCCCTCGGGGCCGGCGGCAGCATCACGCTTGCGGGCGGCACGTTGCAATACACCGCTGCCAGCGCCGGCCAGGACTGGGCGAGCCGGTTCAAGAACAGCGCGGCTGCGATTGCCCTCGACACCAACGGGCAGAATGTGTCGCTTGCCGGCCCGATCGACAACACCAACGTCGGCGGCCTCACGAAGCTGAGCTCGGGCACGCTCACGCTCACGGGCAACAACACCTACACGGGGGCCACGACGGTGAACGGCGGAGCACTCGTGCTCGGCGGCAATGGAGCCCTGACGTCGAATCTCATCGTCGGTGACCCCGCCGGCAGTGCCGGCACCGTGTTCATTACGGGTGGCACCGTGGCCGTGTCGGGGGGCTTCTTCCGCATCGGAGTGAGCGGAAGCGGCACGCTCAATCAATCGGGCGGCTTGGTGACGTTCAGTAACGCCGCCGCGCTGCCGACGATTGGCCGGCTCGCAGGGTCCACCGGCCAGATGACGATCTCGTCCGGCACGTTTCGCCTCACGAACAGCAACTCCGTGATCCAGGTCGGTGCGGATCCCGGGAGCAACGGCACCCTGACAGTATCCGGCAATGGTTTGATCGACACCGGCACGTCGTCTGGCAACGTTCTGCGCATCATTGCACTGAACGGCCAGGGCACGGGCGTCGTGAACCTCGACGGTGGCACACTCCGCACGCAGCAGATTGATACGACCGGCACCGGGTCTGCGTCTTCGACCTTCAACTTCAACGGCGGCACGCTCGTCGCCCTCTCGTCGAACGCCACGTTCTTGCAGGGGCTCACCGCCGCCAACGTGAAGGCAGGCGGCGCCCTCATCGACACCAATGGCAACACGATCACGATCGCCCAGGCGCTACTCGATAGCGGTACCGGCAGCCTCACCAAGAGCGGCGCCGGCTCGCTCACGCTTACGGGCAACAACACGTATCTGGGCGCCACGACGATCTCCACCGGCACCGTTTCGGTGGGCAATGGCGGCTCATCCGGGGCCCTCGTCGGCAATGTCGTCAACAATGCCGCGCTCGTCTTCAACCGCTCCAATGATTCGACCTATGCCGGGGCCATCTCCGGCGCAGGCAGCGTCACGAAGCTTGGTGCCGGCACCCTCACGCTTTCCGGCACCTTCGCGAACACCGGCAAGCTCTTCACGGCCCCTGGTGCCGGCACGGTCGCGATCACCGGCAGCGCCGGCTTCACCAACGCCGGCGGTGGGGCCACGCTCAGCACGGGCGGCGGCACGGTGCTCGTGGAGTCGGGCGGGGTGCTGAATTTTGCCGGGGGCTGGAACAACGTGGAAGACGCCACCCTGACGGCCAGGGGCTCCCTGCTCGTAGCGGGCGACCTCAACCTCGGCGACTTCGGGGCCGCCCGCACGCTGGCCACGCTCAACGTTTCCGGCACAGCCACGCAATCGTCAGGCGGGCTGTTTGTCGGCACCAAGAACAACGCCTACACGATCGTGAACCAGACATCCGGGTCGAGCCAGTTTGGCTCGCTCGCGATCGGAGGCTATTCGGCCCAACAACTCGCCGCGGTGAATGTCTCGGGCGGCGTGCTCGGTGTCGGGGCCGTCACCATGACGAGCACCGGCGCCAATGCGGCGGTCGTGAACCTCAATGGCGGAACCTTGGCCTTGTCGTCGCTCACCAACAACGTCGCCGGCTCCGGCGCGAACACCGTGAACTTGAACGGCGGCACGCTGCAGGCCCAGGGCGCCGTCACCTTGCCGAGCACGCTGCAGGTCTTCGTCAACTCCGGAAGCACCACCACGATCGACACCAACGGCAATGCCGTGACCATCTCAGCCGCCATTCTCGCCGCGGGCGGCAATGGCGTGACGAGCGTTCCGATCACGAACGCCGGCAGCGGCTACCTGCAGGCACCAGGCGTCGTGCTCAGCGGCGGTGGCGGCACTGGCGCCACGGCCGTCGCCACGGTCACCAACGGCACGATCTCCGCCATCACGATCACCAACCCAGGCCGCGGCTACACCTCGGCTCCCACCGCCACCCTCGTCGGCGATGCCACCGCACTCGGGAATCCAACCGCGGCGACGCTCGGAACCAGCATCCTCGGGGCCAACGCCACGTCCGGCGGCCTCACCAAAAACGGCGCTGGCTCGCTCACCCTTGCAGGGGCCAACACCTACACCGGTTCGACCCTCGTGAACGCCGGCTCGCTCGTGGTCAATGGCTCGCTTGCGGGCGGCGTGGCGACCGCGGCGGGCACCATCCTCGCCGGCTCGGGCAGCGTCGGCGCGATCAGCGGTGCGGGCCTCGTGGGGCCGGGCAACTCGCCCGGAATCCTCACGGCCACGAGCGTCGATCCCTTGAACAGCATGGCGTTCGCATTCGAGCTCACCGGCACGGCTCCGGCCTACGGCAGCCCGACAAACAGCGTCAACGACGTGCTCTGGCTGACGGGAGGCACCCCCTTCACGACATCGCTCACGTCGGCGAATGCGGTGAGCCTCTACCTCACATCGGCGGCCGCCGAAGCGGGGACGGTGACCGGTGGATTCTTCACGGCCGGCCAGGTGGATTTTCTCGCGAGCATCCAGGGTGCGGCGTTCTCCTACTTCGTCCAGGATCCCGCCGGCACCTTTTCGTATGGCGGTCAGAACTACAAGACGCTCACGCAATACGATCCCGCGAAGAGCGTGACGATCTCCACCGTGGCGGCGAATGGCGGCCAGGTCATGCAGCTCGTCGTCGTGCCCGAGCCGGGCGCGGTCGTCCTCGCCGGCGTGGGCGGGGCAATCGGTGCATGGATGGCCCGCCGCCGCAAGGCGTGAAACCCATGACGTTGTGCCTGCGCAAACCCATGGATCGGGCTCACGGCTTTACGCTCGTGGAATTGCTCGTCGTGATCGCCATCATCGGCGTGCTCATCGGCCTCTTGCTGCCGGCCGTGCAGGCGGCCCGCGAATCGGCCCGCCGCTCGAGCTGCAGCAACAACATCAAGCAGGGCGCGATCGGCATGCATTCCTACGCCGACAAGAAGGTGCGTGGAGGCGACAACCTGCTCCCCTGGGCGAACTACCGCAACAATGGCGGCGGCATCGTCAACATGGTCACGACGGATCACGCCGTGCTGCTGAACTTCGGTTCCGGATGGAGCTGGATGGCCCAGATTCTGCCATTCACCGAAGAGACTGCGGTGTTTGACAAGTTTCCCCCGAACCTGACCGTGGCCCGCGACTCCTACGGCAGCGCGGCGGCGCCCAACTGGACCTCCGCCGTCGCGAACGACCTGCTCGTAAACCAGTCGATTCGCTGGGCCATCTGCCCCTCCTGGAATGGCCGACATCCGCTGATCTACACGAACAACTCCGGCCCCTTCGACGTGGCCAGCCACACGAAGCCGGATCGGGGCCGGGTGACCTACAAGGTGAACATCGGCGCCGCGAGCACCGCCAATGGCTACGACGACCAGGGACGATATGCCGGGCCCATCGGCGCCAAAAACCAGACGGGCTTCAAAAAGATCCTCGACGGCACGAGCAAGACCGTCATGATCGTCGAATCTGCACATGGGCCGCCGTTCTGGTGGGGCAATTACTCATGGACGATCACCGGCATGAACGTGGAATACGATCAGGCCACGAACACCTGGACGCCGAAGAACGCCTCCGATCCGCTGGCGGAGCTGGGTACGATCAGGAGCGTCAATCCGGACGCCGGCACCAATTCCGCCTCACCGGGATACAACATCATTCAGGACAACTTCATCGCCAGCGCCAGCTCGCAGCACGCGGGCGACGTGTTTGCCGTGGCGATGGTCGATGGCTCGGTCCGATTCCTGCCCTATTCGATGGACCAGGGCGTGTATCTATCTCTCTGCACGCGGGCCAATGGGGAGCCGACGGGCGAATAATAGCTGCGGCGATCAGGCCCGATCAGTGAACAACGCCCGGATCGCGGGCTTGCTCGTCTTGCCGAGCGCGTTTTGCGGGAGGCTCTCCACCACCACCACGCGCCGCGGAATCTTGTAGGGCGAGAGCCGATCGCGGCACCAGCCGCGCAGCCCGGGCGCGTCCAGCGTCTGCCCGGGCTCGAGCACGGCCGCTACGGCCACCGCTTCGCCCCACTCGTCGTCTGGCACGCCGACGACGGCGCATCCGCGAATTGCCGGATGGTCGAGGAGCGTAGCCTCGATTTCGAGCGCCGAGAGCTTGTAGCCCCCGCTCTTGATGATATCGACGCTGCGGCGCCCGAGGATCCGATACTGCCCGCGCTCGAGCACGGCGAGGTCGCCGGTGCGAAACCAGCCGTCGGCGAACGACTCGCGCGTGGCGTCGGGCTGGCCCCAGTATTCGTGAAACACGCCGGGCCCGCGCACCTGGATCTCGCCAGGGGCATTCTCGCCGGCCAGGACATAGCCCTGCTCATCGACGAGGCGGATCTCGACGCCCGGCAGGGGCAGCCCGACCGTGCCCGCCCGCCGCTCGCCTTCGTAGGGATGCGACAGCGCCATGCCGATCTCGGTCATCCCGTAGCGTTCGAGGAGCCGCTGCCCGCAGAGCTCGTGCCAGCGTGCGTGCACCGTGGCCGGCAGCGCGGCAGACCCCGACACCGCCAGCCGCAGCGACCCGAAGCCGGCCGTGGCGGCCCGTCGGGCATCGTCGGGCAAGGCGGTCAGCGCCTCGATGATCCGGCCGTAGATCGTCGGCACGGCCATGAACAGCGTGTAACGGCGGTCGGTGACACGGCGGAGGATCGTTTCAACGTCGAATTTCGGAAACGCCTCCAGGCGGCCGCCGGCCCACAGGCAGCAACTCATGACATTGACGATGCCGTGGATGTGATAGAGCGGGAGAAAGAGCGGAATGCGGTCGTCGGTGCTCCACCGCCAGGCTTCGATGAGCGATTCGATCTGCGCCGTGAGCCCGGCATGGGTGATCACCACGCCCTTCGGCCGGCTCGTGGTGCCGCTCGTGCACAGGATCATCGCCCGCCTGCCCGGCTCGATGTCCGGCAGGGCCGCAGCCCGCGGCACCGCCTCTCGAGCCACCCGCACGATCGGGATGCCGAGCCGGCCGGCTGCCGCGACAGCTTCGGGCCGGGGGTCGGCGTCGGCGAGAATACATCGCGGGCGGACGTCGGCGAGAAACTGCTCGAGTTCCGCGGCGGTGGCCGCCTGACTGAGCGGCACAACCACGCCGCCGGCCCGCCAGATGCCCCACTGGCCCGCCACATGCAGCCCACCGGCGGGAATCGCCAGGCCGACGCGGGCTTCGGCGAGGTCACGCTGCCCGGCAAGCAGATCGGCGGCGACAGTTCCCGAGGCAGCGACGAGGTCGCGATACGACCAGCAGCCAAGTTGGTCATCGATCGCGATGGCATCGCCGTGGGCGAAGGCGCGGCTGACGATCGGCGGCATCTTCATAGCCAGTGCATCGGGCGGCAACGCGCGATAAAACGAGAAGATTCCACCACGCCGCCTTCGTATTCTTGATGACCGCCACGTCCGATCATGCGTCAGCCACACGAAGCCCGGAGCGGAAGCGACGGGACCTGCGTCACGGCAAGCACCCCACACCTGACAGTATACAAAGCAAACATTGTTTGTATAGAATTTTGGGCACGGAGAGTCCGCCATGTTCATGGCCGCACCAGCCACGGCGATGTGCCACACCATCACGCTCTGCGTTTGGAGTCTGTGCCTGGTGGTGTGCGGACTGGCCGCGTGCGTCGGCCATGGTCGCCATGCAGTTGGCGAGGAACCCGGTCGCCCCGCGCTGCTGCTCGCTCACTACATGCCCTGGTATGAGTCGGCTGACGTTCGCGGGAAGTGGGGCAAGCACTGGACGGGGTTCGACGATCGTCACGATCCGTCACGCAGCGGCCCCGATGGCCTGCCCGACATCTGGTCGCATTTCCATCCGTTGATCGGGGCCTACGACTCCACCGACCCGACGCTGCTCGAGTGCCACCTCCTGCAGATGAAGCTGGCGGGCATCGACGGCGTCATCGTTGATTGGTATGGCACGGCAGACGCCCTCGATTACCCCGCCATTCATGCAGCCAGCCGAGCCCTGTTCGACGCCGCTGCAGCGCACGGAATGCAGTTCGCCGTCTGCTACGAAGATCGGGCCGTCGGCATGCTGCTGGATCGCAAACTCCTCGAACCAGCGGATGCCGAAGGCAGGCTGCGGGCCGATCTTGCCTGGGCGGCGGAACACTGGTTTGGCGGATCAAACTATGTGCGGCTCGATGGCAGGCCGCTGCTCTTGAACTTCGGGCCGATCCACTTCGCCGACAAGGCACCATGGGCCGCGGCGTTCTCGGGGCTGCCGCAGCGCCCCGCATTCTTCGCGCTGCATCACCTCTGGCGGAAGGCGGGGGCCGACGGCGGATTCACGTGGATCCACTGGGATCCCTGGCAGGACGCGCCGGGCGACCCTGTGGTGAGGCGGCGGCTCGCCGACGTGTTTGCATCATCCGCGGAACATCCGTCCAAGGTGATCGTGTCGGCCTGGCCGGGCTACAAGGACGTCTACGAAGAGAAGCGGCCGATGCTCGCCCATCGGGGCGGCGAGACGCTGCGGCAGTCGCTCGGCGCGGCCCTCGCCTCGTCGTCGCCGATCGTGCAGCTCGTCACGTGGAACGACTACGGCGAGGGCACGATGATCGAGCCGACCCGCGAATTCGGCCATGTGTTCCTGGAGGTCGTCCAGGAGGCGCGGCGGCACGTTCCCTACACCACCGCCGACCTGCGTCTGCCTGAGCGGCTCTACCGGGCGCGAAAGTCGGGGACTGCTCGCCCTGAGCTCCTCGACCAGGCCGCGGCCGCCTTGCGCGCGGGAGACTGCCAGCAGGCACGCCAGCTTCTCGATACGCTTCCTGATTGATGTTTGAAAATTCCGGTCCTACGTTCACAACAAAAAGCCCGGAGCGGAAGCGACGGGACCCGAATGACGGCAATCGTCAAGGCTTAATAGGCGAAGATACATCTCAGCACCGACCCGGAGGGCCCTTATCGATGATTGGCTCGTTCTCGGATTGCCGCGGCGTGTGCAGCCGCTCTGCCTGCGTGGTTGCTCTCGCAAGCTGCCTGCTCGTGGCCCTGACCACATGCGCACAGGACTTCGGCGACCATACGTCTGCGACGCTCACCGGCAAGGCGTGGAAGGCGCTCGCGGATGGGCCGGCCGAGCACGTGCTCGCCTACACCGGTAAATGCCGCGAGCTCTACCTGGCCGAAGCGGTGAAGCAGCAGAAATCGCTCACCGACTTTGCTCCCACCGACAAGGCCCACGACGCCTGGGCCCTCAACGACGTGGGCACCTGCCTCTTTATCGAAGGGCAGGTTCACGAAAAGGCGGGGCAGACCGCAGCAGCGATCGAGGCCTACCGCACACTTGCCGACGAACTGAAATTCAGCCAATGCTGGGATCCCAAAGGGTGGTTTTGGCGACCGGCCGAAGCAGCCGCCGGCCGCATCAAGCAGCTCGAATTCGATGCAAAACTCGACTAGCCGGGGTATCGCGCGGCCGGCATGCATGTGGCCACGCGCCGTCGTGATCGCGGCCGCGCTCGCCACGGGTGTGTGCGCGTGTTCGCCGGCAGCCGAGCCGGGATCCGTCGTGCGCGTCGAGCAAGGCGCCGACGGCGGCTGGCGGCTCATACGTGATGGCCGACCCTTCGTGGTCCACGGCGTCGGCGGCACCGCGGCGCTCGACATGCTCGCCGCCTGCGGCGGCAACGCGCTCCGCACCTGGGATGCCGCCTCGGCGCTCGCGGAGGTGGACGGGCGGTCGCTCATCGAGCGGGCCCACGACCGCGGCCTGGCCGTCACCGTCGGGCTCTGGCTCGGGCATGAGCGGCATGGCTTCCGCTATGACGACGATGCAATGCTCGCACGGCAGCGGGCCACCGTCGCGGAGGACGTGCGCCGCCTCCGGGATTTCCCAGGCCTCCTCTGCTGGGGGCTCGGCAACGAGATGGAGGGCCCGACGGGCCGCGGCGATTCCGCCGCCGTGTGGGCCGAGGTGGGCCGACTTGCGAAGACCGTGAAGTCGCTCGATCCACATCATCCGGTGATGACGGTCGTGGCCAACGTGAATCCCGCCAAGGTGCGGGCGATTCGTGACCACGCCCCGGCGATCGACATCCTCGGCGTCAATGCCTACTCCGGAGCGGCGGGCATCGGAGACGCCCTGCGCAGGATGGGCTGGACGAAGCCCTACTGCATCACCGAATACGGGCTCCCGGGCCCGTGGGAGGCGGAAGAGACCACGTGGAACGCGCCCCTGGAGCCGACCAGCCGCCGCAAAGCAGCCACCTACAACGTGACCACCACGGACATTTTGTCGGACACGCGGCAATGCCTCGGCGCGTATGCCTTTCTCTGGGGTAGCAAGCAGGAGGCGACGGCGAGCTGGTTCGGGATGCTGCTGCCGACCGGCGAAAAGACGATTACGGTCGATGCCGTGACGCAGGCCTGGACCGGGCGGTGGCCCGCGAATCGCGCGCCGGTGCTCGGCACCACCGACGTGCCGTTGGCAGGACGCCGCGTGACGGGCGACACCGCATTCACCGTAACCGCTTCCTACCGTGATCCCGAGGGAGATGAGCTCAGTTACGCCTGGGAGGTGCGCCGGGAGAACGTCGATCGCAAGGAGGGGGGAGATGCCGAAGCCGAGCCGGAATTGATCGACGAGTGCGTACTCGAGTCAGACGACAAGGGAATGGCCAGGATTTGCACGCCCACCGAGCCCGGGCCCTACAGGCTGTTCGTGACGGTGCGCGACGGACACGGCTCCGGGTGCATCGACAACTGGCCGTTTTTCGTAGACCGCTGACCAGGCGATCCGTGCGGCTCCGGGCCATCCTGCCCCGGCATGACGGCCACGTTTCGCGCGGGCTACAATCCTGACAGTCCGCCTGGTGCTCTTTGCAACCGCACGCGGTCGCATTCATCGCCACTCGCAGGAGCATCGGACATGCGGCACAAATCGGAGCGAGTCGAGCCGGCACTGTTGCGCCGCATGAACGAACGGCGGTTGCTCGAAGTGCTGCAGCGCGGGGCGCCCTCGTCGCGGGCAGCGCTCGCCCGGGTGTCGGGCCTGACGCCACCCACGGTTTCGAAGGTCATCGAATCGCTCCTGGCGCGGGGTCTGGTCGAGGAATACGACTCGGGCAAGCGAGCCCTGGGGCGGCCGGGCAAGCTGGTGCGGATGGCCACGCAATCCGCCATGGTGCTCGGCGTCGTCATCGACGCCGATACCTCCTGCGTGACCGCGGCCGGCCTCGATGGCCGGGTCAGTGAACAGCAGACGCGTCGCTTTCCGACCCCAAACACCTACGCCGACCTGCTCGACCGCCTCGAGGAACACGGACGGTTTCTGATTTCCCGGTCCTCCGCGGCATGTCGCGGCGTGGGCGTCAGCGTTCCGGGCCTCGTCAATGAACGGCTGCAACAGGTGGTGTTCTGCCCAAACCTCCATCTTCTCGACCACCAGAATCCTGCCCACGACCTGGAGCAACGCCTGGGCATCGGCTGTGTTCTCGTTCACGAGGTGCGGGCCCTCTGCCTGGGAGAGCGCACGTATGGCGACGCGCGCACGCTCGACGACTTCGCCATGCTCGACGTCACGCAGGGCTTGGGACTGGGCGTCGTGGTGGGTGGCCAGATTCTCTCCGGCCATAGCGGCATGGCCGGCGAGATCGGGCACAACACGGCTGATCCGACCGGCATTCGCTGCGGCTGCGGCAATCGCGGCTGCCTGGAGACGCTCGCCACCGACGCGGCGCTCGTGCGCATGGTGCGTGACCGCCTCGCCAAACCGGTCTCGATCGCGGAAGTCGCCGCCTCGCTCGACGAACGCCCCGGCGACTTCCAGCACGAGATCGATGTCGTGGCCGAATACCTCGCCATCGCGATCGCCACGGTCATCAACACCTTTAATCCCACCACGATCTTCGTGCATGGCAGGCTGCTCATTCAACACAAGGAGCGCTTCGATCAGGTGCTCGAGCGGGTGCGCCAGAGAACGCTGACGCCCCTGCTCGCCGAATGCACGATCATCCCGACTCGATCGAGCAAGCGGCAGGGGGCGATCGCCGCGATCATGCGTCGTATCACGGAGGCGCACTCCGCCCCGAGCATGCCCCTGCGGTCGGTCGCCAGCTCCCGACCCGGCCGCAGGCCTCGAAAGGCCGCTCCCCGGCAGTGACCGATGCCACACCGCCGGAGGGCGTCCGGCTTTCGAATCCGAAACCCAGGCCCTTGACCAGTTCGTAAATGTTCTTAACAATCATGAATGTGGGGTGTATACGTTGCCACACCGCTCGTACACCGATCGAAAGGACCATCTCATGAACCGCGTTTCTTTCGCGCGCCTCTCCGCCCGTCGTGGGCTTACCGCCATCCTGGCCTGCGGCGCCTTGGCATGGGCGTCCGACGCCACCGCGCAAGTCGCCCAGGAGATCATCCCGACTGCGGAAACCGCCGCGGCCACGTGGCGCTACACGCTCGCGCCGCCGGCGGGGGAATGGACCAAACCCGACTACGACGACAGTGGTTGGAAGACCGGTGAGAGTGGCTTTGGCGAAAAGTACTGCCCGGGTGCCACGATCCGTACCGAATGGCTGACGGACGACATCTGGCTCCGTCGCAGCGTGACGCTCGATCACGTCCCCGAAGGTGCTCTTTTCCTGCTCATGCATCACGACGAAGACGCGGAAGTGTATGTGAATGGCGTCTTGGCTGCGAAGGTCAAGGGATTCGTCACCGAATACGTCGAAGTTCCCCTGCTTCCCGAAGCCAAGGCCGCCCTCAAAAAGGGGAGCAACCTGCTTGCCGTGCACTGCAAGCAGACCGCCGGCGGGCAGTCCATCGATGTCGGGCTGGCGGAAAAGTCGCCCGCGAAGTAGCGGGCCGGGGGTGGCGGGAAGGAGCCTATCGATGAGCATAGCTGATCTCGCCGAGACGACCGCCCCGAGGCGTTCCGCACCGCCCGAGTTCTCGGTCGTCGCACCCGGGCGAGTGAATCTGATCGGGGAACACACCGACTACAACGACGGCCTCGTGCTGCCGATGGCGATCGACCGGCATGTCCGCTGCGACGTCGTGCGTCGGTCCGATCGGCTCATGGTTCTCAAGAGCGATCGGACCGATCACCCGGAGATCAGTGTCGATCTGGATCGGCCGCTTGCGCCACTGCCGCTGCGGGGATCGTGGGCCGCCTATCCGGGCGGTGTCGTGGCCGGCTTCCAACGCCTCGGCTGGGTGATCCCCGGGTTCAACGCCCGGATTTCGGCGACGCTCCCGCCCGGAGCCGGGCTTTCGAGCAGCGCGGCGCTCGAGGTCTGCACCGCGACGGCCATCGAGGTGCTCTGCGGAAAAACCCTTTCGCTCGAGGACAAGGCGCTCCTTTGCCAGCGGGCGGAACATGAATTCGCCGGCGTGCCCTGCGGCATCATGGACCAGTTCGCCGTGACCTTCGCCAAGCCCGGCCACGCCCTCTTGCTCGACTGCCAAACCCGGCACATGGTTCACGTGCCCTTGCCCGCCGATGAGGTCGCCCTGCTCGTGATCCACACCGGCGTGAAGCACAGCCTGGCCGACGGCGAATACGCGAAGCGTCGCGCGGAGTGTGTATCGGCTGCGCGGCTCATGGGGGTGGGCTCCCTTCGCGATCTCGGCGTCGCCGAGTGGCGCCGGCTTGCAGATGCGCTGCCGGACATCGAGCACCGCCGCTCGAGGCATGTGGTGACAGAACATGAGCGAACGCTGTCGTTCGTCGACGCGCTCCAGGCCCGTAATTGGCAGGCCGCCGGCGAGCAGATGTATGGCAGCCACGCGTCGCTCGCTACCGACTACGAAGTCTCGTGCCTGGAGCTCGATCTCCTCGTTGAGCTTTCGCGACACATCCCCGGGGTCTTCGGCTGCCGCATGACGGGCGGTGGGTTCGGGGGCTGCGCGGTGGCGCTCGTCGAGAGCAGCGAAGCACCGCGGATCCTGAAAGACTTCGAGCGGGAATATCGCGATCGCACCGGCATCGATCCCCTCGCGTTCGTCACGCGGCCGATGGGCGGGGCCACCCCGATTTCCTGATCGGTTACCTCTCCAGCCACCGGCACCGGTCCTCATGCATCCCGCAGACTTTCTCGTCTTTCTCGCCTATTTCGTCGTCGTGGCGGGCTACGGCCTCTGGATCTACTACCGCAAGAAAAACGAATCGTCGTCGGCCGATGATTTCTTTCTTGCCGAAGGATCGCTCACCTGGTGGGCGATCGGCTCTTCGATCATCGCATCGAATATCTCGGCCGAGCAGTTCATCGGCATGAGCGGGGCCGGCTTCGCGCTGGGGCTGGCGATTTCCGGCTACGAGTGGATCGGGGCCGCCACACTGATCCTCGTGGCGTTGTTCCTGATTCCCGGGTACCTGAAAAACCGGATCTTCACGATGCCGCAGTTTCTCAAGCAGCGGTATGGGCAGCTCGTCGCCACCATCATGGCGGTGTTCTGGCTGCTCGTGTACGTGTTCATCAATCTCACGAGCATCCTCTATCTCGGCGCCCTCACGGTGGTGAACCTCTCCGGCTTCGGATTCATGCCCAGCGTGCTGTTTCTCGCAATCTTCGCGATCCTCATCACCCTCGGGGGCATGAAGGTCATCGGCTACACCGACGTGATCCAGGTGGTCGTGCTGGTGCTCGGCGGGCTGGCCACGACCGTGATCGCGCTTGATCTGGTCGCACAGCAATTCGGGCAGGCGGGCGTTGTGGCGGGGCTTCTGCTCCTCCGTGAACAGGCCCCGGGGCACTTCCACATGATTCTCGACAAGGCGAATCCGCACTACAAAGACCTGCCTGGGCTCGGCGCCGTGTTCGGGGGCATGTGGATCGCGAACATCAGCTACTGGGGATGCAATCAATACATCACCCAGCGGGCGCTCGGGGCCGATCTCAAGACGGCGCGAGCAGGCATTCTCTTTGCCGCCGCGATGAAGGTGCTCATGCCGCTGATCGTGGTCGTGCCGGGAATCGCGGTGTTTGTGCTCCATCAAAAAGGTTTGTTCCGCACCGAAATACTCGACGCCGCCGGCACGGTGAAGCCCGACAAGGCCTACTCAGCCTTGATCACGCTCCTGCCGACGGGCTTGAAGGGCCTGTCGTTCGCGGCCCTGACCGCGGCGATCGTGGCCTCCTTGGCCGGCAAGGCCAACAGCATCGCCACGATCTTCACGCTCGATATCTACAAGCGGTATTTCAACCCCCTGGCCCGCGAGGAAACGCTGATCCGCGTCGGCCGCTACGCGATCCTGGTTTCGTGCGGGATCGCCGTCTTGTTGGCCCCGCAACTTGGCAAATTCGACCAGGCCATCCAATACATCCAGGAATACACCGGCTTCATCAGTCCCGGCGTGTGCGTGATTTTCCTGCTCGGCTTCTTCTGGCCGGGGGCCACCGCTCCGGCGGCGTTGGCCGTGGCACTCGCCACGATTCCCCTCTCGGCGGGATTCAAGTATCTCACGCCCGACATGCCGTTCCTCGATCGCATGGGCTACGTCTTTTTACTTCTCACCGCGCTCATGATCGCGATCAGCCTCGCCACCGCCAGCACGCGCGACGACACCAAAGCCCTGCGCTGGGACCGCGACGACTTCTGCCCCGGCGGCGGCTTCGCGGTGGGCTCGGTCCTCGTGATGGGCGTCTTGGCAGCGCTCTATGCCGTGTTCTGGTAGGTCCCCCGGGAGCCACTTCCATGAAACGAATCCTTGCCATCCTCATGCTCATTGGTGCCACCGCACGCGCCGTCGAACCACCCCAGCCCGAGCCGTTCGGGAAGACGGCCGATGGCACGCCCGTCGAGGTCTACACGCTCACGAATTCCCAGGGGCTCAGGCTGCGGGCGATGACCTATGGCGGGATCATCCTGAGCCTCGAGGTGCCGGATCGCAACGGCACGCGTGCCGACGTGGTGCTGGGATACAGCACGCTCGCCGACTACGAGAAGGATTCCCCTTACTTCGGCGCCATCGTCGGCCGCTATGGCAACCGCATCGCCGGCGGGAAATTCAGCCTCGATGGCAAGGACTACTCACTCGCGCTCAACAACGCTCCGGGCGGAATCAAGTGCGCGCTCCACGGTGGGCTCCGCGGATTCGACAAGGTGGTGTGGGCCGGCGAGGGGATCGTGCAGGATGGCGCCCAAGGCCTCAGGCTCCGCTACACGAGCAAGGATGGCGAAGAGGGCTACCCCGGGGCCCTCTCGGCGACCGTCACCTACCTGCTTTCAGACGCCAACGAATGGCAGATCAGCTACGAACTGCGGGCCGACAAGGCCACTCCGGTGAACGTCACGCAGCACTCGTATTTCAATCTCCGCGGCGAGGGCACGGGTGACATTCTCGGCCATGAATTGAAACTCGTCGCCGCGGAGTACACGCCGGTGGATGCGGGGCTGATCCCGACTGGCGAGCTCGCGCCGGTCGCAGGGACGCCGTTTGATTTCACGACCGCCCAGCCGATCGGGGCACGGGTCGATGATCCCGACCAGCAGCTGGCTTTCGGCGGCGGCTACGACCACAACTGGGTCTTGGACGGCCCCACCGGGCAGCTCGCACTCGCGGCGAGCGTCCGTGAGCCGAGCAGCGGCCGCACGATGGACGTGTTCACCACCGAACCCGGGATCCAGTTTTACTGCGGCAACTTCCTGGATGGCACCCTCACCGGCAAGCGTGGTGAGACGTATCGCTTCCGCAACGGCTTCTGTTTGGAAACGCAGCATTTCCCGGACAGCCCAAACCAGAAACACTTTCCCTCCACGATCCTACGCCCCGGTGACGTGAAGAAGAGCGTGACTGTGTTTCGCTTCGGCACCCGTTGACGACTGAAGCAGGCACGCCTTCTCGTGGGCTGAGATTCCATGGACCATCCGCATCGCCGCTTCAACCGTCTGTCTGGTGAATGGGTGTTGGTCTCGCCGCACCGTGCAGAGAGGCCCTGGCAGGGCAAGGTCGAGGCGGCTGCAGGCGAAGAGCGCCCGCCGCACGATGCCGCGTGCTATCTGTGCGCCGGCAACGAGCGGGCGGGCGGGCAACGCAATCCGCCCTACACGGGCACGTATGTGTTTGCCAATGATTTCGCCGCTCTGCTCCCGACACCACAGATAGCCGCCGCAAGGGGTCTCGATGCCGACGGGGGCCACCTCCTCGCGAGCCAGGCCGTTCATGGCGAATGCCGGGTGATCTGTTTTTCGCCGCGGCACGATCTGACGCTCGCGCGGATGCCGGTGGGCGCCATCCGGGGCGTCGTGGACACATGGATCGCCGAAAGCCGCTCGCTCGGCGAGCGGCATGCGTGGGTGCAGATCTTCGAGAACAAGGGCGCGGCCATGGGCTGCTCAAACCCCCATCCCCACGGCCAAATCTGGGCCAGCGACTTCATCCCCAACGAGGGCTTGAAGGAAGACGCCGCCCAACGACGCTGGACGGAAACTCACGACAGCGTGCTCTTGCTGGACTACGCGCAGCTGGAAGCGAGCCGCGGCGACCGTGTCGTATTCGGCAACGCCGATTGGGTGGCGGTCGTGCCGTGGTGGGCGGTGTGGCCCTACGAGATCCTCCTCATGCCGCTCCGGCGGCACATCGCCACGCTCGCGGATCTGACGGCCGATGAGCGCACGACCCTGGCCGAGATCCTCAAGAGCCTGCTCGCCCGATACGACAATCTCTTTGCGTGCGACTTTCCCTATTCGATGGGCTGGCATGCGGCACCGGCCACCGCCGGCTCGCAGGGCTGGTGGCAGCTGCACGCCCACTTCTATCCCCCGCTCCTGCGGTCTGCCACGATCAAGAAATTCATGGTCGGCTACGAGATGCTCGGCGAATCGCAGCGCGACATCACGCCTGAACATGCCGCCGAGCGGCTGCGGGCCTGCTCCGACATCCACCACCTCGACGTTGCCCCATGAAGATCTTCGTCACCGGCGGAGCCGGTTACATCGGCAGCGTCACCGTCGAGCAGCTCGTGGCCCGGGGTCACGACGTGGTCGTGTTCGACAACTTGTATCAGGGGCACCGCGCCGCGGTGCACCCCCAAGCTGCCTTCATCGAGGGAGATCTGGCCGCCCGCACCACGATCACCGCCGCCCTCACGCGGCATCGCCCCGATGCCGTGATGCATTTCGCCTCGTATTCGTTGGTCGGCGAATCGATGCAGCGGCCGTTCAAATACCTGCATGAGAACGTGTCGAACGGGCTCAACCTCCTCGAGGCGATGGTCGATGCGGGTGTGCCCCGCTTCATCCTCAGCTCGACGGCCAACCTGTTCGACGAGCCCGAGTCGCAGCCCATCGCGGAGACCGCGTGCATCACTCCCGGTAGCCCATATGGCGAAGGGAAGCACTTTCTGGAGCGGGCCCTGCACTGGCTCGGGAAAACGCACGGCCTGCGGTTTGCATGCCTGCGGTATTTCAACGCGGCCGGGGCTTCGGAGGAGCGTGGGGAAGACCATGATCCGGAGATGCACCTGATCCCGCTGGTCTTGCAGGTGGCGCTCGGGAAACGCGCTTCGATCGCGATCTTCGGAGACGACTATCCGACGCCGGATGGCACGTGCGTCCGCGACTACATCCACGTCCTCGA
Source organism: Planctomycetaceae bacterium (assembly GCA_027486095.1). GTDB lineage: Bacteria > Planctomycetota > Planctomycetia > Pirellulales > UBA1268 > RGVT01. The sequence goes on along the minus strand of JAIXPT010000440.1, from coordinate 15,017 downwards.
TCTCGCCCACGCGCACATTCTGGCGGTCGAAGCGCTCGATTCCGGCAGCCGCACCTACAACCTGGGCAACGGCTCCGGTTTTTCGGTCCGGCAGGTGATCGACACCGCCCGGGAGATCACCGGGCATCCGATTCCGGCGCACGTGCAACCGCGACGTGCCGGCGATCCCGCGGCCCTCGTGGCTGCCAGCAGCAAGATCCAGGCCGAGCTCGGCTGGAAGCCCCGCTACCCCGGCCTGCGCGAGATCATCGCGTCTGCCTGGCGATGGCATCAAAAGCATCCCCACGGTTACGGCACCCCCTGAGTCCTCCGGCTTCTCTCCTTCCACATGCCCTTTTCACCCCTGGTGACAACCATGCAAGCATTTCTCAGAGCCGCATGTGCGGCCATCGCCCTCGCATCCCTGGGCGGTGCGCCCGTTCTCGCCTGGCAGCCTGCTCCTTCCCCGCTCATGACACCCTGGGGCGAGAAACTGACGCCGCAGGATGCCTGGACGCACTATCCACGGCCGCAACTCGTGCGCGAGCGTTGGCAAAACCTCAACGGGCTATGGCAGTATGCGATCACGCCGGACTCCGCCACTGCCGCCGGCCCCTGGGCCGGCGAGATTCTCGTGCCCTTCGCGATCGAGGCTCCGCTGTCCGGCGTCGGCCGGGATCTCAAGCCCAACGAAGCCCTGTGGTATCGGCGCACGTTCGACCTGAAAGCCCCGCCGCAGGATCGGCTCCTGCTCCATTTCGAGGCGGTCGATTACCGCACCCAGGTGTGGGTCAACGGCAAGGAGGCGGGCGACCATACGGGCGGCACCCTGGCCTTCAGCTTCGACATTTCCTCGCTCGTGAAGACGGGCTCCAACGAGATCGTCGTCAAGGTCATCGATCGCACGAACGCCCGCTATTCCTACCAGTTGGTGGGCAAGCAGAGCCTGAGCCCGAAGGGAATCTTCTACCACCGGTGTTCCGGCATCTGGCAGACGGTATGGCTGGAGGAGGTGCCGGAAAACTTCATCCGGGCGTTGCAGATTTCCACGTCGGTGGATGGCACCGTCCGCCTCCGGCCCGACATCGTCGGCGCCGGCACGATCCATGCCCGCCTGCTCCTCGATGGAGCGCTCGTGGCCGAGGGGAGCGACACGCTGACGGTGGCCAACCCGCGGCTGTGGACGCCGGCCGAGCCGACGCTCTACGACCTTGAAGTGGAGTTGCGCGATGCCCAGGGAAACACGTTGGACCGGGTCACCTCCTACACCGGCATTCGGGAAGTCGGCCGCGTGAAGGATGCCGATGGACAGTGGCGATTCACGCTCAACGGCCAGGAGGTGTTTCACCTGGGGCCACTGGATCAGGGCTGGTGGCCGGACGGGCTGCTGACGCCTCCTTCCGAAGAGGCGATGCTGTTTGAACTGAACTTCCTCAAACAGTCGGGCTTCAACATGGTGCGGAAGCACATCAAGGTGGAGCCGCGGCGCTATTACCACCTCTGCGACCGGCTGGGCATGCTCGTCTGGCAGGATCAGGTTTCAGGCGGGCCGAACCCGAAGTGGCATTGGCTCGATCCCGAGCGCAACAAGGAGGCCAACCGCCCCGCCCCCGACGACCCGAAAGACGCAGAGTGGCCCGACGAGGCGCACGCGCTCTGGATGGACGGGCTGCGCGGGATGATCGATCAGCTCGGATCACACCCGTGCATCGTCATTTGGACGCCCTTCAACGAGGCCTGGGGGCAGCATCGCACCGTCGAAGTCGGCACCTGGACGACCGAATATGACCCATCCCGACTCGTGAACATCGCCAGCGGCGGCAACTTCTTTCCGGTGGGTCACATCGCCGACATGCACAGCTATCCACATCCGGTGTTTCCCTTCCACATCCCCGCCTACGACGCCTTCGTGAAGGTGGTCGGCGAATTCGGCGGCCACGGCTGGAAGGTTTCGGGGCATGTGATGGACGAAAACGCGCAGTACTTCGTGTATGGCGGCATGCCGAAGGACATGGAGGAGTTCAAAGCCCGCTACGGCGAGTCGATCCGCCTGCTGGGTGAACTTCGGCAAAAGGGCGTGAGTGCCGGGGTCTACACGCAGACGACCGACGTGGAAAGTGAGATCAACGGCTTGTTGACCTACGACCGCAAGGTGCTGAAGATTCCGGCGGAAGCGCTCCGGAAGATGCACGAAGACGCCGGGCTCGTGCGCTGATCGCCGCCGCTCAGGGGCGGTCATTCGTTGAGCTTGCGGCGTTCATCAATGGGCAGTTTCTCGATGATGTCGAGGTCGATGTCGCCGAAGCGATCTTTGAGCCTCATCAACGGATCGAGGTGGGCCGCGTAGTTCCAGCTCAGGCATTCCATCACGCCTTTCCGCCGGGGCATGGTCACCGAGAACGCCTCGAGCTGCAGTCCCCGCGGGAGATCCGGATAGAGCGAGCCGTCCCAGTTCAGCGATTGCTTGGTGTTGTGCAGCAAGAGCCGGGCGATGTCCAAGAAGTGCTCGTCGCCCGTGAAGAGATAGAGCCGATAGTAGTCGTAGGCGGAAAACGCGAGCCCGAGATCTGCAGCCGAATGGCCGGTGGCGATCACCGTCTGGCCGACGATGCTGCGGTCGGCGGGGAAGCCCGGCGGGCCGTCGGGGATCGCCGGCACTTCGTAGGCCATCATCCACGTTTCGGTGTAACGCGCAGCCTGCACGGCGGCGTCCAGCCAGCGCTTCTCTTTCGTGGCGTCGCGGAGCGCCAGATACGCGGACATGGCCTCTTGGCCCGATTCCCGGTCGGGAGTCACCGGGTTATCGACGACGCTGCCGGCGTAAAAGTAGGGCTGATGGGAGTGCTCGAGGCAGTATTCACCGGCACTCCGGGCTGCCTGCAGATACCGCTCGTCGTCGGTGGCGTGGTACAGCGCGACGAGAAACCGGATCGGGTTGCTACTCGCAGCCTTGCTCGCCTCCGTCGGCTCACGTCGGCCTTCGGCGTTCAGCGGGCCATAGGCGAGAAAGAAGCTGCCGTCTTCATTCTGATTGCTCACGAGCCAGTCGCCGAATCGGCGGCACGCCCCGAGCCACGCCGGCCGATCGTTCTGCACATCCCGCATCGCCAGCCAGGCCGACAGCATCCCCTCCATCCCCGTGGCGGCGACGCGCATCGCCATGCCGCCATGCCGGTTGTCGCTGGGTCGCCAGCGGCCTTTCTTGCCCGGCTCGCGGGCAGGGTCGTACCAGGTGCGTGGCCAGCCGTCCGCACACAGGCTTGCCTGCGCCCAAAAATTGACGATCGCCGTGCCCTTGGCACGCCAGTCGTTCCGCGAGTGGGCGATGCCCTCGTGGATCAGAAAGAAGGCATTCGGGATCTGCCGACCGACGAATCCCATCTGGTAGTTGTAGGCCCGGACATCACCACCCGGCAGGTAGACGGAAAAGGGAAAGCCCGGTGCGTCGTAGCCATCCGACTTTCCCACGAAATAGTGGTCGAGCGTTTCGATGAGCCCGGCGCAGGCGCGCGGCAGATCGACCCGCCGCAGTTTCGGTTGATAGCGGGCGAACGCCTGCTTCCAGGCATGCTCGACCGCATCGCGATAGGCGGCAGTCGTCGTCGCGCTCAGCATCAGTCGATAACGGTGCAAAAAGCCGGCCCGTACCGGGTGGCTCCGTAGCGCCCATCCCTTTTTCTTGGCGCCCGGTGCCCGCGTCTTTTCACCCTCCGAACCGGGAAACATGAACGCCAGCGCAAGCCGGTCGTGGCGAATCACGCCCAACGATCCGAACTGGAGCCGCTCATCAATAACGCGATCGGGCCCCTGATCACCGGCAAACGTGGTCGGATCGGCCTGCACATGCGTGAGCGTCACCGTGTCGCCACGCTCGCGGTCGCGGGCCGCCACCACCGGCAAGGGCAGCCGATCCTCCCGAAACAGGAAATACCGGTCGTTCGGATCCGACGCCAGCAATCCGGCGACGGGCAGCGAGAAATTCGTCCGATACCACAATCCCGGCACGAAATAGTCGTGCCCGCCGAAGGCAGCCTCCCGCCCCAGGTCGATCTGAAACAGGCTGTTGAAGGCGGTGTCGCCGGCATTGACCTCAGCGACCTCGACCTCACGCTCCATGTCGAAGGCATGTCGCGACGTGGGGCGATACCGGTCGCGAAAGATGAACGTCGTGCCACGGCGGCTCCGCAGCGATCCTTCGCAGCGCAGCTCCCCATCCTTGACGACAGCCTGCTCGTATCGTCCGCCGATGCGGTCGCCATCGACATCGACGACCATGGGCTCTGCGATCGTTTGGGTTCTGCCGCCAGGCTCGCAGCGAAGCGAGAGCCAGCGGCCATCGTCGGCATGCACGATGAGGCGGGCACCCTGCGAGTCGATCCATTCCTCCGCCGCAACCGCTTCGCCTGCGATCACGAATATCGCGAGGCAGGCGACGAACATCGTGGTCGGCAGTGCATGGCCTCCCGACGCTCCGCGGGCTGCTCGCGGCCCGCCCCAGCACATCCATCGCTTCCAGACACTGCGGGTCATTTCCCCTTCGATTCGATCTCGAACGTGAACGCATTCACGCCTTTTTTTACGGTCGCCTGGAGGGGCGATGTCTTGGCATCGCCGTAGACCACCGGCACGAGCTCCTTGATCGCCTTCGATGACTCCGTGGAGGGCCGGTCGCCGCCGTAGCGCGGATCATCCGTGGAGAGTTCGGCCACGGCCGGCATCTCGCGTTTTTGGATCACCACAGCATAGTCGCCCGCCACCGCCCCACCGCCACCCCGCGCTCCGGCGACCACCGTCGTCAGGCGGAAGACTCCACCGGATCCGGTCTGTCCCGCTGCCGGCGCGCCTCCCGAACCCGTCGGTGAAAAATAGACCGTGGCGCCTTCGAGCGGTGCGCCGTCGATGGTGACGGTCCCTTGAACGGCCTGGGTGTCTGGGCCCGAGGTGCCGCACCCGACCACACCGACCAAGATCGTCGCCGCGACGACGAATCGAACCCAACGACCGCCATCCTGCGGCAGGTTTCCGGACACGGTTGAATCCTCCATGGTGATGAACACTTGACCGCGGCGGCCGGAGCCACACGCCGCTGGGCCGATCATTCTCCGGTGGCGATTGGCTCGCTGCCCGCGATCGTCCCCATCGCGCCCCACACGCCGCGGAGACTCGGGCCCGTGTAAAACTGGACGCCCGTGCCGGCATCCGTCGTCACGCTGGGCTGAGCCACGGTCGGATCACCCGCGTCGATTGAATCCGAGATGAATCGCACACTTCCATCACACATCGAAACCTGCGCTCCCGCGGCGTGGTAGCTGCTCACCGGCACGATGTGAAGGTTCTCGCTGGCGCCACACCGTGGTGTGTTTGGACCCGTCGCGGTGTTGAACCCCGTGTAGAAGACCAGTGAATCGCCCCACTTTCGGCCCGCCGTCCGATCGTTGAAACCGACGCCGAAGACGGGATTGTATTGATCGGTCGCAAGCAGGCTCGCGCAGGTGCCGGGAGCATCCGTCGAGGCGAGCGACGCCTGCAGACCGGTGCCCGCGCTGCGTGACGAAGACAGATCTCCCAGGATCACTTCGCCGAGCATCACCGTCTTCGACAAGCCATCGGGGATGGCAGCGACCTTGATCGGCGTCAACGAGTAGGTGTCTCGGTCGAAGCCGGTACCAAACGGCCCCCGCCTTTGATACTTTAGATCCGAGGCCGTGAAGATGTCGCCGCGGTTGCAACGGTAGCTCGTCGGCCTCGCTTCCGCCGCATTGGTGAAGACCGTCCGCTCCGAGGGGCAGAGCAGGGCTTTGGGCTGAACGACGAATGGCGAACCGATCCCACCCAAGGGCCCCGTGTTCCATGGGGCCGCGTTCCCGCTTGCCTTGAGATACGACGTGATTTGATCGCCGAGCGCCACCTCTTCCATGAAGGGTAGAATCAGTGTGATGAAGCTGAACCGGGCGCGATTCGTGAGGTAGGTCGGCGTACTGCCGACCGTGAGAAAGAAAGGATCCCGCAGCCCCGCTGGAAACCGGCCCTTGGCCGATTCGAAATTGAGCACGCCGAGGCTCATCTGGCGCAGATTGTTCGAGCACGAACTCCGCCGGGACGATTCCCGCGCCGCCTGCACCGCGGGCAGCAAGAGGCCCACGAGCACGCCGATGATGGCGATCACGACAAGCAGTTCCACGAGGGTGAAACCCGGAAGAGATCGCCGGCCCAAGCCGCACCACCGCTTTTCCCCATCTCCCGGCCGCTCCAGCCTGCTCATGGCTCCGCTCCCCGCGCCAGTTCCAAGTGCCACTACCACCGCGCTCGCCCTCTGCGAATAAATATAGAACGTTTGCTAATGTATGCAAGGAGTATTCATGGAAACGCAATAAGTCGTGCCGTACGCAAACGGTTTGTAAACCTTGTATAGCGTCCGGGTACGTTGCAGGAGACCGGGCGTGCTTCGCGTCAGTCGATCCAGCCCCGCCGCACGAGCCACGATTTCACGAGGTGAGTCGCGGTGGCGTAGGCCACGACGGTCGCGAGTAGAAACGGCCAGTAGGACCAGGGCAGCGGCACGAAGCCAAACTTCCGGCCGAGCGGCGAGTCGGCGAGCCAGATGCCCGCGGCGATCACGGCCGCCGTCGTCGCCACGAGCGCCGTGCTCGCCCGGCTCTGGATAAACGGCATGCGATCGGTGCGGATCACGTGGATGATGAATGTCTGCGTGACGAGCGATTCCACGAACCAGCCGGTGTGAAAGACCGCCGTCCGCTCAGGATCGGCGCAGCCGAAGAGAAACCAGAGCGCGGCGAACGTCGTGAAGTCGAAGAGCGAGCTCACTGGCCCCACGAGCAGGATGAACCGCGAGATCTGCCCGACTGACCAGGGCCGCGGCCGGGCCACGAGTTCCGGATCGACGTCGTCGGTCGGGATCGGCACCTGCGAGCAGTCGTAGAGCAGGTTGTTCGTCAGGATCTGGAGCGGCGTCATCGGCACGAACGGCAGGAATACGCTCGCCCCCAACACGCTCAGCATGTTGCCGAAGTTCGAGCTCGCCCCCATGCGGACATACTTGAGGATGTTCACGAACACCTTCCGGCCCACCCGCACGCCCGCCTCGAGCACCTCGAGGTCTTTCTCGAGAAGCACGCAGTCGGCGCTCGCCCGGGCGATGTCCACCGCCGAATCGACCGAGATCCCGACGTCGGCGGCCCGCAAGGCCGGCGCGTCGTTGATGCCATCTCCGAGGAACCCGACCACGTGGCCAGCCCGCCTGAGCGCATGCACGACCCGCTCCTTCTGCTGGGGCGAGAGCCGGGCCAGGAGCGTGGCCCGCGAGGCTGCGGCCGCGAGCGCCTGGTCGTCGAGCATGTCCACCTCGCGGCCAAGGAGCACGGCGCCGGCATCGATCCCCACGGCGCCGCACACCTTCCGGCTGACGAGTTCGTTGTCTCCGGTGAGCACCTTCACGGCGATGCCGCCGGCACGAAGCGCCGCCAGAGCCGCGGCCGCCGAATCCTTGGGCGGGTCGAGAAACGCCACGTAGCCGCGGAGCACGAGATCATGCTCGTCGTCGCGGCCGTAGGCGGGCTGCGCCTCGACGTCGCGGCAGGCGATCGCGAGCACGCGGAAGCCGTCGGCGGAGAGCCGCTCGAACTCCCGCTCGAGCCGCTCGAGCGCCCCATGCCCCAATGGCTCCACCCGCCCGTCGAGCGCGAACCCCGAGCACCGGGCGTAGACCGCCTCGGGCGCCCCCTTGCAGACGAGCAGCCGCGTGCCACCGGGCGCCGAAACGACGACCGACATCACCCGGCGGGAGAAGTCGAAGGGAATCTCATCCACCTTCTCCCAGCCCGCCTTCGCCACGTGTTCGCGCAGCTCCTCATGGTCGAGGATCGCCCGGTCGAGCAGGTTTTTCAGGCCGGTCTGAAAGTGGCTGTTGAGCCAGGCGTAGCGCAGCACCTCGGGATCGTCGCGCAACAGCACGTCGCAGTGGCGCTCGAGGATGATGCGGTCGAGCGTGAGCGTGCCTGTCTTGTCGGTGCAAAGCACGTCCATGCCGCCGAGGTTCTGGATCGCGTCGAGATGCTTCACGATCACGCGCTCGTGGGCGAGCATGAGGGCCCCCCGCGAGAGACACACCGTCACGATCATCGGCAGCATCTCCGGCGTGATCCCCACGCCCACGGCCAGCGCGAACAAAAACGCATCGCCCCAGTTCCCCTTGGTAAGGCCGTTGATCAGGAACACGAGCGGCACCATCACCGCCACGACGCCCACCATCAGCCACGTGAACCTTTCGAGCCCGACATCGAACGCCGTGGGCGGCTCGGGGGCCTCGAGCGACCGTGACATGCCGCCCAAGAGCGTGCGCCCGCCACTCTTGCAGGAACCGCAGCCCCACGCCGAGGGCAAGCATCACCGCCATGATCGCAGCCGAGACGGCGTCGCCCGTGGCCAACGACGAGCCGCCGAGGATCGCGAGAAGCAGCACGAGCGGATTGAGGGCCGCCTTGCAGAGGAGCGCGAGCGGCTCCTCCCCTGCCGACTGGGCAATCGTGTTGGGCCCGTGCCGATCGAGCCGCTGCCGAGCCTCCGCGGCGGTGAGGCCCTCTGGCGTGGTCGCCAGCCGCGCGCAGGCCACAGCCGCATCGGCCCCCGCGGCGTCGATGACCAGCGCATCGGCTTGGGCGTTCACGGCCCGATGGGCGGTCGCTGAAAACGGCAGCGTGGCGGGGAACGGCATGGAAACGCCCGGCCTTGAAAGCGCGAAGGCCACACACCTTATCGCTCCACGGCGGGCCAGTGCCACGCCGCGAGTGGAACCCGGCCCTCGTTCCGGCGACACTTGGGGCATGCTTGGGAGCCCACGAAGAGAATCGCTCACCGCCCGGCTGGTCCTGCCCGTGGTGGGCCTCGTGCTGGCAGGCGTGCTCCTGAACGTGGCCTTCTCCGCGTGGCTGGCCACCCGCCGGGCCGCGGCGGCGGCACGCGAACAGCAGGCCCGCGTGGCCACGGCGCTCGCGAGCACGCGCGTGGCCTTGTCGCCCGCGGTGCTCGACGCGCTCTTTGCGCTCACCGGCAGTCACTTCGTGGTCTGGGATACGGCGGGCCGGCAAGCCGGACTGAGCTCCCTCCCGGCCGATCACCTCGCCGACACGGGCAACGCCACCTGGGCCGCCGCCGTCGAGGCTGGCCAGATCACTTTCGGTGGTGTGCGCTATCGCCTCGGCCGTGCCCAGGCGACGGGTGTGCGCCCCGAGACGGTCCTTGTCTTGACCCCTGAGAAACCCGTGCTCGCCGCGGCCCTCGAGACCGTCTGGCCCGTGCTCGCCGTCGCGGCCGCCACGCTCGGCCTGCTCGTGCCGCTCTCGCTCTGGATGACGCGGTCGCTGGCGACGCGCATCACGGCGGTCGAGCGGCATGTGGAGCGGATCGCGGCGGGTGACTTCGGCCAGCAATTGCCCGCCGGCAGCGGTGCCGACGAGGTCGCGCGCTTGGCCGCGGGCGTCAATCGGATGAGCGCCACGCTCCAGGAGCTGCGCACGTCGCTCGTCGCCGGCGAGCGGCAGCGACTGCTCGGTCAACTCGCCGCCGGTTTTGCCCACGAACTGCGCAACGCCATCACCGGGGCCCGGCTGGCGATCGATGTCCACGCCCGCCGCTGTAGCGGCACGGGAGCGGGGCGCGCAGACGACAGTCTGGCGATCGCCGCGCGGCAGTTGGCGATCGTCGAGGAGGAAGTGCGCGGCCTCTTGGCCCTCGGCCGCCCCACCGAGGCGGCTCGTGGCCCAGTCGCCGTGGATGACCTGCTGGCGGCGGTCCGCGATCTCACCGCCCCGCGGTGCGAGCATGCCGGCGTGCGGCTCGAATGCGAGCTTCCCACCGGCATCACCCTCGAGGGCCGGCCCGAATCCCTGCGGGCGGCACTCGTGAACCTCGCGCTCAACGGCATCGAGGCGGCTGGCCGGGGCGGGCTGGTGCGGCTCACGGGCACCGCGGCCCACGGTCAAGCCGCCCTGGCCGTGGAAGACTCGGGGCCTGGGCCGGCGGCATCCATTCACGACGTGCTTGGCGACCCGTTCGTGACCACCAAGCCCGAAGGGATCGGCCTCGGCCTGGCGATCGCGAAGGCCGTGGCCGAGGAGCATGGCGGGGCGCTCTCCTGGGAACGCGGACCCCGCCACACCCGGTTTGCGATCGTGCTGCCAGCAGAGACACTGGCAGCATCGTCGCAGCAGCACCTGATACAACCGCCGACATGAGTCGCATCCTGATTATCGACGACGAGCCGGCCATCGGCTGGAGCCTGCGCGAAGTGCTCGGCGACGAGGGGCACGATGTAGAGGTGGCTGCGTCGGTCGAGGCCGCCCTCGACACCTGCGGCCGGTTCGCTCCCGACGCGCTGCTTCTCGACGTCCGTTTACCGGGCCGCGACGGCCTCGCGGCGCTCCCCGAGCTCAAGACCCTCGCCCCCGCGGCGCGGATCGTCGTGATGACGGCCTTTGGTGACCTCGAAACGGCCGTGCGGGCCACGAAGGCCGGTGCCTTCGACTATCTCGTGAAGCCGTTCGATCTCGAGCAGGTGGCAGAGGTGGTCGCCCGGGCACTGGCCGACGTGCCGCACGCACGCGACACGATCGTCGATGCCGGCCTCGCCCCCGCCTGGCGGCTGGTCGGTCGATCGGCCCCGATGCAGCAGGTGTTCAAGCAGATCGCGCTCGTTGCCCCGACAAACCTGCCGGTGCTCGTGACCGGCGCCACCGGCACCGGCAAGGATCTCGCTGCCCGCGCGATCCACACCCACGGCCCACGCCGCGATCGGCCATATCTCGCGACGAGCCTCGCGGCGCTCTCACCGAGCGTGATCGAGAGCGAACTCTTCGGCCACGTGCGTGGCGCGTTCACCGGCGCCGCGGGCGATCGCCAGGGTCTCTTCGAACTGGCCGGCGGCGGCACGCTCTTCCTCGACGAGATCGGCGAGGCGCCCCCCGAGGTGCAGGTGAAGCTCCTCCGGGTGCTCGAGCAGGGCGAGATCACGCCGGTGGGCTCGGCGGCATCCCGGCACGTCGATGTCCGCGTGATTACGGCCACCAATCGCGACCTGGCGGCGGCGATCGCGGCCGGGGAGTTCCGCGAAGATCTCTATCACCGGCTCAACGTGTTTCCGATTTCGATGCCGCCGCTCGCGGCACGGCTCGACGACGTGCCGAACCTCATCGACTGGTTTCTCACGCGGTGCACCGGGCCGCAGCCCCACGTCACCGACGCCTTTCTCGACGCCATCCGGGCGCGGCCGTGGCCCGGCAACGTCCGCGAACTGGAGCACGCCGTCGAATACGCATGCGTCGTCGCCCGCGGCGCCGCCCTGCGGCCGGAGCACCTGCCGCCCGCGCCGGCTGCGGGTGCAGCGGCGACGAACACGGCTTCCGATGAATCGGTTGCCGGTGTCGTGAAAGCCTGGGTGGCGGAGCGCTGGCCGAGCAATGCGGCAGCGGCCGGCGACCTCCACGAACGCCTCGTCGGGATCGTCGAAACGGCCCTCGCCCACGAGGCCCTCGAACGGGCTGGGGGCAATCGCACGGCTGCCGCCCGCCTCTTGGGTGTCGATCGGGCGACGCTCCGCGCCCAGCTCGACCGCTGACGCGTGGGCGGCATGGCCGGGAGCACGGCCGCGATCGACCAGTGGCTTTCCCCGGCCCCCACCCGCCCGTAGACTGCGATCAATGGAGCCTGCACCGCTGCGGCTCCCGACCAATCCCTTCTTCCGACGACGGAGAGCCACGATGGATATTCTCGGCGAGATCTTGAAGCAGGTGCTCGAAGGCGCCGCGCAGCAGCAGCCGGCCCCCCAGCGCGCCCCGCAGCCGCAGCCCCGCGCCCCGCAGGCCGGCCCGTCAGGCATGCCTTCGCCCGATGATCTGGCGGAGATCTTCAAGCAGATCTTCGGGGGCGGCCAGGCCCAGAAGCTGCCCGACGTCGTCAAGCAGTTCGAGGAGAAGGGGATGCGCGACGAGGTCGATTCCTGGGTGCGCACCGGCCCCAACAAGCCGGTGAGCCGGCGGCAGATCGAGGATGTGTTCGGCGGCAGTGAGCTCGACCAGATCGCCCGGCAGCGCAACATCGACCGTGAGCGGCTCGCCGAAGTGCTCAGCCGCTACATCCCGAAGATCATCGACGAGCTCACGCCGTCGGGCCAACTCCAGGCCCGTCGTTAGCCCGGCGCCCCCGAGCCGGTGCTCCGATGAAACTGCTTCCCGGTGTGCTCCTCGCCGCGGCCCTTGTCTGCGGCAGCTCGTTGGCCGCGGCGATGGAGCGCGACTGGGCGGCGGTAGAACTCGCCTGGCGGGGTGATCCGCGGGCCACGGCCGACGCGCCCTTCGAGGCGGAGGCGGCCCCTGCCCGGCGTCCCTCGCGGCGGGCCCAGCGGCGGGCCGCCGCGCGGCGGCGCATGCCGCTCGACGATCTGCCCGTGGGTGTGGCGGCGCCCGCCGCGCTGCCCGAGAGCGGCCTCGCCGTGCCCGACGGGCTCATGGCGCGCTCGCCATCCGCCGCGCTCCATGTCGATTCGACACTCGAATCGCCGTTCGGGGGGCCCGCAGACGGGCCGCCCCGCGCCGCGCTCCTCGTGCATCGCGACCAGCCTTCGCTGCCCACGGCCGACGCCCGCCAGCGGTTCGACATGTACCTGCCGGCGGGCTGTTCGGGCGGTGGCATGCCGCTCGTGGTGTGGATTCACGGCGACACCTGGCGGGACGGCTCCCGGGCCGACTGCCCCGTGCGGTGGCTTGCGGACGAGGGCTATGCCGTGGCAAGCATCGGCTATCGCCTCTCCGATTCGGCCACGTTTCCCGCGCAGCTCGACGACTGCCGCGCGGCGCTCGACGAGATTCGGCGGACGGCGCAGGTGTGGGGCATCGACCCCGAGCGGATCGCCGTGCTGGGCGCGGGCGCCGGTGGCCATCTGGCCGCGCTCGTGGGGCTCGCGGCCCCGGCCGACGCGCGGGTGGCGGCGGTGGGCACGGTGGCGGCGCCCACCCACCTCACGTCGCTCGGGCCTGCGCACGACCGGCCCTCGTCGCCGGCGAGCCTGCTCGTCGGCGGGCCGCTCGCGGAATTTCGCGAAGCCGCCCAACGGGCGAGCCCGCTCTCGTATGTGTCGGCCGATGATCCGCCCTGCCTTGTCGTGCACGGCGATCGCGACGAGACGATCCCCACGGCGCAGAGCGTCGCCCTCGATGCGGCGCTGCGGGCCGTCGGCGTGGATAGCACGCTTGTGATCCTCGCGGGCACGGCCCACCGTCCCGCGCTCGACCGTGGCACGCCGGCCGGCCGGGCGCTCGTCGAATTTCTCGACCGCACGCTCGGCCCCGGGGTGCGGGCTACCGGCTCGAGCCCGCCATGAGTGATCCGGCGCCCTGCGCGACCGCGGGCATCAGCCGCCGCCGCTGGCTCGCCGCCGGTGGGCTCGCGGCCGTGGGGCTGCCGACGGCCGCTGCCGTGGACGGGCTCGTGATCACGCCCCAGCGGCTCGAGACGACCACCCACGCGCTTGCCAGCCGCGGCTCCCGGCCCGATGCACGGCTGCGCATGCTGCAGGTCAGCGACCTCCATCTGCACCGCATCGGCCGCCTCGAGACACGCCTGCTCGAGGGGCTGCATGACGCCCGGCCCGACGCGATCCTGTTCACGGGCGACATGATCGACCACCGGCGCGATCTCTGGCAGCTGGAGACGTTTTTGCGTGAATGCCCCGCCGGCCCGCGCCGGTTCGCGATCCTCGGCAACTGGGAATACGAGGCCGGGGTGCCGCGCGAAGCCCTCGACCGCCTCTACGAGAGCCACGGCATCGAGCTGCTCGTGAACCGCTCGGTCGAATTCGCCGCGGCGGGCACGCGGGTGCGGATCACCGGCCTCGACGACCTGCGCAGCGGCAGGCCCGACGCCGCGGCGGCGCTCCACCACGCCCCGCCGACCCCGAATCATCTCGTGCTTGCGCACTGCCCGCTCTCGCGCGACGTCGTCGCGATGCCGGCCGATCACCCGGTGGATCTCGTGCTCGCCGGCCACACGCACGGCGGGCAGGTGGCGCCCTGGGGCGTGGCGCTCGCGCTGCCCTCGGGGAGCGGCGGCTACGTCGCCGGCTGGTATCGCAAGGCGGGGCCGCCCATGTATGTCTCGCGCGGCATCGGCACGTCGCTCATTCCGGTGCGGCTCGGAGCCGCGCCGGAGCTCGTGTGCTTCGAGTGGGCGCTGGCTTGATTCGAGCAGGCTTGATTCGAAAGGGGCAAAGGCGACGTGTTTCTCCAGCCCGCACGACCGTGCCAGCCCGCACGCGCCGCCCTGCTTCTCCCGTCTGTCCAGTTGCCCGCCAGACCCGCCGATATCTCGTGGTGCGTTCAGTCCATCCATTCTTGCCATTCTTGATTGCCTGAAGAGAGCGACGTTCCATGCCCGAAAAGCCGCGCAAGCCTTCGTCCGCCGTCCAGAGCCCGCTCGAGACCTACCTCCGTGAGATCAACGACACCTCGCTCCTGAATGCCGACGACGAGAAGCGGCTCGCCTATGCGATCGCCAAGGGGGATGCCGCCGCCCGCGACCACATGGTGCGGGCCAATCTGCGGCTCGTGGTGAACATCGCCCGTGGCTATGCCAACCGCGGCCTGCCGCTGCCCGACCTGATCGAGGAGGGCAATCTCGGGCTCCTGCGGGCGGTGGAGGGGTTCGACCCGAAGGTCGGCACCCGCTTCAGCACCTACGCCAGCTACTGGATCAAGCAGTCGATCAAGCGGGCGCTGATCAACTCGGGCAAGACGATCCGCATTCCGGCCTACATGGTCGAACTGCTCTCGAAGTGGCGGCGGGCCACGGCCCGGCTCGTGGACGTGCTCGGCCGCACGCCGACGCAGGAAGAAGTGGCGCGCATGCTCGGCCTGGCCCGCAAGAAGCTGCCAATCATCAAGAAGGCGATCCACGTGCACCAGGCCGCCCCGCAGACCGAGCAGGCCGACGGGGGCTGGTCGCTCGGCGAGATCATCCGCGACGAAAACACG
>JAIXPT010000356.1 GCA_027486095.1 Planctomycetaceae bacterium | reverse complement strand
TCGATCTCGGCCGCCAATTTGCCGCGGGCCAAAAACACCGTCGGCAGCACTACCGCCGGCACGAGCGCGAGCAGAATCCAGAAGTGGTGCTTGAGCACCGCGTCGAGATAGGGCCTCACATTGTCGGGAATCTGAACCATCGTTCGAGTGGGCCGCGGGGAGGCCGCGGCGTCGGTTCCCTCAGTTGCCTTCGGGCGGTGTCGGTGGGGCCGCGGTGGCCGGCTTGGGGGCCCCCGGCGAAACGGGCTGCCAGCAAAACTGCAGCGTGAAGTCAAACCGTTTGAGCGTCAGCTCGGTATCCTCCGGCCGCACGGCTCCTGGAAACAGCTCGGGCCGCAACGCCGCTGGATCGCCGGGCTGGGCGGCGCCTTCCTTGGGCACGCGCACGTTCCGCACCGGCGACGAGGCCACGATCACGGGGTAGCCGATGCCGAGCTCCTTCACCGGCACGGTCTGGCCGGCGAGCGGCCCGGCCGACACGACCACCTCGTCGCCCTCGCCGAGCAGGCCCCTCACGATCGTGGAGCGCACGAATTGCGCGGCTTCGTCAGGCTTGTGGTGGTCTTCGTTGTGGTAGTGATAGCCCGTCAGCTGCACCACCCACCCGGGGCCCGTCGGCCCCGGCGACGCGAGCAAGTCCTGGGTCGCCTGCTCGGGAGACGGCGGCGGCGTGGCCGCCGCACCTTCCGCCGGTGCGGCCGCGGCCTCCTCGGTCGCTTCGGCCTCCTCGGTCGCGTGCGTTTCGGCCCACTGTTGCTTCACTCCGGCAAACCACGTCGCCAGGTCGGGAAAATACTGGCAGTCGAGCGCGGTGACATGCAGTTCGTTGCGATCGGCCGGGTTCTCCGGCACGTCGCCCGCCGCGTCGCGTGGCAACAGCGCCTGCACGGCCCGCAGCATGTCGAGCGACTGGAAGCGGCGATCTTCCACCGCGAGCAGAGCCCGCTGCTGCGCGATCGCGGCATCGCGCTTCTGCCGCATCTCGTCGAGCGCCGAAACGGCCGCCTGCGACTGCGTCTTCACGCCGTCGGCCCGAGCAAAGGCGCTGGCGTAGAGATTCGGCGCGAACGAGGTCCAGGCGAAAAACATCCCCAGGAAGCTCGCGGCTGCGGCCGCCAAGAGCCCCACCCCCGCCCCGAGCGCCCACGGCTTCTTGGCTTCGACGATCCGTTCCTGGATGATCTCGCGCGGCAAGAGATTCGTGCTGATGCCCGGAGCGCCCGAGCCTTCGAGCGCGAGGCCGTAGGCGGTGCCGAAAGCGAGCTTGTTTTCCCGGAAGGCCGGCGCGCCGAGCACGCCGGGGCCCTCGAGGCCGCGAAACGTCTCCAGCCGCTGCACGTCGAGGCCCAGCTGCTTGCCCACGAAGTCGGAGAGGCCACGCAGCTTCGTGGCGTTTCCAAGGAGCAGCACCTTGCCGATCGTCGCGGTGCGATCGGTGCCGGTGAAGTAATTGAGCGAGCGCTGCAGTTCGGCGGCGAATTCATTGAACACCGGCCGCATCACCTTGAAAATCGTCTTCGGGTCTTCGGCGCGGGCGGCGTTGCGCTTGAGGTGCTCGGCCTTGGCGAACGTGAGCTTCATGCCCTGCACGATGGCCTTGGTGAAGCTGCTGCCGCCGATGGGGATGCTACGCTGCCAGATCCGCAGTCCGTTGGTGATCACGAGATCGGTGGCATCCACGCCCATCGACACGAGCACGATCGAGGCAGGCGGCTCGTCCGGGTTGACCGTCGCCGGATCGGGCAGCTGGTCGAACATCACCATGTTCGCCAGCGCGATCGGCGCCAGCTGGAGCACGTCCACTTCGATGCCGGCCTGCGTGAGCGGGGCGAGTGCCTTGTAGACCTGCTCGCGCTTCATCGCGAACACGGCCACCTCGGCGTCGATGACGAAGCCGCCCTCCTCGATGCCGCCGGCGAGCCGCTGCCAATCCCACACCACCTGCTCGAGCGGAAAGGGAATCTGCTGGCGGGCCTCGTATTTGACGATGTCGGGGATCTTCTTGGCCTCGATCGGTGGCAGCTTGATGAACTTCGCCAGGCCCGACTGCCCCGGCACCGACACGGCCACGCGATCTCCCTTGAGGTCGTTGCGGCCGAGAAATTCCTGCAGGGCGGCCCGCACGAGCTCCACAGGATCGGCCTCCGGCTGCGTGAGCAGCATCGGATATTCGACGTAGTCGAAGGCCTCGGCCGTGACCTTCCGCGGCTCGGCAGAAAGCCGGCAGCGCACCGCCTTCAAGGCGCATTTGCCGATGTCGATGCCCCAACAGAACGGACTGCGAGCCATGGCCTGTTCCAGCAGGGAACGAACGGGCAGCGCGGTCGTACCAGCAACTCCCGATCTATCAACACTTTACGAACGGGCTGCGCGGGGTGTCAATTTACCGCAAGAAGGGCCATGCCCGGAGGAGGTCCCTCGGCAGCATCCGTGCTCGTGGGGCCCGATCCGTGGCGTTCTATTTTTCCTGACCGGATGACACCGACAGGTCAAACCGTTCCTCTCATCCGGGCATGGCCACACATCGTCAAGCCGTCAGTTCGTCGATCCGTCGCCGAAATTCGGGCATCTCGCTCGTCACATAGGCCGACCAGGCTGCTGGCTGCCAGAGCTCCACGCAGACAGCCGCCCCCACGACGAACAGCTCGCCCCCCGGCTCCACGCCGAGAAATTCCCGGAATCCTTCCGGGATCACGAGCCGATCGCGGGCCGCGAGCGACACCACCTTGTGTCGCGTCGAAAGCAGCCGACCCAGGTCTTGAAGCTGGCCGACGCGCTGCGTGAGCAGCCCGGCCTGCAATTTGGTGCGCACCACGTCCACGGCCGCGTCGATCCGCGGCTTCCACACGGCCGCCGGCCAGAGCGAGAGGCAGCCGGCCCGCTCCTTGGCGATCACGAGCTTGGGGCCCCCGGCGAGGAGCGGCACGGCCACTTCGGGCGGGATCGCCAGCCGAAACCGCTCGTCGAGCGTCCGGGCGAATTCGCCGATCAAAAGATCTGCAGCAGCGGGCATGCGTCGTTCGCGGCTGATCCATCCGTGGCTGCCCAGTCAATTCGGGCATCAAACCCACGAGCCTAGCATTGTGGCTCATCAAAACGGGTCGTCAACCCACGGGCGAGAGTCTAGCGGGCTGCTCAAAAACTGCAACCTACCCGGAGCGACGGGCCTCCAGGCCTGCCGGATGCGGGCCGCTTTCGACAGAGCTGGAGCTCTGTCGCTACATGGGTGCGCAGAGCACGAGGCCTGGAGGGCCGGGTGAATTCCAGCCGACGGAGTCGGCCAAGCGAAAATCGGCACGATGCCGATGTTTCGCGTGAAGATAGCCCTGGAGCTCTGTCGCT
>JAIXPT010000296.1 GCA_027486095.1 Planctomycetaceae bacterium | reverse complement strand
AACTTTCGGCGGAGACGGTCGGTGGGCACGCGCAGAAGAAGGGAGTCCTTGAGGACTATGGGCGCCTGATCAAAACCCACGAGTTGTGGACTCTCAAGACGACCGGATTCGAGCATGCCTACCGCCGGCTCCGAATACGGGTTAATGCCCCCTGTCCGAACGTCCGGCGAGAGGGTCTGGGCAGTCACGAGCCGGTGCGCACAAGTTGTTCAAGGCAAAGACAGGCTGAAGCTCATTTCATATCCACGATATGCGTCAGTGCAGACGCATCCCGGGAAGGGCGCCGGAATCGGGAGACAGCAGGTAGACACCTGCGGCCCCTGCACCGCTGGCCGCCACCACCATGCCCTCGCTCGAGCCAAACTTCATCTGCCGCGGCGCGAGATTCGCCACCACGACGACGAGCCGCCCCACCAGGGCCGCCGGCTCGTGAAACCCCTTGATGCCGGCGAACACGGTGCGGGTCGTGTCGCCGCCGAGGCTCACGGTGAGCTTCAGCAGTTTCTTCGCGTCGGGCACCTCCTCCGCAGCCACGATCCGGGCCACGCGCAGATCGATCTTGGCGAAGTCGTCGATCGTGCACGTGGGGGCGAGGGGTTCGGCGGCGAGCGCAACGCCTGAATCACCGCCGGTGGTGGGTGATGGGGCGGGTGTCTCCATGGCAGGTTCTCCTGTGGGTGGGGCTTCGTTCGCGGCCCGCGATGCGGCGAGCAGGGCTTCGATCTGGGTGGAATCGACGCGTTGCATGAGCGGCGAGAAGGGGCCGACAGCCGTTCCACAGAGCGGCGTCTGCGACTCGGCCCACGATTGGATCGGGCCGCCCACGAGCGCGCCTGTGTCACGGGCGAGTTTGGGGAGCACCGGCGCCAGGTACACGGCAAGCTGCCGAAACAGATTGAGGGCCACCGTCGCCACGTCCTGCAATTTTCCGGCGGCCTCCGGCCCGGCCTTGGCGAGTTTCCAGGGCTGCTCGGCATCGACGTAGGCATTCGCGCGATCGGCGGCGAGCATGATCACCCGCATGGCCCGCGCGAAGTCGCAGGCCTCGTAAGCCGCGGCGATCTCGGCGCCGTCGGCCGCGGCCCGGGCAAAGAGGCCTCCATCGTCGGGATACACCGCCGCGAGCCCCGTCTTCTCCAGCCACCGCGCCGTACGGCTGGCGAGGTTGACCACCTTGCCGACGAGATCGGAATTCACCTTGGCGGCGAACTCCGCGAGGTTCAGATCGATGTCGTCGATGCCGCCGGAGAGCTTGCTCGCGTAGTAGTAGCGGAGCGCCGCGGGATCGAGATGCGCAAGGTACGTGCGGGCGAGCAGGAACGTGCCACGGCTCTTCGACATTTTCTGGCCATCGACGGTGAGGAAGCCGTGGATCCGTACCTTCGTGGGCAGGGCGAGATTCGCAGCCTCGAGCATCGCCGGCCAGAAGAGCGTGTGGAAATAGGTGATGTCTTTGCCGATGAAGTGGTGGATCTCGGCCGGCACGGCGGTGGCCTGATCGCGATGCCACCAGTCAGCGAACGCCTCGCCGTGCTTCGTGCACCATTCGTCGGTCGCCGCGAGATAGCCGATCGGCGCGTCGAACCACACATACCAGTAGTGGCCCGGGGCATCGGGGATCTCGAAGCCGAAGTAGGGGGCGGGGCGGGAGACGTCCCAGTCGCGCAAGGGATCGCAGAGGAAGTGGCCGGCCAGGTAGTTGGCCACGGGCGCGTCGAGTGCCCCCGATGACCGCACCCAGGTGGCGAGGAAGTCGTGGAGCGATTCGATCGTCACGAACAGGTGCTCGGCTGAGCGCACCTCGGGCGTGGCGCCGGAGAGCGTGCTCCGGGGCTGCACGAGGTCGGCCGGACCATAGGTCGCGCCGCACTGCTCGCAGGAGTCGCCGTATTGGTCGGCGGCACCGCACTTGGGGCAGCCGCCCCGCACGAACCGGTCGGCGAGGAACACGCCCGCCTGTGGGTCGAAGAGCTGCTCCACGGGCCGCGACACGACGAGGCCGCGGTCGCGGAGCGCCTGCCAGACGTCGCCGCAGAGCCGGCGGTTGGCCGGGCTGTCGGTCGAGCCATAGTGGTCGAATTCGATCTCAAATCCAGCGAAGTCGGCGAGGTGGGCCGCGCGCATCGTGGAGATCAGGTCTTGTTCGCTGCGGCCCTCGGCCTTGGCCCGGATCATGATCGCCGTGCCGTGCGTGTCGTCGGCGCAGAGATAGATGGCCCGATTGCCGCAGAGCTTCTGGAAGCGCACGAAGATGTCGGTCTGGACGTACTCGACGAGGTGCCCCAGGTGGATGTGGCCGTTGGCGTAGGGCAGGGCCGAGGTGACGAGGATCCGGCGGGCGTGGATGGCGGGCATGATGCTCCCGGGGGGCTCGAAGGCCGGCGGATTGTAGAGGCGGCGCGGAACCGGCGAAACAGCGCAGGAAGCGGGCAAACGACGCGAACACGGGTGACCAGGCAGGAAGTGCCCCGCCTGCAGACGGCGAAAGTGACCTTGTGGCGGCGCGGCGGGTGCCGCCAGTATCCGCCCGCTCGCGACGCGACCGCGGGCAGCCGTCTCGAGAGCACGTCGGAGCATGCGATGAGATCGTTCCCTGGAACCCTGTGGCTCGCGGGCTGCCTTGCCGTGGCCCTGCCGACCGTCGTGCGGGCTGCCGCGCCGGCTCCCGCAGACGCAGCGGCGCAGGCGCTCGCCGCGGGCGACATCGTGCTGCTCGATTTCGCCGCGTCGTGGTGCGGCCCCTGCCGATCGATGGCGCCCTTGATCGGTGAAATCTCGGCTGCCGGATGGCCCGTGCGCCATGTTGACGTGGACCACGAAGCCGATCTCGTGAAGCGGTTCGGAATCACCGGCGTGCCCTGCTACGTGTTGCTCGTGAAAGGTCACGAGGTGGGTCGCATCGCCGGCGCGACCACGCGTGAGGAACTCGAGAAACTCCTGCTCAAGAGCCGCTCCGCACTCGGCATTCCCGAGGCGACCGTTGCCGTGGCGTCCGCCACTCCCGCGCGGCAGCCGCTCGCTGCCGTGCCCGGCATGCCGCTGCCCGCCCATCAGCCCGACACGCCGCTCGCGGTCGAATCCTCGGCCCGAGCCCCGGCGGCGACGCCGGCGCGGGTGCTGCCCGCCCGTGCGCCGGCCGCGCTGCCGCCTGTCGCGGCGACCGCTCCCGCCCACGTCGCTGCAATCGACACAAGCCCGGCGATTGCGCTCGGCGACCGCGCTGCCCTCGAACGACGCCTGCTGGCCGCGACGGCCCGGCTCCGCGTCGATGACGCCCAGGGGGTGTCGTGGGGCACGGGCACGGTCATCGACTGCCGACAGGGCGAAGCACTGATCCTCACCTGCGGCCACATCTTCCGCGATTCAGAGGGGCAGGGCCGGGTGGAGGTCGATCTCTTCGGGCCGAACGCACCGCGCGGCCTGGCGGGGCAGGTGATCTCGTGGGACCTGAAGCGCGATCTCGCGCTTGTCAGCATCTTCACCGACGTGACGGTCGAACCGGTGAAGGTGGGCGGCACGCAGCGGACCACCGCGGCGGGCGAGCCGGTCGTGACGGTCGGCTGCAACGGTGGCCAGGATCCGACGATTCACCACAGCCGCGTCACCGCCGTAGACAAGTATTTGGGACCGGCCAACGTGCAGGTGGCGGGCCAGCCGGTGCAGGGGCGATCGGGCGGCGGACTGTTCGGCGCCGACGGCACGCTGCTCGGCGTCTGCAACGCGGCCGACCCCACCGACAACGAAGGGCTCTTCGCGGCCCTGCCGGCGATCCACGAACAGCTCGACGAGGCGGGCCTGGCGTTCGTCTACAAGAGCGTCTACCCGAGCGGATCCGTGGCCGACGCCGCCGGGCCGGGAGTGCCGAGCATGCCGGCGGAAATGCCGCCGGTGTCGTTCGACCGCCGTGATCGTGGTGAAGCCCTTCCCACCGCCTCGACGGGCACGAATGCCACACCTGCGGCGAGTGCGTCTCCCGCGGCGCCGGCCGTACTGGCCGACGCGAAGCATCTCTCGGGTGGTGAACGGGCGCTGATCGACCACGTGCGGCAGCACGAGGGGCGGGCCGAAGTGATCTGCATCGTGCGGCCCCACGGGGCGCCGCAGGCCGCGAGCGAGGTGTTCGTGCTCGAAGGCTCGAGCCGCGAGTTCGTGGAGCAGCTCTCGAAGACCCATGCCGGGCATGCCGCCCACGAACACCAGCCGCCATCGTCGCGGTCGGACCTCGCGGCCCTGCCGCCCGCCGATCCGTTGCGGTAGGCTCGAACATCGGCATGCGACAGTATCTCGTTCGACACGGTGAGAGCGTCTACAACGTCGAGTCGCGGGTGCAGGGGCAGGCCGACGTGCCGCTCTCGGAAGTCGGGCGCGGCCAGGCCGAAGCACTCGCCGGCTGGGCTCGCTCATTGCCAGCTGATGTGACGATCGACGAGATCTGGTCGAGCCCGCTGGCCCGGGCCCGCGAGACGGCCACGGCGATCGCCCTCGCGCTCGGCCTGCCTCTGTTGGTGGAAGACGCCCTGGCCGAACTTCACGCCGGTATTTTTCAGGGGCATTTGTGGGCCGACCTCGAGGCGGCGTTTCCGGCGGAAGTGGCCCGCTGGCGCAGCGGCGATGCCGACTACGCGATTCCCGGCGGCGAATCCCGCGCCGGCCTCGCCGCCCGCGGCCGGGCCGCCCTCGAGAAGCTCGCGCACAGGCCGGCCCGGCACATGATCGTGGTGGCCCACGGCGGCGTGCTCACCGCGGCCCTCGGCAGCCTCCTCGGCCCCTCGCATCCGCTCCTCGCCGAGGCCGCCGAGCGGCCGTTCACGAAGCTCCCCGCGCTCGCCAACGCCTCGCTCACGCTCCTCGACTGGCCCGGCCCCGAGCTCGTGGCCTTCAACGAAACGGCACACCTGACGGGGCCGTAGATCGGACAGCAGTACGCGCCGGCTTCGGGCTCCCCGAATCCCGTCGCCGGACGTTCGCTGCGGGCCTCCAGCCCTCCGCTCACTCGACTCCGGCTGCGCTGCGCCATCCATGGCTACGCTTGCCTGCATACGCCGACTCCCGGGACACGGGGAGCCCGAAGCCTCCTCAACCGTAGCGACAGGCCTCCAGGCCTGTCGATCGACAGAGCTGGAGCTCTGTCGCTACAGCGCTCAGAACTTTCGGTGGAGACGGTCGGTGGGCACGCGCAGACGCAGGAAGTCGTTGAGGACTATCGGCGTCTGAGCAAAACCCACGAGTCCTGTACTCTCAACACGACCGGAGTCGAGCATGCCTACCGCCGGCTTCGAATGCGGGTGGTTATCACATGCCCTGCCGTCCGGCAAGGCATCTTGAGAGGCAAGATACGCCTGTCTTACCGGCGCTGGACGGGCACGCGACGCTTTGGGTCTTGCTGCCACGCCTGGCTGAGCAGGTCGTAGAGCGTGGCGTCGAAGCGGGCGAGACGGTGCGGGTCTTGGAAGAAGCACTCGCTCGCCACGGCGAAGAACTCGCTCGGGCTTTCCGCCGCGTAGTCGTCGAAGGGCACGCTGCGGCCTTCGTCGAGCGCCTCCTCATAGCGCAGCTGGCACTCGTCGATGGCGCGCGCCCAGGCCCGTGCCTCGCGGGGCGAGGCGAGCGGCGGGATGCCGTCCACCTCGCCGTCGAGCATGTCCACCGCGTGGGCGCACTCGTGGATCACGACCGACCGTGGCCCGTCGCGAAGCCGCCCTCCGTCCATGACCCGGGGCCACGAGAGCACCATGCTGCCGCCGGCCCAGGTCTCGCCGAGCCGCTCCTCCTGCCACTCGAGCGCCCCGCCGCCCTCGAGCTGGGCCGACTTGGGGGCGAGATAGTCGCCGGGATACACGAGCACCGACTGCAGGCGATCCAAGTGTTCGCCGGCAAAGCCCAGCATCACGAGCGCCGCCTGGCCGGCGATCGTCACGCGCACTTCGTCGGTGATCTCGAAGCCACGGCAGCCCTCGAAGCGTTTTTCGGCGAGGAACACGGCCACCCAGGCCCGGAGCCGCTCGGCCTCGTCGTCGGAGAGCCACGCCGTCTGCTTGACGTTGCGCCTGAGGATATCGAGCCAGGCCGGGAGAAAAGGCCTCGTGCGGATCGACCGCCGCCGCCGCTCACGCAGCCACCGAAACATCACGGCCTCCCGTCAGGAGGGCTTCATGCCAGCGGGCGGCTGAATTTCGAAGTTGTAGCGGCCGAGATCGAGCGCGAGCACGATGCAGCCGACCGCGATCGCGATGAAGGAGAGAATCAGCATCGCCGTGTAGACGTTGACCGGCGGTCGCGATACGGGCTGCGAGTCGTCTGCCATCCGCGAAGTCGCTCCAGGGAGTGTCCGCCGCGTCAGGCCTTGAGCCGGGTGGCCACGCGATCGCCGGGCTGGATGTCGCCCCGCTTGAACTCGCGGATCACGCGGCCCACGCAGCGATCGGGCTTCACGCTGATCACCTGCACGCGGCCGAGATATTCGTCGTCGCGATACACCTCGAGGAAGTGCCCCGCCTGCACGCCGTCGTCGCCGCCGAGCGTGACCTCGATCGAATCGTCGGCCACGGCCGTCACGACGCCGCCGGCCGTGGGCACGTGGTCGCGGGGCAGGCTCTCGATCGCGAGGCCATGCTGCTTGAGGAGCAGCCGGGCGTTGGCCACCTGCTTTTCGAGCTGGGCCTTGCGCTCGGTGGCGATCTCGAGGAACGACTCCTTCTCGTGCAGTTCGCCGGCCAGCTTCGCCGTGCGTGTCACCTGGTCATCCACCTTCGCCTGCATGCCGCGGATGTCGTCGCGCAGCTCTTCGACCGTCTTGGTCGCCTTCTCCAACTCGGTGCGGGCCATGGCCAGCTCGGTCTGAGCCTTCTCGCGCTCGTCTTCACGGGCGTCCTTGTCCTTGCGCAGGGCCTGGAGCTCTTTGTCTTTTTCTTCGAGCGCGGTCTGAATCTTGGCCACGATCTGGTCGCGGGCGGCTTCCGAGGAGGCCACTTCGGCGGTGAGCTTGGCGATCTCGGCCGTCAGCGTCTCGCGCTCCTTCTTGGCCTCGTCGAGCTGCAGCTTGTAGCCGAGCGGCTTGCCGGCCTGCACCTGATCGGCCGTGCGAGTGATCTCCTCGCGCCAGTTCGTATGCGTGGAGAAGAGCGCGATCGCGAAGCTCATGAACACGAGGCTCATGACGAATACCGCGAACACGAAGATCTTGCCGATGATGTTCATGCGTACCTTCCCTCTGCAGCCTATCCCTGGATCGGCTGCCCGGTCAACGCGGCTGGAGCGCCCGTGCGCCGGGCCTTCCACTCGACGAGGCCGCCGGCGACGGCTGCCACCACGACCGCCACACATCCCCCCGTCGGCACAGCCCCCCAGAACAGCCACGGGCTCGACCGGCCGTCCGGGATCACGGCCGCCCGCAGCGTCGCCGTGGCTCGGCGCGGGCCCCGGGCCAGGAGCCGGCCCGACCCGTCGATCCAGGCGGAGAAGCCGGTGTTGGCCGCGATCACGAGGGGCGTCCGCACCTCCACCGCCCGGAAGATGCCGCAGGCGAGATGCATGTCGAGCTCGCTCGATCCCCAAAACCAGCCATCGTTGGTGAGGTTCACGAGCACGTCCGGCCGCCGGCCCCGGGCGGCGAGCTCGCGCACGATTCGCCGCACCGTTCCCGGCAGCGCCGTCTCGTAGCAGATGGTTGGGGCCACGGTATGCCCGGCGATCTCGACGGCGACAGGCACGCGGCCCGGCGTCAGCCCGGCCGGCAACGGCGTCAGGCGATAGAGCCAGGGAAACGTCGCCCCGCCGGGGATCGTCTCGCCGAACAGCACCGGCACCATCTTGTCGTAGCAGCCAAGCGGCCGGCCATCGGCATCGAGAAAGAGCGCCGAGTTGTAATGGCGGGCGCCGCCCGGCGCATCGGGGCCGATCTCCTGGCGGTCGAGCCCCACGAGCCAGTGCGTGCCATAGCGGCGGGAAAATGCCGCGAGGGCGGCCAATCGCTCCGCCTCGAGTGCCGCGCGGGCGCCGGCCTGACGGGCAGCCCCATCGAGGCCGTCGGCGGCGGTGCCGAGCGCCTCGGCGATCACGCTCTCCGGCAGGATCTCGTCGGCAGCGATCGTGAGGAGCCCCCAACGCCACATCGTCTCAGGCCAGACGACGAGATCGGGCGTGCGGCCGGGTGTCGCCGCGAGCCCGGCCACGGTGAGATCGTCGTACTCCTTCGCCACCGCGCCTGCCGCCAAAGGATCGTGCTTGAGCTCGGTATCGATCGAGCCCTGCACGAGGAGCACGTCGAGCGGCGCGGCGGCGGGCGCGGGCACGGTGGCGAGCCGCCAGCTGCCGTAGGCGAGCGCGAGGGCCGGCACGGCGACCGCGAGCGCGGCTGCGCTCCAGCGGCCGCGGCGGTCGCGGGCGACCACCGCCTCGAAGATGCCCGCCGCCACCGTCATCACGATCCCGCTCACACCCACGGCACCGAAGGCATCGGCGGCCTGGATGACCGCCGGCCAGCGCCACTGCGTGTGACCCAAGCCGGCGAACGTGAACCCACCGAAGAGCCAGCCGCGCAGCTGTTCCGTGCCCATCCACACGACCGGCGCCGCGAGCACGAGTGGCCAGCTGGAGCGGTGCACGAGCCGCCGAGTGGCCCAGATGAAGAGCACGACGAACAGGGCGAGGTAGGCCGAGAGCGCCACCCAGCCGAGCGCCGTCGCCGGATGCGGCAGCCGCAGCCAGTGGATCGCGAGCAGCCAGTGGATGAAGCCGCAGAGAAAAATTGTGCGGTATGGGCGTGGCGACGGCAGCTCGCGCCGGGCCGCAAGCGCGAGCCACGGCAACGGCGCGACCCAGGCCAAGGCCCACAGGTCGGCCGGTGGCTGCACGAGGAACATCGTGATCGCCCCGGCACCGGCACACAGCCACGTGCCCACCGCTGCGGGGATGCGGCGCGACGTCGATGCTGGCTCCGGGATCATGGCGGCCTCAGCGTTCCGGCACCGCTTCGAAGTCGGCGATCGGCATCCCGGGCGTCACCGCGGCGTCTTCGTCCACGAGCTGCCGCACGAGCCGGCCCGTGACGGGCGCTTCGAGGTCGATCGTCGCGGCGCCCACGAGCAGCTCGGCGACACGGTCGCCTTCGAGCACCTCTGCCCCGTCGGGCACGAGCCACAGCGAGAGCGTGATCAGGCCGCCCGGCAGGCCGAGATCGGGCACGAGCAGCTGCGGCGACGAGGGTGAGGCCCGATCCATTCCGCGGCTCACTCGAGGCCACGCAGCCACTCGAGCACCACCCGGCCGACGGCCTCGAGCGATTCGGCCGAGCAGTGCTCGAGCGTATCGGCCGTCGTGTGCCACTGCGGATAGTCGAAGTCGATGATGTCGCAGGTGGGAATGCGGCCGATCATCCGCAAGGGCACGTGATCGTCTTCGACGGTGTATTTCGGGCGGGGCACGAACTGCCGCACGCCGAGCCGCGCGGCCACGCCCCACAATTCGTCCACGACCGGCCGCGTGTCGGGCCAGCCGACGCTGTGCTGCTCCTGGAAGATCTCGAGGTCGCGATCGGCCACCATGTCGAGGATCACGCCGCAGCGATAGCGATGCGGCTGGGTGCCCGCCTGGCAAGCCGCGGCGTATTGCCGCGCGAAGAAGTTCGATCCCAGGCAATAGGGATCGCGCGGGGCGACGACGTATTCCTCGGCATCGAAGAGCACGAAGTCGATTCCGACGGGCCCCGGCAGCCCGCGCACGGCCGCGGCGAGTTCCATCAGCACGGCCACGCCGCTGCCGCCGTCGTTCACGCCGAGGAACACGCCGCGGGGTTCGACGGGATCACGGTCGGGAAAGGGCCGCGTGTCGTAATGGGCCCCGAGCAGCACGCGGTCGGTACGGTCGGGATGCCACGTCACGATCAGGTTTTCCATCGGCACCGGCTGGCCCGTGCGCCGATCACGGATCTGAAAAGCCTGCCGCGCCACCTTCGCCCCGGCCGCCTCGAAATGCGCGATCACGAGATCCCGCTGCTTCGCCATGCCCGGCGATCCGCTCGGCCGCGGACCGAGGGCCGCGATCGCCCCGAGGTGCTCGAAGGCTCGGTCGCCGGAAAATGCGGGTGGCTCCTCGGCACGACTGGTGGCGACGGCCGCCGCAAGAACACCCGTCCACACGGCTGCCCATATGGCTGCCCAGCGCAGGCACTTCGCTCGGAGCATCTTCTCAATGCGATCGCCCATGAAAAAAGTCTACTGGTTTCGCCCGAAACGGGAATGTCGTACAACGATTCGTCCAGCCGTATTCGCGGCCCACCCGGGTGTTTTGTCGATGCAACGCAGCATGTGTGTGGCGGTCGCTTGGGCGCTCGCCGCTCTGACCACAGGATCGCCGGCGCGGGCCGGCGGCGGGCCGGAAAACGTGTTTCTCGTCGTCAACGCCACGAGTGCCACGAGCCTCGCCGCGGCCAACTCCTATGCGGCCCTGCGCGGCATTCCGCCGATCAACGTACTGATGCTGCCTTGGCAGGGAAGCCGCGAGGCGGTTTCGATCTCGACTTTTCGCACCGACCTGCTGCGGCCGATCCTCCAGGCGATCGACGCCCGCAAGCTCGCGCCGCAGATCGATTACGTCGTCTACTCCACCGACTTTCCCTGGCGGGTGGACTTCACGGAAGAGCTCCCGCGCGAGCTCGCGGGCCGCGACAAATTTCCGTCGGGATCGCTGACCGGAATGACGATGCTGTTTGCCGCCGTGCAGGCGTCGAGCCCGGCCTACCTCGATCCCGCCAGCAACCGCTATTGGCGCCCGGTCGGGGCCGACGGCGTGCCGCCGACCACCGCCGGCTTTCGCGGCTGGTATGGATGGGGGCCCCACGGCGAGCTGAACGAGGCCGGTGGGTCGCGCTACCTGCTCTCCGCAGTGCTCGGCGTGACCGACGGCCGCGGCAACACGCTCGCCGAGATTCTCCGCTATCTGCGGTCGGCTGCCACCGCCGATGGCACCAGGCCCGCCGGCACGATCTATTTCGTCACCAACTCCGACGTCCGCACCACCACGCGCAGCAGCGTCTTCCCGGCGACGGTGGCGGCGCTCGAGAAGCTGGGGGTGAAGGCGGCGGTCGTGAAAGGCACGCTCCCGGCGGGGAAGCGCGACGTGGCGGGCCTGATGACCGGCGCCGCCGATCTCGACTGGCCGGGCAGCGGCTGCGCGGTCGTGCCCGGGGCGATCTGTGAAAACCTCACGAGCTTCGGCGGCATCTTCACGCCTTCGGCCGGGCAGACCCCGCTCTCGGTGTTTCTCCGCGCGGGCGCCGCCGATTCGAGAGGCACCGTCATCGAGCCCTACGCGCTCCAGGCGAAGTTTCCCCACGCCTCGATCCAGGTGCACTACGCCCGTGGAGCGAGCCTCGCCGAGGCCTTCTATCAGTCGGTGCGATCGCCCTATCAATTGCTCGTGGTGGGTGATCCGCTCTGCCGGCCCTGGGCCTCGATTCCGGTCGTCGAGGCCGTGATCGCTCCGGACGCCCGGCCGCTCGAACCACACGAACAGCTCGCAGGTACGGTCGAAATCGAGCCACGGGCGACGGTACCTGGCGGCGGCACCGCCGACCGCTTCGAGTTGTTCGTGGATGGCGTGCGGCTCGCCCAGTGCGGCCTCGGCGAACGGCTCACCGTCGATACGACCCAGCTCGCCGACGGTCACCACGAGTTTCGCGTGGTGGCGATCGAGTCGTCGCCGATCGAGTCGCAGGGCCGCTGGATCATGCCCGTGTCGTTCGCCAACGCCGGCCGCACCCTCACGCTCGACGCCGAGCCGCGCCGCGTGAAGCCGTCGGGTACGGTGCGCGTGAGCGTGTCGGGCACGGGGCTCGATGGCGTGGTGATCTTCGCGATGGGCCGCGTGCTCGGCCGCACGCAGGAGGGCACG
This sequence comes from Planctomycetaceae bacterium, assembly GCA_027486095.1. GTDB lineage: Bacteria > Planctomycetota > Planctomycetia > Pirellulales > UBA1268 > RGVT01. The sequence goes on along the minus strand of JAIXPT010000296.1, from coordinate 8,555 downwards.
GCCTCGATCGAGGTGCCGGCCGAACTCCTCGGCCGCGGCAGCGTCACGATCCGCGCCACGGGCCGCGCTGGCAGCGGCGCCGCCAACAGCGTGAACGCGATCCCCGTGACGGTGGACGTCACGGACGGCGGCTAGAACGGGCTGGCTCGTGACTCTCTCGCCAGACTCTCGCTCCGTTGGATGCGCGCCGGCTTCGGGGTAGCGGCAAAAGTCGCCGCTACGCGGTCTTTCAGATCCTCACTCCGGCCGCCGCGGCCGTCGTTCGGGAAGCGTTCGCCGACTCCCCCGAAGCCTCCTCGCACGTAGCGACAGGCCTCCAGGCCTGTCGAATAGACAGAGCTGGAGCTCCGTCGCTACTCGTGCGCCTTGAGTGACACGACGGCGCCGGAGGGTGAGGCGAGGATCAGGCGGTCGGTGGCCTGGTTCATCACCGGGAAGGTGAATCCGCCGAGGCAGAAGCGGTCGCGAACTTCGCCCGTGGCGAGGTCGATGCTCGCGAGCCGGCCAACCGTATCGACGAACCAGATGCGGCCGGCGGCGACGGCCACCACGCGGCCGCACACGTGTGTTCGACCGAGGAGTTCCCCGTTCTTTGTGGAATACACGGCGAGGCCTTCGTCGCCGAGCGGCACGACGAGCTGCTCGCCCGTCGCGAACAGTGGGCCCGCGGGACGGGCGTCGAGCAATACGCGCCAGGCGAGCCTGAGTTCGCCCGCGGAGTCCTCGAGCGCATCGATCCGCACGAGGTCGCCTTCGGCCGTGGCGGCGAAGATCGCGCCGTCGTGCACGAGCGGCCGGCCGGCCGGCGGACGGTCGAGAAAGAATTCGTTGCGCCGCCAGCCGTCGCCGGAAGGATCGAGCACCACCAGCTCGCCTTCGTCGGTGCACCAGAGCACGCCGTCTTTGAAGGGATGAGGCTGCAGCGACACGCTGCCGCCCTCCCTGAGCACCACCGGTTCGAGGCTTTCCACCTTCACCGCGCCGGAGCGGCCCTTCTTCCGGGCCGGAGGCTTCTTGGCGGCGGCCTTGTCCTGCTTGGCGGCGGCCGCCGGCTTCGCGGCGAGTTCGGGTTTCCGAAAGGGATTCGTCGGCAACCGCATGATCTTGCCGTCGCCGAAGGGCACATACACCCAGCCATCGGAGACGACGGCGCCCGCGTCGGCGAGGTGGCCGAGGCGGTGGCTCCAGAGCGTCTGCCCCGTGGTGCGGTCGAAGGCATGGACGCCGTCGCCATGGGCGACCGCCACGAGCCCGGCGCCGATCGCAGCGGGCTGAAAGGGCCCGGCGTGCGCGTCGATCGGATGCTTCCAGAGAATCGTGCCGGGCAGGGGCGCACCGTCGCGTGGTTTGCCCGCCTCGACGGCGACGACGTTGCCATCGCCGGTCTGCACGACGACGAGATCGCGGTCGATCACGACATGCTGGACGGTGGATGTCGCCGCATTGAACGGAATCTGCACGAGCCACTCGAGCTCGAGACCAGCCCGCTCGGCGGCCAGCCCGTCGGCCGGGGTTCCCGAGAGGCAGTCGGCCCGGCCGGTGGCGGCACACGCTGCCGTGCCGACCAACGCGAGTGCCACGAGACAGCCCAGGCTCTTCCGATTCGCAAGCGCTCGTGACATGGCGTGCATGAAGCCAACAATAGTTCCGAAAACCACCCGTGCAAAAATGGTACGATTCGAGGCTCGTTTCCCGCACGATTTTCGGGGCCTGGGGCCCTTGCGATCGTTCCGACCCGCTCATCCCTCACGTTCGCCCCATGCCGCAGGCCGTGCCGCCATCCCGTGTTCCCGATCCGGCGGCCATGGTGCTCGGCTATCTCAACTTCTCCGCCGGCGCGTTCGATCCGGCCGTGTGGCGGGGCTGGAGCGACCTGTTCGCAAGCGTGGAGCCCACCGCCGCCGCGGGCATCGTCGAGCGGCCCGATGCGGCAGCAGCCGTGATCGAGCTGTTGCGCGAGCGGCTCGCGGGGCTCGAGGCGGCCGAGCCTGCATTTCGCGACGCGCGGCAGGCCAGGCAGGCGCTCACGCTCCTGGAGGGCCGGCTGCTTCCCGGCTACCGGGCATTTCACGGCGACCTGCTCGAGCACCAGCCCTCGGGGGCGATCGAGCGGCCGTTCTTCGTGGCCGCCGCCGCGCAGGCGCTCCTGGCGGTGGGCTGCCCAGGCGACGATATCGCGGCCGACGACAAGGCGATCGATGCGGTGATCGACGGAGCGATCACCAGGCTCAACGATTACGTCGGCTGGCGGCCCGTTGCCGTGCTCGAAAACGGCCGGCTTTCGGAGCCGTATCCCCACGAGCGCGTGCGGCCGATTCCGCTCTTCGTGGCGGGGGCGGGCGTGGCGCACGGCGTTCATCGTGACCTCGTGCGCGGGGCGCTCGAGATCCTCGCCGCCGCCCCGCGGCAGCTCCTCGACCAGGCCGACTTCGAGCTGGCGCTCTTGGAGGAGCTGGCGATCGACCCGCGGGCCTTCGATTTCCTCCACCCGGCGGCGAGCCGGCCAAACTATCTCTTCGGGCTCTGGGATCCGGAACGGATCGACGCGCAGGGCCACTACCGACGGATGGTGGTGCAAGAGGCCACGCTCGACGGCATTCGTTCCTGGCCCGCCGCGGCCGCCGTGTCGCCGCTCGACTCGACACCCGAACGGCAGGCGCAGCTGCGCCTCGAGTCGTCGGCCGTGCTCGCCGGCGTGATGCTCATGGCATCGGGCCTCTCCGGCCGTGGTCCCGGCGCCCATCATGCCGGGCTGCCGCTGGCCGAACTCCTGCCACGGATCGCCGGCTACCGCGACGACTTCTACCGCTGGCTGCTCGGCACCTTGCCACCCGATCATCGGCAGCGGCTCGATGCGGAGATGCAGCGGCTGCGCCAGCCCTTCGGAGGCGTGCGCCGGCATATCAACGCGCTGCTCGCTGCCCGCCGCGCGCGGCAGGTTGAAAACGTGGCGCTGGCCGCGGTGCTCGCCCAGCTCGGCCGCGCGGAGGGGGCCGAGCGGCTGGCGGGCCGCGTGCCTGCGGCATCGGCGCGGCTGTTCGCCCGGATCACGAGCCACGTCGTCGGAGCGCGCCGGGCGTTGGCCGGCGCCGGCCGTGGAGCCGCCGAAGCCCTGGCGAGCCTCGATGCGGCCACCGACCTCTTGTTTCGCGCGGTGGGCTGCGGCGCGGCGGTCGATCCCTGGAACATCCTCGGCCTCGGCGGGCAGTTTCCCCTGCACGAACCGGGCGGAGAGAGCCTCTCCGATCCGCGCGTCGATGATCTCGTGGCGGTGACGGAGTCGATCCTCGAAGGCTATGCCGTCGCCTGGCGCGTGGCGCGGCTCGACGGCGCCGAGGCTGAGTCGATCCGGGCCGCCTCGGCGCTCGAACGGCTCGCGACATGGTGGGACCGGCATGCCACGACGACCGTCTCGGGGGTGCCGCATCTCGCGGGCCGCGAGATTCTCGATTCGACCCGCGAGGTGATCGCCGCGCTCGAACGTCGGCGGCAGTTCGCCGCTGCCCCGCCGCCGGCCTTCTGGCGGAAGGAGGTGGGGGAGTTTTCCGCGGCCGAGAGCCACGCCCAGGCAGCCGCGGCGCTGCTCGACGAGGGGGATCTCGATGGTGCGATGGGGCTGCTCGTGCACTGGGCATCGCTGCTCGAAGGCCAGGCCGTGGAGCGATCCGGGGCCGACTGGCTCGCCGCCGCCGTCCGCTGGACGACGCGGGCCGTGGCCGACACCTCGCCGGCCGGTCGCGCCCGCGTACGGCGATTTCTCGAACTCGCCGAGGCCAACACCAGCGGGATCATCGACTGCCTGGAACGTGTGGCCGGGCAGGCCGATGCGGGAGGTCGATCCGCCGCCGTGCCCCCCGACGACCGTCGGGGCAGCGACGAGCCGGCATCCGATGAGCCGGCCGACGACGAGGAGCGGGTGGCTTCGGCCTATGAGTCGATGGTGTGGCGCGACTCGGCCGATGATGGCGTCGATGGCGGCATGCTCGACGTCGAGCTTCCCGGCGCGACTCGGGCCGGTGGCCTGGCGGAGATCGAGGAGGCCGCGCAGTTTCTGGCCGGCGTCTGCCGCCTGATGCGGCATGCCGTGACGGCCTCGTGCGCCGTGGACGTGCGCGAGGGAACGGCACCGTCGCGGGCCGATATCGATTCGGCGCTCGGCTGGCGGCACACGCTCAAGCGGCTGCGGCGCACGTTCGTGCGGGCCGCCGACCACCTCGCGGAGACCGAATCCACGCCCCCCCCCGGCATGCCTCCCGCCGAATTCGACCGCCTGCGCTGGCAGCGTGATGCGGCGATCGAGCGGCTCATCGATGCCGCCGTGCAGGCGACCGAAACACTCTGGATCGTGTCGGCCCGCATCTGCCTCGGCGGCAAGCCCACGGGAGCGGCCGCGCGGCCCACGATCGGCGGCTTGTTCGCCGCGCTGCTGCGGGGCGACGTGCCGGCCGCTCGTGAGAGCCTGGCCGCGGTGACGGGCCGGCTCGCGGGGAAGACTGTGCTCTACGTGCCGCTCTCGCGTGGCGGGCGGCCGCTGCGGATCGTGCGGGCACGGGGCCGCGAACGGCTCCTCGAACGGCTTGCCGCCTGCCTGCCGCGGCTGGGGCTCGTGGCCGAGACGTCGGAGATCGTCCATCTGGCCAAGGCACTCGAGAGCCGCCGTCCGCCCGGGGCGGCGAGCGTGAGTGAATTCGACCGGGTCTTCGAGGCCGCGACCGCCGCCCTCGTCGAGCGGATCGTGGAGAGCGCGCAGGCGCCGGGTGCCGACGGTGCCGGGCCCGCTGCGGCGACGGTGACCGAGCGGATTCTGGCAGGGCTCTCGCTCTTGGTGCCCAAGCTGCTCGACACGTGGATGACCCACGCCCGGCAGCTGCGGCTCTCGGTGCTCGAGCGGGTGCGTGATCCGAAGGCCTTTGCGGTGGTCAAGGAATTCGTCGAGCAGTATGGGGCCGGGCTGTTCACGCAGCATGTGCTGGCACCGCCTTCGCTGCGCGGCATCCTGCGCGGCGGTGTGCGGCACTATCTCGACCAGCTCGTCGAGCGGCACGCGGGCGAGCCGGCCGACGAGTCGGCCGCCGGCCGGCCGCGGTTTCCGCTGCGGCTCGTGGCTGATATCGAGCGGCAGGTGTTGCCGCTGAAGCAGGCGGCGGCCCGGCTGCGGTTCGTGCTCGAATGCATCGCCGAAAATCACGCCGAATATCGCGATTGGAACTCGACCACGACCCAGTCTGATCGGGGCGAGCACCTCCACATCCTGCTCGATTTTCTCAGGCTGAAGGCCGAGTATGACCGGATCGCGTGGACCTTGCGGCCGGTCAACATGGCCCACCGTGTGCTCGCCCGCCGCGGTCTGCACGAGGCGGCGGCGGCGTGGCGTGGCCGGATGCGCGACGAGACGCGTGACACGACGGCCGACCTCACAACGCGGCTGGAGAAGCTGGAGGCCTACTGGGGCGTGCGCCTGGCGAGCGTGGCGGATCGCGTGGGGCGGCCGTTCACGGCCGTGCTCGAGCAAGACGAGCTCGAGTCGCTCGTCGAGCCGGCGGTGGCCGAGGCCACCACGGCCGTGCCCGCCGGCGCCGCTGACGCGCTCGAACGCCGGGCCGAGGCGCTGCTCGGGCACGGGAGCGGGTCGGGCGTCGAGGTGCCCGACTGGCTCGAACGGCTCGGGGGGGCGGTGGAGCGGGCGCTCGAACGGGCCGAGGCGGGCACCACGGCCAGGCTGCGGGCCGGCACGCTTCCCGACGCGGTGCCCTGGGTTCCGCTCGCGTGGGAGTCGCTTGAAAAGGTGCTCGCCGGGAAGTAGGCGACGGTGCGGTACAACAGAGCCATGTGCGACTTCGGCGAGATGCCCGATGCAAACGTCACTTCGCGACCGCGGCGCGCGCTCACGGCGTGGCTCGCCGGGCCGATCGGCATCGACCGCATGCTCGCGATGTCGGAGCGACTGGCGTGGGAGGTTTCGGAGCCGGATGGCCGCCCGCCGACGCTCGTGCTCCACGAACTCGAGCCGTCGATCACGCTTGGCCGGGCGGGTTCACGCACCGACGTCGATCTCACCGACGACGAACTGCGGGCGCACCGACTGTCGCTCACGTTCGTCGGCCGCGGCGGCGGCGCGGTGCTGCACGGCCCTGGGCAGGTGGGTGTGTCGCTGTTCGCGACGCTCGCCGACTTGGGCCTCGGCCGCCACGACGTGGGCGGCTACCTCGAGCGGTTCGAACATGCCCTCGAGGCGGCGGTGCGGATGGTGCGCTGCGGGGCTGCCCGCGATTCGAGCCTGCCCGGCATCTTCGGCCGCACCGGGCTGTTGGCGGCCGTGGGCGTCGCGGTGCGGCGCGGAGTGGTGTGGCACGGAGGATTTCTCAATGTCTGCCCGCCGCTTTCGCTCCATCACCGGGTGCGATCGCTCCCTGTCGCCCATAAGGCGGGGATGCGTACGATGGGATCGATCGAAGCCGACGTGCAGCGGCCTGTGAGACTCCAAGACGTGCGGTCGGCGCTCGTGCAGCAGATGGTCGATGCCTTCGGCTTTCCGCGGGTGCACGTGCAGGCGGGCTTTCCCGTGGCGATCAGCGCCCTGTCACCACGGCCCCGAGAGGTGAGCAAACGTGTCGGATAATCTGGCCAGCCCGTCGTTCACCCTGCCGATCGTGTCGCTCGAATCGCCGGCGCCGCCCGCCCCGGTGCGCCGCCTGCCCCCGTGGCTGCGGCAGAATCTCGGCACCGGCGGCGGCCATGCCGAGACGGCGCACCTGATCGCCGAGTTGGGCCTGGAGACGGTGTGCTCCTCGGCCAAGTGCCCCAACCGGCTTGAATGCTGGTCGTCGCGCACCGCCACCTTCATGATCCTCGGCAACGTCTGCACGCGGCCGTGCGGCTTCTGCTCGGTGCCCAAGGGGAAGACCGAAGACCTCGAGTTCGACGAGCCGGAACGCGTGGCCGAGGCGGCCAAACGCCTGGGCCTGGCCCACGTGGTGATCACGAGCGTAACCCGTGACGACCTGCCCGATGGCGGGGCCGAACACTTTCGGCGCACGGTCGAAGCGGTGCGGGCGGCGACGGGCGCGGCGGTCGAGGTGCTCGTGCCCGACTTCATCGGCAAGCCGGGCGCGCTCGAACAGCTCATGGCTGCGAAGCCCGACGTCTTCAATCACAACACCGAGACAGTGCCGCGGCTCTATCGCACTGTCCGCGGCCGCAAGAGTGTCTATTCCTGGACGCTCGAGCTGCTCGCCACCGCCAAGCGACTCATGCCCGCCGTGAAGACGAAGAGCGGCCTCATGCTCGGCCTCGGCGAGACGCGCGACGAACTCCTCGACGTGTTCGCCGACCTCCTCGACCACGGTGTCGATTTCCTCACGCTCGGGCAGTATCTCCAACCGACGCTCGACTCGCTGCCGGTGGAGCGATATGTACCGCCGGAGGAGTTCGATGATCTCGGCGCGCTGGCCCGGCGCATGGGATTCAAGAACGTGGCCAGCGGCCCGCTCGTGCGCTCGAGCTACCACGCCCGCGAGATGATGACGTAGGACAGGCTTCAGCCTGTCTGTATTCACGGGCAGGCTCGGCATCGTGCCGCCCTGCCCTTGGCGGGCCTCCGCCCGCTGGCACGAACCCGGCTCTCCGGGCCTGGAATCAACTCGCCCAAGCCTCTTCAGACGAACTGGCATCGTCGCGAAACCAGCGTCAGCACCTCGTGGAAACAGGCGTCTCACCTGTCCGGTACCACCACACCAAACCGGCTCAGGATTGCCCCGTGCAGTCTTACAGATCGACAGAGCTTCAGCTCTAGCGATACTTGCATACATTCACCATACCCGGGCACCCGTCGCTACGCGTTCAAGCGATGGCTCACGTTCCACACGCATCGAGTGCGTGCGACGTATGGCAAGCCAGTTCGCCATACGTCGCACGGCCACTCATGCTCTTCATTGGCCCAAGAGCTGCACGCCCTGAAGCACGCCGTGAATGATCGTACGTGTCTGATTCAGTTCGTTCTGCCGACGTGAGTTTTCCTGGTGCATGCGAGACTGCTCTTCATGGATGGGCCGCATGCGTTCGAACTCCTGCATCCTCAATTCATGGTCCTGCCTGCGGATTTTCATGATGTCGTCGGCAGAGAGGCCACCCGCGGAATAAACCTCATGATGCTGAGGCTGCCCATACCCAGTATGGCTGCCATAATTCTGCTCCACGATAGGAGGCGACTGCCGATGGCGGCCGTTGACGCCATCGATGAAAACGCCAGCCGCATGGGAGCCGGCGGCGGCTCCCTGTGGCCCACCATACATCCCACCTACGATTCCGCCCGCGGCCTGCATCGTCTGCTTGTCTTTCATCACGGCGATCCGCCCTTGATCGATCTCCGCGAGACCGCGGCCGGCGTTGTCGGCCATCCGCTTGGCTCCAGTCGAAATTTTACCACCGGCATCTGCGGGTTAGTGCAACATACGTTCTGTAAATCGCCGGTGCGTGCCTGACCGAGGCGAGCGCAAGCGAGCCGAGGGAAGGCACGCACCGGCGGCCCGAGTTGAAGAGGTGGGCCATCGAGGTTT